>CAMJHM010000015.1 GCA_946405515.1 uncultured Fibrobacter sp. | reverse complement strand
CGATGGCTGCCATCATGGGCCAGGACGAAGCCAAGATTCTTGAACTTTGCGAAGCGGTCAAGGCCGAAGGCGTCGTGGTCCCGGCCAACATCAACTGCCCGGGCCAGATTGTGGTGTCCGGTGCGGTCGCCGGTGTGAACAAGCTCGTGGAAAACTGCGGTGCCGCTGGTATCAAGGCGATTCCGCTCGCCGTTTCGGGCGCCTTCCACAGCCCGCTGATGCAGTTTGCCCAGGCCGGCCTCGCCGAAGCGATTGCCAAGACGACCTTCAAGGACGTCGAAAAGCCGGTCATCGCGAACGTGATTGCCGAACCGGTCACGAAGGGTAGCGAAATTGCCGACCTGCTGGTGCGCCAACTGGTGTCTCCGGTCCGCTGGAACGATTGTATGAACAAGGCCATGTCCCTGGGTGTCACGCAGGGCGTGGAAGTCGGCTCCGGCAAGGTGCTCATGGGCCTGATGCGTAAGATCAGCCGCGACGTGAAGGTCACGCCGGTGGAAACCATCGAGGCATTCCAGGCTTTATAGACGAGAGAACGCCGCTACGCGGCTACAGACGAAAGACGAAAGAATATATATGATGCTTCGCACAGAACTAATTAAAATATCTCTCGTCTCTCGTCTCTCGTCTGAAAACTATTAACAACCAACCACAGGAACTACTATGGGAAAACTTACAGGTAAAAAAGCCATTGTCACGGGGGCTTCCCGTGGTATCGGTCTCGCCATCGCTACAAAGCTTGCTAGCGAAGGTGCGGACGTCGCCATCCTTTCCACCTCGGTCAAGGAAGAACTGGCGGCCAAACTTTCCGCCGAACTTGGGGTGCAGGTCAAGAGCTACGCATGCAACGTGGCCGACTCCGAGACTGTCCAGAATGTGTTCAAGCAGATTATCGCCGACATGGGCACGGTTGACATCCTGGTCAACAATGCCGGAATCACCCGTGACGGCCTCCTGATGCGCATGAAGGACGAAGAATTTGACGCGGTCATTGCGACCAATCTGCGTTCCGTGTTCCTGTGTACCCGTGCCGTCGCCCGCACCATGATGGGCAAGCGTACCGGCCACATTATCAACATTTCAAGCATTAACGCCCTGCGTGGCCAGGCCGGACAGGCCAACTACGCCGCTGCCAAGGCCGGCATCATCGGCATGACCCGCTCCAACGCGAGGGAATTCGCCTCTCGCGGCATTACGGTCAACGCCATCGCTCCCGGTTTCATCGGGACCGACATGACCGCCGCCATGGACGACGCCACCAAGGAAAAATATGCAGCCCAAATCCCCCTCGGACGTATCGGAAAACCCGAAGATGTGGCCAATGCGGTCGCTTTTTTGGCTTCCGATGACGCCTGCTACATCACTGGCCAGATTCTGGGTGTAGATGGTGGGTTGAACGCCTAGCCATTTTTTATTAAATTTAACATCAAACAATCCAAACGGAGTTAACAATGACACAAGAAGAAATTTTCAAGAAGATTACCGACGTCATCGTCGCCAAGCTCGAAGTCAAGGCCGAAGACGTGAAGATGGAATCCGAATTCGGCAACGACCTGGGTGCGGACTCTCTCGATCGCGTTGAACTGGTTATGGCTCTCGAAGACGAATTCGAAGTCGAAATCCTCGATTCCGATGCCGAAAAGTTCCAGAAGGTTGCCGACGTGGTCGCCTTCATCGAATCCAAGAAGGCTTAATTCGGTTCTCATCGGAAAAGCAACTGGACAGGGCGGCCCGAACGAGGCTGCCCTTTCTTATTAGACGAAAGAACGGGCTTCGCCCTACAGACGAAAGACGAAAGATGAATAATGGTGCTTCGCACGGAATGAACTAAATAATCTCTCGTCTCTCGTCTCTCGTCTCTCGTCTAATACCCCCCTAGCCCCTAACCCCTATTAAATATGGAAAAGAATACTCTCCTCCACAAAGTGCTAAAACTCTGGTTTCGCCAGAAGTCCGGTGACGGGCTTGAGGCGAAGCTCGGGTATAGGTTCCGCGATCCGGAACTGCTGGCCCATGCCTTGGTGCATCGGTCTTTCCTGTCCGGCAAGGACCTCCCGTACACAAACAACAACGAACGTCTGGAGTTCCTGGGTGATTCCGTGCTCAACATGCTGACCACGGAGTACCTGTACAAGACGTACCCCGACGATTCCGAAGGCAACCTTTCCAAGCGCAAGAGCGCCGTGGTCTCCGGCCATGCCTGCGCCCAGTCCTCCAAGGAGTGGAACCTGGGCGACTACATCAAGATTGGCAAGTCCGAGGCCAAGATGGGCGGTCGGGGCAAGGAAACCATCCTCGCCGACGCCTACGAGGCGGTGCTCGGGGCGGTGTACCTGGACGGCGGGCTCGAAGAGGTCCGCGCCATCCTCAACCGTTTCCATTTCCCGCGAGTGCAAGAAATCATCGTGGCCGAGGACTTCGTGAACTACAAGAGCGAGCTGCTGGAACTCACGCAGGGCTCCAAGCTGCACATGTCCCCAGAGTACGCGATTGTGGCCGAAGACGGTCCGGAACACCAGAAGTCATTCACTGCCGAGGTCTCCGTGAACGGGAAGGTCTACGGTCGGGGGACCGGTCCGAACAAGAAGAAGGCCGAGCAGGAAGCTGCCCGAGTTTCGCTGGAAATTCTCAGGGCCGAGATGGCTGCGGCTGAACCTGAAGCGTCCGATAAGGGCCCCAAGGTGAAGAAGCAGAAACAGCGCCACGTGGGCTTGCCGTAATAGACGAGAGACAAAAGACGAGAGACGAGAGAGAAGGCGTGACTGGTCGCAGGAATTGTCATTGCGAAGGGCGATTGCCAGAGCCTGCCGCGAGCGAAGCGTGGCGGAAGCAATCTCCGCTAGTCATCTGAAGGGTATGAGGCCCGAGCCTCGAAACTTAATCAAACGAGAGACGATAGTATGAAGAATATGAAGACGAGAATTTATGGTATTGCACTGGCATCCCTGATGCTGTCTGCCTTGGCCCTCACGGCCTGCAACGAACAGGGCGCCTCCAAGTCCGCGGGCAAGTCCGCCGAACTGAACTGCCCGGAACTGCCGGTCGATTCTACCGCCACGGGCGAGTTCGACCCGATTGCCTCGAAGGACGCCCGCCCCTGCGGAACGATTACCCTCTGGGGCTCCGCGATGCCAAAGTCCTTCAACATGTGGGAAGACTACAACAGTTTCTCCGCCGAGCTCATGGGTATGATGTTCGAGCCGCTCGTGAGTCTGCACTCCACCGAGGACCGCGAAGTCGGTATCCTCGCCGACAGCTGGAGCGTTAGCGAAGACGGCAAGACGTTCACCTTCCACGTGGATGCGCGGGCCCGGTGGAGCGACGGCAAGCCCGTCACCGCCGAAGACGTGCAGTTCTACTACGACGTCATCATGGACGAGAAGAACCTCACCCCGATTTTCAAGGTCGGGCTTAGCCGTTTCGACCGCCCCGAGGTGGTCGACAGCCTCACGATGAAGATGACCGCGAAGGAATCGCACTGGGGCAACTTCTGGGAAGCGGCGGGCATGCTCGCGTTCCCGAAGCACGTGTGGGCAGGCAAGGACTTCAACAAGATTCGTTACGAATTCCCGGTTGTTTCCGGCCCGTACATCATCAAGACGTTCCGCGAAGACCGCTTTGTGGAACTCCAGCGCCGCAGCGACTGGTGGGGCTTCAAAAAGAACTGGAACCACGGCAAGTACAACTTCCAGAAAATCCGCTACCGCTTCATGAACGACCAGACGAAGGCGCTCGAAGCCTTCAAGAAGCAGGACTTCAACGCCTATGCCATCTATACCAGCAGCATCTGGATGAAGCAGACCGACTTCGATGCCGTCAAGAAGGGCTGGGCCGTCAAACAGCGTATCTTTAACAAGGAGCCCATCGGCTTCCAGGGTATGGCCATCAACCTGCGCAAGCCGCAGTTCCAGGACGTCCGCGTCCGCCGTGCCTTGAGCATGCTTCTGAACCGCGAGGCCATGAACGAGAAGTACATGTTCGGCCAGTACTTCTTGCTGAACAGCTACTACCCCGACTTGTGGGAAGGCAACCAGAACCCGACCGCACCGCTCTACAAGTTCAACCCGGACAGCGCCCGCGCCCTCTTTGCCGAAGCGGGCTACAAGGTGAACGCCCAGGGCGTGCTCGAGAAAGACGGCAAGGCCTTCGCCATCAACTTCATCACGAGCCAAGAAGACCTGCGCCACCTCACGCTGTTCCAGGAAGACCTGAAGAAGGTGGGCGTGGTGGCGACCATCGAGCAGATGAGCCAGAGTACGCTCCGCAAGCGCCTCGACGATGCGGACTTCGACCTCTACTGGGTGAATTGGGGGGCAGGCCGCCTCCGTGACCCCGAAGCGAGCTGGCATTCCGCCACCGCACTCCAGAAGGGTACGAACAACCTTGCTGGCGTTCAGGATAAAGTTGTCGATAGCCTTATCAACTTGCAGAAGACTGAATTTGACCTCGCCAAGCGCAACGAAATCTTGAAGGCTTTGGATAACCGCCTCGCCGAAATTGTGCCGTATGTACTCATGTGGCAGTGCGATCACCACCGCATTTTGTACTGGAACCGCTATGGCATGCCCGAAAAGGTGCTGGACCACTTCAACCGCGAAGACGCCATCCCTGTTTACTGGTGGCTCGATCCGGAAAAGTCTAAGAAGCTTGATGCCGCGATGAAATCCGGCGAAAGCCTGCCGATCCCCGAATACGATGTGAAGTAGGCGCGAGGTCGGTCGCTACGCTCCCTTTGAGGTATGAGGTCGCTCGCAAGCTCGCTTTGAGGCACGAGGTCGGCACTTCGTGCCTTTGAGGTGTGCGGTAAATAGAGGTTAGGGGTTAGGATCTAGGATCTAGGGAAAAATATCACGGCTTCGCCGTCTTATATTGACGCACGAAGTGCGTGATTCTTTTCACTAGCCTCCCACCTAAAGGTGGCCATGCCCACATAAGTGCTAAAGCACTAAGTGGTCAAAGGTATTCTCTAGTCTCTCGAAGCCTCACAGCTCGCCGCTCATACCTCACCGCTCGTGCCTCATCCCCCTAGATTCTAGCCTCTAGATCCTAGCCTCTTACCCCAAAAAAGTGTTGTACAAAATTAAACATGTGACGCCTGTCATTTTGTAGTATTTTGGGCAGTTTTTGCAGTTGCGCCCTATCACAGTGTAAATAAAAAGAAACTCTCAATTGGAATATTTCCCCTTTTTGATAGTATCTTATATAGAGAAAATAATCGAGGCAGGGTATAAGGCATGAAAATAAAATCCATTTTTTTATTCATTTGGGGATTCCTTACGGCGGGATCCGTCTTTGCTCAGGGATTGGAAAACAATGCGGGCTTTGTAAATCTCTATGATGACAATAATGGTACAGCTTATATTTCGCAGGGAACAGACTCCTGTGGTAATAGTGCGATTCCTGCAACGGCTTACGTTTTTCCTCAGTTCGGTGGTGCGCTGTTCGGTGGCACGCAGTTTGGCGGCAGTAATATGGAAGGGGCAAGGTGTACTGGAGCGAGATTGAATACGCTCTCCCGTACAGCATTTGTTCTTGATTCTTTGATGAATGCGGATTGGCGCCCTGCGGGGGGTAACAGTTTTTGGGATCCGCTGAAGAGCGGAACGATTGTGTTCTTGAGTGATTTTGATTTTGGACAAATTGAAGTCGTTGGCGGAGATACGGTTTGCGCTGTCAATCACACTCCCCTTAAGTTCAAGCCGAATTACGGGGAAATTAGCGGAAACGGGTTTGACGTCAAGAATGTGTGCTATACAGAAATCATTGATTATTCGGTTGATCGCGTTCTCGATACAATTGGTTTTTTCAAGGAACTTGATTCGGTCAATGTCCATAATCTGGTTCTCAAAAATTTTCGTTTTACCATAAAGGGCCCCGATGCGGCTTCTTCCGTGACACCCAAGGCCTCCTATTTCGGGCCTGTTGGTGGTTTGGCGGGCGTAATGACGCGGTCTTTGTTATACGATGACACTTTGGACAATGTCCGAATCTCTGCCCCCATGGCTGGGGGCCTTGCCGGCTATTTGGAAAACAGCACCTTTTTACGGATCTTCAGTAACGACGACCTCATCATCTATAACGAGGTGGACCTGGGCGATGCGGATGACTATGCGGGAGGCAATCTTACGGGTTGGGGGAGCGGTTATCGTGCCTACCTAGGAGGCCTTGTTGCGTATGCCGTGAATCTTAACTTGCAAGATATCAATGTGATCTCCAGGGTTCAGAATCTGTCTGCCGACACGTCTACTGTTGTTGGGGGCCTAGTTGGCATGTATGTGCTTTCTCGGCGGAAAAATAACATCCCCGAAATCGACTCCATGAAAATTGAAAATGTGACAATGCTGAAAAAGCCTTTGAAAGATCGGGTTTATACCAAGATTTTCAGTGGAAAGACGATGGGCGGCCTCATAGGGGAGGTGGCGCCCTACATGAATCAGGCCGACGAAATTATGGATTTGTCAGTGAATAATGTCGCCTTTTATGGTTCTATTAACAGGTCGCAGGGCTCGGTAGTGCATTTGGGCGGCTTGATTGGCCGCAGTGCGCTTGATGGGGGTGCCAAATTCAAAATCAGCAACGTAGATGTGACTCCTAACATTAAGGACTCTCTGACGAAGGCGGATTTTTACGAGTACTATTCTGGCGGCTTGATTGGTGAACAAACTTGCGTATCGACCAAGAACGAAGTAACGAGCGAATCGTTTGTTTCTATTTCCAATTCCCAAACTAGCGGACCGCTCGTGCTGGTTAAAAAGCCGGATGTCGAGAACATAAGTGCCAACGTATTCATGGGTGGCTTTGCCGGTAGCGCTTGCCTTGCCCGTCATGCGGATGCCTTGGTGGATAATATCTCGTCGATGGAAATAAAAGTCGCTATAAGCGGCCTTCAAGGGCATACCGCCGGAGGCAGCGAAGTCGCTGCAATTGATTCTTTGATGGTGGGTGGCTTTGTCGGTAAGGCCGTGACTCGGCCCAATACGATTGGATCGTACACGGACGGAGATTCCGTCTTGACGGTGCGCAACGCCCTGTTCAATGGCCGTGTTTCGGTGACCGATAGCCTGAACATCGTCCGTATGGGTGGTATTTTCGGTTCGTTTGCCGATAATGCGGGCGTCCTCTATGTGGCCTTTGAAAATGTCCAGCTGGACAATCCGTCCTTGCTTGCCCTCAATGCCGGGGCGGATCCTGCATTCCCGGTAGAGGGTTCTGCTGTTGTGGGCGGGCTTTGCGGTTACTGCGTCATGCCGAACAAAGTGGACCATGTCGCGATTATCGGCGACTTCAACGTGGATGGGGATTTCTCCCAGGCCGACTCCCTGTATGTAGGTGGCGTATTCGGACGCTTGCTGAGCAGCAAGGGCTTTGCTATGGAGAATGTGTACCATATCGGCACAATCCATCCGATTCCTGGCAGGAACCTTACGAACGATGTTCACGAGGGTTACTTGGTCGGCCTGCTTACGCTGAACGGAACGAAGGTGTTCAGGAAAATTGTTTCCACGTACCATAATGGTGAGGATGCTCTTGATGCCTTTGGCAAGTTCGAGGGGGGCAATGCCAAATATTTGTCGTCGGCGCAGGGCGATGACTGGAGCCTGATCGAGAACGAGTGCAGAGGCAAGACCAAGTTGAACGGCAATGCCACGTGTTGGGATGTGCGTTACAATGTCCGTAATGGTGAGTCCGAGGCGGTTAACGAGAATTTCAACGGCACAAAGATTGTTGCTTCTATGAAGATGGATGAATTTGCTGACTTCCTGAACGAACCGTTTGCCGAGAATGGTGTTGAATATTGGGCCCGCAAGGATGGCTTGAACGATGACTTCCCGTACCTGCTTGCGAAGCCGATTGTCACCAATCCTCCGTCATCGTCGTCCGTGGCGGTGTCCAGTTCCTCGGAACCGCAGTCGAGTTCCAGCCAGTTCCCTGTGCCGAGCTCCTGTTCGTTCTGGTTCCCGACATTCAGTTCGAGCTCGTTCCAGTTCCCGACGTTTAGTTCCAGTTCTATCGCATGGCCTTGGTTGATCAGTTCTAGTTCGATTGAACTGCCTCCGCCTGTAAGTTCTAGTTCCTGGTTCTTCCCGCTCAGTTCTTCGGAGTTCGTGCCGGTTATCTCCAGTTCTTCTGAATTGCCGCTACCTGTGTCGTCCTCTTCGTTTGAACTGCCCGTTTCTAGCAGTGCTTTGGTAATTATTCGTGTCCCGGCTCTCAAAATCGAGTCGCACAAGATAGAATGGGCTGGCTCCATGGCGCGTCTCAAGTTTAACGCCAGTGTGGATTCCTTGGCCGGTAAGGTCGGGTTGTCGGTCCGCGTGTTGTCCGGTGTCTCCACCTTGGTCGATACACTGTTGTTCGATTCCATACCCGGTTCTGTGCGGGGTGCATCTGTGACCTTTGGTGTAACCCCCGGTGATTCGATTGTCTATGAAATTGCCTTGCGTGGCGATATGGATTCCGCCTTTGTTTATGGGGGCTCCTGGAATGAAACTCGTGTCCAGAGAAGCCACTGGCAGATGGTTTCGCTCGCCGATGTCGATCTTCGCAAGTTGCACTTGGACGAATACCATGTGCTCTACAGCTGGGACGAAGCTTTGGAGATGGGCGACTACTTGCAGTACCGTGCCTATTCCCGCTCCGATGAGGTTTCCGGGATGACTGGGTACTGGTATGGTTCCTATGACGGAGCTCCCCTGAAACGCAAGGTTGCCAAGTATGTTGATAATGCAGAAATTGTCTGGAATGTCGACAGCATCAATAGTGGCTGGAACATGGTGGCCAACCCCTATAGTTGGAACGTTGACCTGTCTGCGATAGAGGATTCCGATGTTGAGATGTGGAGCTGGAACGTTGAGTCTGGTGAATACGAAATTCCGACGGAACTGCAGCCTTATGAGGCCATCTGGGTACAGGTGCGTGGTCCGCAGACAATCCAGTTCCCCGCAACTCCGAAATTCAAGAAGAGCGGGACGAAGTCCCTCGCAAAGGTTTCTGCGCTCAAGAAGTCGTCTGATGGTTGGACTATCCGTGCCATCTTGTCCGATGACAATGGCAAGAAGGATTCCTGGAACTTGTTCGGTACGAGCAGCAAGGTGTTCAAGAGCGACGAACCGCCTTCTGGCATGGGCGATTATGTGTCGCTTTCGATTGTCGAGGATGGCCGCGCCCTCGCGAGGTCGTTCAGGCCAGCAGCAGAAGAAATGGAATGGACTCTCCAGTTGAGTGCGTCGAGTGAGAGAACTGCGTATCTTAAATTGGAGGGTCTTGCTGAAGCAAAGTCGACGGGCAACAAGGTGTTCGTGACGGTGGACGGCAAGACGGTCGAGGCGAAGGATGGCAAGGCGATTCCTGTAAAGGTCGGCTCCCTCAAGAAGACGGCTGTCGTCCGTGTGGCCCCGCAAGCCAAGCCCGAGGTGGAATACGCATTCAAGGATGTCCGCTTCTATCGTAGCGGTAGTGCCGTCAATGTCCAGTTCGTGGCAACAAATGGACTTGCAGGCCGGAACGCGAAGGTGGAACTCTTGGATGTTTCCGGGAAGGTGATTGCATCGCTGTCAGCGGTCTCTGTGGATGGCAAGAACAGCGTGAATTTCCCGGCGCCCGAAGGAGGGCTCTATATCTTCAGAATTCGTTCTGGGAGCCAGAATTTCGCTCAAAAAGTCGTTTTGCGCTAATTTCCCCCTCTCAAATGGCTATTTTGTAAGATTGTTGTAGCAAAATTGTCCGATATTATATATTTTCTTTGCTATGAGGATATCTGCAGGATTGACATTGCGTATGGTCGCCATTTTTCTGATGGCGTCCTTTTCTATTGCTTCTGCAGGTCCAGTAGTCCTCGCACCAAAACCACATTTTAATATTGAATACTATATATCGGATGGAGTGGTCGTTTGCCGGTTTGAAAAGAGCGGCTTGTCCATTTATTCTTTTATGCCGGTAGTCCGCGAGTTCGATGCCGGAGACTTGGACGAAATTCCCTTGTTCGGAATCGTAAACGAAATAGGGATAAATGCGATGGATCTGGACAGTGTCCTTGTGCAGACTCCGACTCGCGCGTTGTTTTATGATTTCACTAAACAGAAGGCCGGATACTTTTTCCAGGACTTTGTACAGAACCTGAAGGAAAATGCCACGGTCCAGATGTACTATAGTGCCACCTTTGGCAAACCAGTCCTGAAGAACCTGCTCGTTTCCAACGAGGGACCTGTGCCTATCAAAATTATGGTGCCAACGGGCAAAGAAAATCTTTCGCAGGGGCACTCCGAGTCGGTCCCCTTTGTGACGAATTTGCGCGTTTCCCCGGTGGTTGAACCGGGGGAAGAACTGGACAGCCTTTATATGTTCTTTTCTGTTGAACTGGACGAAGATGCTTCTGCCAGTGTTTCGCAGTCTACGTTGGATGCATTGGCATCACTGCGCTTTATGAGGCGCGTTTGGTCGGATACGGTCAACTTAGAGGGTGTACTCAAGAAGGCTCTTAAAATCCTGGATGGTGACGACGATATTGAGTTCTCTTCGGTTCAGTTTAATGTGGAATTCTATGCCACGTCCCACAAAAATCTTCATTCGTTTGTTTTTACTAGGGATGATAGCACTTTCTATGACGAGTCATGGAAGGATGAAGTTTCCATGGCAGACGGTGGTGGCGATTTCCCCACGGTTTATCGTGTGGATGCTTGTTTTGATGGCTGGTCCATTGCAGACCGCGATGTGGGTGGCCGGATGTTCAAGAGTTCCGATTTCGATATGGCGCTGCTCCGGTCCGAAGACGAAGTCTTGGTATTGAAGCCGAACTGGACGTATGGCCCAGAATGTGCTGGAGTCAATGTGACGCTTGATGCCGACCGTGGCGGTATGGAACTTTTGCAAGTGATCTCGGGCGATACGATAGTTCGTAGCTTCCGCGATACGCTCAGGGTTCCGCACAGTGCAATCGGGCTCCCGTTTATGGTGCGTGCTGTGCCGGATTCCGCGTTTGTCCTGGACGGGAAAATTGCGTACAACATGTTGGCCGAGGAATCGTCCAAGAGAAAGGCGAAAACTCGCGTGAATAGGTCGAGTTCCGTTGTGGACTGTGGCTGGATTTGGGTTGTTGGCGCAACGCAAATGAACGCCCGTTTTGTGCCCGGCCCTGATCCGGAACCGCTTCGTGTGGATGTTGAATCCGGCCTTGAAGTTTCTGGGAATGCGGCGCGGCTCCGCTATAGCACCGGGGAGATGAACATCTTCCGCAAGGTCGGTTTCCGCGTGACGGTCAAGGGGCCGGAAGGCTACATTGTGGATTCGCTGCTTGTGGATTCTGCGGAGACGGTTGTGCTCGAAGGGGAATGGCGGCTTGTGCCGGCGCCTGTGGGCGAATATGTCGTCGAGGCGAAGGTGTTCCATGACCTTGATTCTGCAAGTTATGTCGATACCCTGCGTGTTGCAGGCGAGATGGCCATTGATACGGGTGCCTGGGCGATGGTTTCGCTCTCTGGCGTCGATATGGAAAAACTCAAGTGGGATGACGACCAGTTGTTCTACCATTGGGACGAATCCTATGGTGGAGCCGAGTTCCTGCAGTATCGCCGGCTGAAACGGGGGAGCAAACCCTCGGCAGTTGACGGCTATTGGTATAACAGTCTAGAAGGTCGCACGCTTTCGCTTGCCGGGGAGACTGCGGGCGAGGCCGCGTTTGCCTGGGAACTTGACAGCCTGAACAGTGGTTGGAATCTGGTGGCGAACCCGCACGGCTATTATGTGGACCTGCATGCCGATGTTGCAGGTGATTCCGTGCAGTTCTGGCGCTGGAACCCGAAAACCCGCGAATACGAAATCCCGACAGTCCTTGGCCCGTACGAAGCTGTATGGACGAAGGTGGACAGGGCCATAACTTGGGCTCTGGATGGCGAGCCTGTTTTCGATAGTTCGTTATGGGATGGCCCCGCGATGACTCGCATGGCTCTTGCGAAGAAAAACGAGAATGATGGCTGGGAACTCCGGCTTGTGCTCAAGGATAGGCAAGGGCACATGGATTCGTGGAATATTTTGGGAGCATCGGCACGTGAACTTAGCCAAGAAGAACCTCCCTCCGCCATGGGAGATCATGTGAATCTATCTGTGCTCGGGGAACGTGGCTCGCATTTGGCAAGGTCGGTAAAGCCTTTTGCGAAGAATGGCGCCTACGAATGGACGCTGGAACTCCAAGCAGGGAGCGAGCGAGATGCCTTTATCTCGGTTGAAGGGGTTGCGGCCCTGCGCTCGAGCGGCTTACGTGTGTTTGTCACCGTCGATGGTGAAACTGCCGAACTGTCGGATGGCGATAGTGTTGGTGTAAAGCTTCTTGCTCGCGCTAGAGAGGCGACAATTCGTGTGGCCTCTACTCCGAAGGTCCCTGTAACCTACTCTTTAAACAGTCTCAAGTTCCGTCAGTCCCCTGGCCAGTTGTATGTCGGTTTTGTCGCAAGTGCAGGCCTTGCCGTGAAAACTGCGAAAGTGGAACTCTTGGATTTGCAGGGGAGGGTGGTCTCCTCGGCGTCCTTCAGTGCCCAAGGTGGGGCCAATGGAGCCAATCTCCGTGTTGCCCGTTCGGGACTCTTTGTTGCCCGAGTGCGTGTCGGGGGGCAAAGCCTGGTTTCCAGGGTAGCAATTCGGTAATTTTTTGGCTTTTTCGCAAAAAAAACGCAAGTGTTGCGTAATTTTCCCAGTCTAACATCATATTGTTAATGTGCGTAAATAATAGTATAGCCGAAACCCTCTATTATTACTAAATTTGCGCCCGTTATGACAAAGGCTAAATTCATCAAATTCATCATTGCGTCGTTGCTTGCCATCGCCGCCCTCTTCTTGCCCTACGAATCCCTCGGATTCGATGCCGCAAGTCCCATGGGAATCCTGAATCCGCTCGAAATTCGCGTCATTGGCGTTTTCGTCATGGCTGCTCTTTTCTGGATTCTGCAACCGTTCCCGATTTGGTCCACCTCGATGCTTGTCATCGTGCTCATGATTGTCACGATGTCGGATTCGGCTCTCGCCCCGTTCCGCGTGGACGGCGTGACGATGATTAGCCACAAGTCCGTCATGGCAACCTTCGCGAACCCGATTATCATGCTCTTCTTGGGCGGGTTCTTCCTCGCCGCTGCCGCGACCAAGTACAAGATGGACTTGAACCTGGCCCGCGTGCTCCTGAAGCCCTTCGGCAAGAACCCGAAGTTCGTGCTCCTCGGCCTCATGCTCATCACCGCCGTGTTCTCCATGTTCATGAGCAACACCGCTACCGCCGCCATGATGCTTGCCATCCTCGCTCCGGTGCTCAAGCTCTTTGACGAAGACGACCGCGGTAAAGCTGCTTTTGCTCTTGCCATTCCTCTCGGCGCAAACATCGGCGGTATGGGTACCCCGATCGGTACGCCTCCTAACGCTATTGCCCTTGGCGCTTTGAATGACGCCGTTGCCCGTGGCGACCTTGTTGCAAACCCGGTGAGCTTCGGTCAGTGGATGGCTTTCGGTATTCCGTACGTGATTGTTTTGATGGTGATTGCTTGGCTCTTGCTCCTCAAGATTTATCCGATCAAGATGAAGGAAATGGTCTTGAATATTGAAGGTGCTGGCAAGTTTGATACGAGCCCCAAGGCCATTATCGTCTATATTACTTTTGTTGTCTGCGTTGTTCTGTGGGTTATCAGCAAGAACGGTATCGGTCCTATCCCGGGCCATGGCATTAACGATAACGCGATTGCCATGATTCCGATGGCTGTATTCGCCCTCACGGGTGTGATTACCAAGAAGGATTTGAATGCGATGAGCTGGGACGTGCTCTGGCTTGTGGCTGGTGGTTTCGCTCTTGGCGTGGGCCTCAATGCGACTGGCCTTGCCGCTCACCTCATCAAGACGATTCCGTTTGCAAGCTGGTCTCCGTTCGCGCTGATGGTCGGCTGCGGTATCATCTGCCTCTTCATGGCGAACTTCATGAGCCACACCTCTACGGCTACGCTCTTGGTGCCGATTCTCTGCGCCGTGGGTATCGCTTGCCAGGACAACCTCGTTGGCCTCGGTGGCGTGACGGCTCTCCTCGTGTCCGTTGCGTTTGCAAGCTCTCTTGGCATGAGCCTCCCGATTTCGACGCCGCCTAACGCACTTGCCCATGCGACGGGTTATACCGACACGAACGGCATGGCGAAAACTGGCGTTGTGATGGGCCTCTCTGGCCTTGTCCTCTCCTGGGTGATGATGATTCTTCTCGCCAAGATGAACTTCTTCGGAACTCCGGCTCCGAAGGCTGCTGACGCTGCTCCTGCCGCTCCGGTTGCTGCTGAAAAAGTTGTTGCAACTCCGGCCGCCGAAACGAAGGCTGAAGCCGCTGCCCCGGCAGCCCTTGATAGTGCCGTCGCTATCCCGGCAGATTCCGCTGCAAAGGTCGTTGTTGACAGCGCCGCTGCTTCTGCTGCAGCACCTGCCGCCGCGAAGTAATCTCTTGTCATACCTTTTACGAAAAGCTCGGGGTTAAGCCCCGGGCTTTTTTGTGTAAAGAAAACCACCGGCTAAGCAGATAGTTCCATAAAAGTCTTCTAGCAGTCATAAAAAAATCCCCGCATTTCTGCGAGGACTTTTCAGTGGTCGATACAGAACTCGAATCTGTGACCTCTACCATGTCAAGGTAGCGCTCTAACCAACTGAGCTAATCGACCTCGGGGTAGGGCAATATTAGAAAAATGTTTTGGTTTTGTCAAGGGGTTTTTAGAGGTTATTGTCAAAAGGCGGGATTTGTTGCTTCTTTATATTATGCGGGAGGAGACGTTCAGGCTCGAGGCGCGAGCAGTGAGCTATGAGCAATGAGCAGTGAGCAGTGAGGCTTCGAGAGACTAGAGAATACCTTTGACCACTTAGTGCTTTAGCACTTATGTGGGCATGGCCACCTTTAGGTGGGAGGCTAGTGAAAAGAATCACGCACTTCGTGCGTCAATATAAGACGGCGAAGCCGTGATATTTCTCCCTAGTCTCTAGATCCTAGATTCTTATCCCTAACCCATACCTAGAGATTGCTTCCGCCACGCTTCGCTCGCGGCAGGCTCTGGCAATCGTCCCTTGCAATGACAAGTCACTTCCTACTATTTAGGCTCCAGGCTCGAGCAGTGATATTTTTTCCTCTCTCGTCTCTCGTCTCTCGTCTCTCGTCTACTTTCCTCACACCTCGAAGGGAGCGTAGCGACCGACCTCGTACCTCGAAGCTCCCGAAGGGAGCGACCTCAAAGCGCAGCGACCTCATCTATCATCTTCCGAGATCCAGTAACGCAGTCTCCCCTTAATGTGTATTGGCTTGCGCTCGGCTTCGCACTCCCCGTTCCTACAGTCCTGGAAATAGAGGTCTACATTGGCTGTCCACGTGGAATCGTTGTCCATTTTGTCAAAGTGGACGATGTTGCTGTCTCCCACAAGGTAACCCTTTTCGGATTTTTCCGCAATCATCCAACTGTAAGTGCGGTCGGCATCGTTGTAACCGAGAATAGGGCGGTTTACGAGGATAGAAAACTGGTCCCCGCGGCTGCTTTCGCTTAGTCGTGTTTGCACCTGGAAATAGCTGCGTCCGTAATCGGGCCGGACGACATCGTCGTCGTCGAGCTCGATGGTGTAGGAACTGCCTCCGTTGACCGTGTATTTGAAGTATCCGCCCCCTTTGACTTCCCAACTGTCGTTGATTTCTGAACAGCCGAGCAGCAGAAAAAAGGAAAATATTGCGGATAAATTTCGTCCGGGGTGATGCATATTCATAAAGTAGAAATTATCTTTAGGGAATGGAGTTGAAACCGACCAAAATCATCACGCCCTATGGGGAAGTTTTTGTCGCAATGTTTCCGAAGGAGGGGCGTCGCGGGCATCGCGAGCGTATTTTCGAAATTCTTTCGGCCGCTTGCGGTAAAAAGGTCTCAGAAGCGGACATGGTCGTAAGCCCTGATTCTCCGCGCCCTTTTTTCCCTGAACGGGATTTCGATGCCAACTGGACTCATTCCGGCAATGTGTGTGCGCTTGCCTATTCTTTTGATGCTGTGGTTGGCCTAGACTTGGAGTTCTTCCGCAAAAACCGGCAGTCGCTTGCCGAAAGATTCTTCAGCGAAGAAGAAGTCTCCTACCTGCTTGGAATCCAAAATTTCGACAGAGAATTCTTCCGTCTATGGTGCCGCAAGGAGGCTTACTACAAGTGTCATGGCGGGGATTTTTTTGCAGGAACGCTCCGTTGTTCCATGTTGTCGGACGATGTTAACGGAGTCCGTCTTGTTGATTTGGATACAAAAAAGCTCGCCCCGGACCTATTTGGTGCGGGGGATGCCGCTATGTGCCTGGCTGTTGAACTGGCCTAGCTGATTTTTTCTTCGTCCGATTCCGGTGCCTGGACCTTGGATTGTGGCGGCTCCAGGATGTACAGCGGGAGCACGGCGAGTTCTTCGTCGTCAATGAAAAAGCGGACCATGTACTTGTCGGGCCTTTCTATCTTGAGGCGCTGCATGTTGAGAATCATGTTGACTGCCGCCGTATCGAATCCGGTAACGACATTGTCGAGCGGGAGGTTCGATTCCATGGTGGGGACGATGGGCTTGCCGCAAACGTCCTCGATGGATAGACGGACCTTGTGCATGCCGGCTTCGGAACGTTGGTAGCGAATTCGGAACACGGCGGAGCACTGTGGAATGACTAGCGGAAATTTCGAAAAGATTCTGTCAAATGCACCCAGAATGTTCAAGCGACCGCCAACGCCATTGGCCGTGGCGGCATCGCAAATAGCTGCAATTTCAATATTCATTTGTATCCTTTTTATTTGTCGTTGACGACCCAATTCTTGGCTACGTATTTCATGGCAATGGGGCCGTAGTTGTTGCCACCGCCGTTGCCATTTTCCCAGGCGAGCATCGAGATGTACACATCTCCATTTTCATCAATGGAAATATTCGGATGTGACCCGCGCAGGTAGTAACCATTCCTGTTGAAGAATTCAATCTTGAAGTAGGGAAGTTCGTTTTCACCGTACAGTTTCCAAGAAGATGATGCCAACTGGTAGACATGGGACTGTGCTGCGGAATGGCGGTCTGCATCGTCGAAGGCGACAAATGTCTTGCCGCTCTTTGCCGTGACCTGGATTCTGTAAGCGAATCGGTTGACAATCGGTTTGCCGAACACTCCGTCTTTCTTCCAATTCACATCGCTGCTGTTTATGGTGCCCTTGTACACGTAGGGCCCGTATTTTTCCACCTTGCGGCTGAGGAAGGCGAGGTAAGCCGTGTTATTGGACTTGTCGATGGTGAGATTGACTTTATTGATGCTATCGGCGATAGCCACGTCTCTTGTCTTTCTGTTGTTGCCGTTGTCGTACAAGGCGTAGAATCCGGAATATGTCTTAGCCGTGTCAACATACACGGCAACCCAGCCACCATTGCTGGTGAACGCGCCCGTGACGTTACGGCAACCCTTGTCGCTAATGGACGTGGATTTCCAATTGTTGGTGGGTGAGGCGTAGTAGGGTTTCTTGTTCGAGGCCTTCAGGTACAAGACGAAGGGCCCGTTACTATTGGCCAACAGCTGGAAGGAGGTGGTGTCGGCGTTGAGGGTATCCACCATCTTGGTCCATCCGCTTGTGCCGCTGGAATTGTATATGGCGAGCTTCTTGTCTGCGGTCATGATGCCCATATAGACATTGTTATCGTTGCTTGCAAGCTGTATCTTGGCGATATTTGCCGATGTGCTCACTGCGCCGCCGAGGGATTTCCAGCTAGATCCATTGTAGTAGGTTGCTTGGATGCTGGTAGCGCTCTTGAGATAGGCCACATAAGGTTTGTCGTTCAATGTGGTGAGCGCGGGGGCCACTGTTACGTTGCTTTGTGCGAGGACCGTGTCGCCACTCGGTGCGAGGTTCTTCCATGCCTTGCGGAAATAGACAGTTCTGGTCTTGATGGGGCCGCTATGGCGTTTGAAGAAGGCTTGTGTTGCGCTTCCCGGCGGAATACTGTCGCGGAAGTCGAGCGAAATGGTCATGCTGCCTTCGCTTGTCGGGCGCTTGAATGCCGTGTTGAATTCATAGCTGGATGTGTCGAGGCTTCCATCGCTTTCGCCGATGTAGTAGGCGCTGCTTACATTGCTGAAATTCCAACGGTATTCAAAGTTGCCGCTCGGGTCGGCCAGTTCGCCTGGAACGGAGTGGAAACCGCCCCATTCGTTTGTATAGAAGTACTTCGCATCGTTATCGACCGTGTTGTCTCCGCTCCACAGGTAAACGGTATCTGCTGCGGAAATTTTGCCTTCCGGATATTGACGCATAATCTTGACGATGGTCGTGTCTTGGAGGACCATGTCGCTGGACGATTCTTCGGCGCTGATGACGCAGAGCAGCGAGTCAATGCCGTTAAGTTTGTCCGTGTCTTTGATGTAGGAAACCGTATCGGTGCGGATATCGTAGAGGGTTCCTCTGTAGGCCCACTTCTTTTCGCTTTCCATGGCATGTCCCTTGGTATCGAAGCATTGCCAGCTGTACCAGTTGACTCCCTGCCAAGCGTCGTTGATGGAGGCGTTCAAATCAAACGGATCGCCGAGGTTCACGTAGATAATCGGGACATTCGCTTTGAGAATTGGTGTGTCTGTGGTGAACTTGACGATGGTCGTGTCCATAGCGGTGTTGCCGTCGTCGTCCGTAACTCGGGCTACGCAAATGTAGTTAGGAACTGCATTATCCGGTGCTTTCCACGAGGTGTCAAAAGAACTGACCTTCTTCCATTTGTTCGGAATTTCATAAGCTTCGCCGCAACTCCATTCGCGCTTGACGATTTCGCCGTCGTAATTATCGGCATCCTTCGCGTCGGCATCCAAATTGATTTTGTATTTCGGACGGGTGGTGATTTCTTCGTGCTTGACGGTGACCGTCGGCGGAGCGAGGGCGACATCGATGTGTGTCGTGTCGGTGGCTGTGAGCCCATCGTCGTCGGTTACGCGGATGACGCAACGGAAATCATTTTCTGCAGAGGAAGGCATTACTGCGTTATAGCGAGGCGAGGACTTGGAAGACCAAGAGAAGTTGATTGTGCTGCCCTTGGGCGCGCATCCCCATTCGTATTTGACGATTCGTCCCATGCCGTCACCGGACCTTGCATCGAGACCAACCGTATCCTTGATGGTGACGGACTTGTAGTCTTCACTCACGTTTACCCAGGGCGGGTCAAGTACGACGGTGTAGGTGGCCGAATCTGCTGCCACGAGGCTGTCGTCGTCAACAATATGGACAAGGCAGGTCCAAGTGCAGGGAACATCGGGAACCTTGATGTTCGTGTCGAGTTTGGACATATGCGTCCAGTCGTTTTCGTTGATATTTGCAAAGTGACTCTTGATGCTGTCGCAATAGAACATGTAGTCCACAATCGAACCCAAGGTGTCGATGGCGATGCCGTTGAGTGAGACTTTTGTGTTGATTTTTACGGTAGCGTTGTGCGTGTTCAGTAACAAGTACGGTTTGTCTTCGATGATATTATAAGTGATTGTGTCGTAGCCGTACATGTTGTCGTCGTCGGTGGCGCGGACAACGCACATGTAATTGCTCGTGGCGGTGCCGGGCATAGTGAATGTGATTTGTGCCGTGACCGTGTCGTCTTCGGTGATGGTAACGTCGTTGTCGAACGTAATCGGGTTGTTGGAACACGTCCACTTGATTTCCTTTACCGTGCCGAACTTGTCGAAGGCCTTGATATCGACTGTTTCTGTCGTCTTGATCTTTTTCTTCGTATTGCTCTGCTTGTTCAAGATCTTGATGGTGGGAGGATCTTCGATAACCTTGACGCGCAACGTGTCGGCAGCCTTCTTTCCATTCTTCTCGAAGTAGACGATGACTTGCTTGTCACCGGGCTTGCTCCAATGGATGGATTCGTCTTCCTGGATTTTGACGCCGCTGTTGAAACTGCGGTTGCAGCCTTCGCCAATGGTCTTGATGGAAGGTGTGCCGCTTTCGCCTTCGCCCGGGTAGAAGAATACGGAGAACAGGATTTTATCGTCGATGGTGACGATGGTGTCGTTCGAGGGCTTTTCGAAGAAGATAATCGGGTCCTTGCCGAATACGCCGAAGCGTACAATGTTTGATTTGATTCCGCTCGGTGTCACGGTGTACATTTCGTACAGCTTTCCGCTTTCCAAATCGCCGATGTCCGATGCCTTGCTGTAACGCAGGGTATCTGTGAAGTTCGAGATTTTGTGACGGACCTTCTTGAATTTCGGAGCATTCGATTCCCAGATGAGGCTATCTGCGATGCTTGTTTTGCTCAATTCCGCTGTGAACGTGAACGGCTTCGAACTTTCCTGGACGCTGGTTGCCTGCCCGTTGACCATGATGTGAATGGAGGTCGCGTGTAGGTAGAACGTTATTGTCGAGTCGGAATGCCTGCCGGCGCTGTCCGTTGCAGAGATGTAGAAGCTATGAGGCCCATCGGTCATCTTTTTGAGGTCGACAACCCAGGTGTTCTGGCTGAACGAACTGAACTTGAGCGTGTCGCCGTCAAGGGTGGCGACAGCGGACTTGACCTGGGATCCGTGGTCGTAGAACTTACCGTTCAAAGTGAGGTCTGGCGTGTTGATGGTGTCGGAGGGAATGTCGCTGAATACGATAACCGGATCGGCCGTGTCCCTGAGGATGAGCGTTCCAAGGTTCTTATCGCTGGATACGTCCACGAATAACTTGGTGAGGATGGTGTCCTTGAATCCGTAGCCGGTCGTATCCATGGCGAGCATGTCGTATGTGCCGGACTTGACCGAGATGGAGAACTGCCCGTTGTCGGCGGTGTGCGTGTAATAGCGGTTGCCGAGGGAATCTTGGAATACAATGCGGATGCCTTCGTGGTGCGACCAACCCTCGAAGTTCACGTAGCCCATGAATGTCCCTGCCGTGTCCTTGAGGTTGCCGTAGAAGAACTTCCACGGGCGTTTCGTGCCGTCTTTTTCCTTGATTTTCTCCGAGTAGACGGTGTCGTAGCCATCGGTGACCCACACGTCCCAGTAGAGTTTGCCACTCAGGATGGTTTTGGGGTTCTTCAGGGTGACGATGACGTTGCTGTCGTTGAGTTCCTTGGCCTTGGGTTCGAAGCTCTTATCCTTGATGTTCTTGGCGACGAGGTCGTTGTCGGTGAGGACTGGCGGCGTGCCGTAATTGTCTCTGCTTTTTGCAACGCGGATGAAGTATCGTAGCGATGCCGGGTTGTCGGCGTCATTGGCTTTGTAGAAGAAGGCGAAGCGTTCATCGGTCCCGTAACGGCCATCGTCCTTGGGGTCGAGCAGTTCGATTGTCGGCGGGATGTTGAAGTGCAGGTTCACGCTGTCAATGGTTTCGTTGTCATCGTCGTCGGTGACGATGATGTAGATTTTTTGGTTCCCGTTCGATTTGACGTAGGACGAGTCATACTTAATGGTGACGAGCATCGAATCGGTGCCTTCGATGGACTTAACTTTCCAGGACTTTGGCTTGGATTTCCCGCTGGCATCGCGGTCAACTTTGATGTCCTTGATTGTCCCGAATGAGTCCAGTGCCACGATGGGGAAGGTGATTTCGCCTTTGGCGCGAGTCCACAAAGTGTCTTTGGGCACGCTCAAGTACGGAGGAGTATCGATGACGCGGATGAACTGGTCTTTACCGGCGGTGTCGCGGGCATTGTTGCCATCGACGGCGATAAACAGGGGGCAGAAGAGACTGCTCTTGGTGACGGGGCAGTTGTTCCCTTTTTTGCTGGTCTTGGTGAATACCCACATTTCTTGCGTCGCGTTCTTGCTGACGATGGTGGAGTCGGGGTTCTTGAAGAACCAAGCGTAGCGGTAAATTTTGTCGGCGTTGTATTTGAGGAAGCCCATCAGGTAGATGGTGTCATTGATTGTTACCGTGAGCGTGTCGTGGGCGATAACGGAATCCGGATTAGGCAGGTTCATTATGGAATCCGCAAAGGCTTGCGGGTCTGTGAATGGTGTCCGGGATACGAAGACGACGGAATGGTTGTTTCGCAGGTTTACGTTTTCGCTGATGGAAGATTCCCTGGAGCAACCGCTCAGGGCAAGTAGGCAGATGGCAAAGGCCAGAAACACTCTTAAACGCATATCGATAAACCTCGCGATGCTCTTTTTTGGGACATACATTTTCGTAAATATAATTTATCTTTTTTGAGGCCGGAAAGTAACAGTTTTTGGCCTAAAAAGTTGAAAACTGGCAAAAAATGAGGTTTTTATGGAAATATTCCCACTTTGGTACGGACTGATTGTGTTCTTCGTCATAGGTGCCTGTGTCGGAAGCTTCTACAACGTGGTGGTTTATCGCATGCCGCGGGGTATTTCCCTTATCAATCCGCCGTCACATTGCCCGTTGTGCAAGAAGCGCATCCCCCTCTATTTGAACCTCCCTATCGTGGGTTGGTTGCTCCTCCGGGGTAAGAGTGCATGCTGCAAACAGCCGATTAGCCCCATATACCCGATTGGCGAGGCCCTGTGCGGGCTCCTGGGAGCGCTCGCTTTGTTTTCAACAAATTATTCTGTCGGCATGACAGGCGACGTTACAGACTGGGCTTCTGCGCTCGCGATGTTCTGGCTCCTTCTCGGGATTTATCCCGTCTGTGCAGTGGATTTTAAGTACAAATTAATTCCTGATACGATTTCGGTGGGCGGGATTGTGGCGGGCTTGCTCATTTCTCTGTTCCCGGGCGGGGTGACCCCGCTTGAAAGTTTGATTGGCGCTGTGGGTGCCGGTGGTGGGTTGTTCCTGCTGGGCTGGGTCGCGACGAAGGTCTTGAAGAAAGAGGCGATGGGCTTTGGCGATGTGAAACTCTTGGCAGGGTATGGCGCGCTGATGGGTATAACCGGTGCTGTGGAGGTACTGGTCGTTGCTGCGGTGCTCGGGATTGCTGTGATGGTCCCCTGGGGGCGCCTGCATAAAGGCAAGGATGACGGCAGCGGTCAGATTCCGTTTGGCCCCTTCCTTGCGGTGGCGGCTCCGGCCATGTACTTGTGTGGTGAGAGTTTGCTAGAGCTTTATTTGAAGTTTGTTATTGGGGAATGATGCCCCGGCCGACGCTTCCATTCTCGTCACAGTGGATACTATTCTCAATGACTGAATGGATATCTTGCTTTATGTAGAGTAAGGTATGCTTGGTTGTTTATGCTTTTTTGTGAATTGAGGATTGTTTTATTGAGCGGAAAGGGAATAAAAAAACACCGGCGGGGCCGGTGTTTTTAAACTCGCTGTTCGTCTGGATTAGAGGAAGAACCAGATGAAGTTGACGCGGGAGGCAATCCCAAAGTTGAGCTTGTTGTAGTCGTTGGTTCCATCAGACCACCAGTGATAGGCGATGTCGAAACCGACCTTGCCGTTGATGGTGAAGTTCTTGATGATTTCCGCGCGCATACCGAACATGGGGGCGATATCGATCTGGTTGTTGTCTTCTCCAAAGTGGGTGAAGATGATGTCGCCGCCGAGGGAAATCGGGAGCACACCAGTATTGAAGAAGAAGTCAAAGCCAGCACCGATAGAAACCTGCGTATAGCCATCGTCTCCGTCAATCTTGTGGCCGTCTTGGGTTTCACCATCGGTGTCGCCAAAGATAGCGAGACCCAGGTGTGCGGTCAATTCCATGTTCTCAGCGAGTCTGAATACGAGACCCATGCGCTGGAGGTCCCCGTTAAAGAGGCCGAGAAGTTCGAGGCTTATGCCCATGAAGGCATCTTCGCCATCTTCGGACTTCTTTTCGGCATTAGCTTTGGCAGGGGCGGAATAAGACGAAGTTGTGGTTTCGACCGCTGCGGCACGCGGGCTGTCTTCTTCGTATTCGTCGTCGTCGTCCTGAGCGAAACTGTAGCTGCAGAGAGACATAGCCATCATGGCTACAAGGAAAATTTTCTTCATAGTGACTCCTTAAAAAATTATTAATAGGAACTATTAATGGTTATGAATATAGATAATTCCTTGGGAATAGAAGAATGGGAGAAGGTAAAAAAAGGTAAAGTGTGGAAATTTCGCAAAAAAACGTGCTTTTTGTTCGTTTGCGAAGAAATAGTTCTTTTTTGGGGTGAATCTAGGAGGTAAGAGAATGCGGGAGGGGGCCACGCTCGGAGTTGCGAAGGCCGCCCGGCCCCCTCCCTGCACCCTCCCCCTCCCCGGCCGACGCTCTTATTCTCGTGCCGTTTGCTGATTTTCATGAGGAACACGTAAAAATCTCGCTATATGCAAAGAAGAAAGTAGGGCTGTTTTAGCCTTATTCGTTGATTGCAGATAATTGCGAGAAAAAGTATTTCTTTAGAATTCGATGGAGAGTTTGCGTATCAGGTAGCGGCGGGAGGCTTCGTTGAGCTTGGTCGGATCGTAGGATTCTCCCATGAGAGCCGAGAAAATGCTGAAGGGGCTTGCTGTCGCGCCTTGGTTGTTGCACTTGATTTTTGCGAATATCGTATTGTTCTGGACATCGAGATCAAGGATGTGCTCGTTCAGGTTGATTTCTTGGCCGCGATGGTTGCATACAGTGGGGAGTGTCTTTGCGCGGAAGCTTTCCATGATGCCTTCGGGGACGGCTTCGGGCGTGTAGGAGTAAACCATCGCCTTGGGGAAGTGCTTGGAGAGCTTTTCCTTGAGCGGTTCTATGTCCACAATTTCCATGCCACGCGGGAACGGGGCGCTTAGCATCTGGATAGTTTTCTGTTTCCCTTCGGGTGAAAGGTCCAGTTGCTGGAGCAGGTCGACGCTGATGAGTTCGCAGTAGGTCTCGACTCCTAGCGGGAGTGCGCCCATGTTTGAGATGCGGGGCTTGGGGCTGAAGCCTTCGCTGAACTTGACCGGGATGCCTGCGCAAATAAACGTACGTTCAAAGAAACTGAGCATGTTCTGGTGCGGCAAGAACCGGCTGATGCCCGTCTTTTTGAAGGTAATCTTGTAGCTGAAACTTTCCGTCTTTTTGGGGCGGCGTTCCTCGACGAGCTTCTTGATTTCTTCGGGAGTGCGGCTCGGGGCCTTGTGGCGTACAGGGTTGTCGGCGAGCTTGATCTCGGCGCCGAATCCGGGGATGCCGCATTTTTGGCAGTCGCCCCATTTGCAGTTCGGCACGGGGGCGCTGTTCGGGTCGAACGCCTTTTCCCACTCGCGGCGTAGGTACTGCTTGGTGGTGCCCGCATGAATGAAATCCCACGGGAACACTTCGTCTTTTTCGCGCTCGCGGTACACCCAGCTTGTGTCGTAACCGCATTCTTCCCATACTTCTAGCCACTTGTTGTAGTCAAAGCGGTAGGCGTCGCTCTCGAAGATGATGCCTTTCTTGTATGCGGCGTAGATGACGGGGCCGAGGCTCCTGTCGCCGCGGCTGTAGATGGCTTCGAGGAAACTTGTTTCCCAGCTAGCCCAGTTGATTTTTACGTTCGGGTGCTTGAAGAACTTCTCGCGCACATAGCGGATATGCTTGAGGGCGGTATCCTTGTCCATGAAGGGCGCCCATTGGAGCCCCGTGAACGACTTGGGAATGAGGATGCCGATGGAAACGGCAATCTGGATGCCGCGGTTGTACTTGCGCCCGATTTTCACAAGGTTAAAAATGAGGTCGCAGAAGGCTTGCATGTCGGCTTCGTTCTCGGTCGGGAAGCCAATCATCGTATATAGCTTAATTTTGTTGAAACCGCTGGAGAAAGCGTGCTCGGCAGCGTCGTACATGTCTTGGTCGCTGATGGTCTTGTTGATCATCTTGCGGATGCGCTCGGAGCCAGTTTCGGGGGCAAACGTAGCGCTGCGGCCGCCCTTCAGGGCGGCAATCTTGCCTGCAAGCGTCTGGCCGAAACTGTTTACGCGGATGCTCGGCAAGCTCACGTCGACGGTATCGAAAAACGGGTCGTCGATGATGGAGTCGGTGAGGGCTTCGACCGGCTTGTAGTCGGCGGTTGAAAGCGAGAGGAGTCCGAGTTCGCGTTCGCCGGTCGCCTGGATGCCTGCTTTGGCAATGTCCAGAACATCATCCGGATCCAGTTCGCGGCACGGCCTGTACCAGATGCCTGCCTGGCAGAAGCGGCAACCTTGGGCACAACCGCGCATGACCTCGACGCTGAATCGGTTGTGAACAAGTTGCATGTTCGCAATCAGGTTC
The DNA here is from genome assembly GCA_946405515.1 of uncultured Fibrobacter sp. Taxonomy (GTDB): domain Bacteria; phylum Fibrobacterota; class Fibrobacteria; order Fibrobacterales; family Fibrobacteraceae; genus Fibrobacter. The sequence goes on along the minus strand of CAMJHM010000015.1, from coordinate 17,068 downwards.
TTGATGGGGTAGTCCTTAGGGTCCATTACGGGAATGAACAGGCGGCGCACTCCGTTCGTGGTGGCGTAGGCGCCGGCGGCGGGTTCCGCCGGCACAATCGCGCCGAATTTGTTTTTGACGACCGGGCGGAGGCTCGGCACATACACGCCGTCGATTTTGGACAAGTTTGTAAGGATTTCGGCGCGTTTGAGGCCCGCTTTGCGGCCCTCGCCTACGCACCGCAGAAACTCAATCATCACCTTTTCGCCATCGCCAATCATGAATGCGTCAAAAAAGTCGACGACGGGTTCTGGGTTTGCCATCGCGGGCCCACCAGCGACAACAATCGGGTCGTTTTCTTGGCGGTCCTTCTGCCACACTGGAACGCGTGCGAGTTCCAGTACATAGGGGACGTTCGTGAAGTTGAGCTCCGTCTGGAGCGTCATGCCCATCACCTCGAAATCGCGTACCGGCGTGTAGGTCGCGTAGCTGTACAGCGGAATGTCGTACTTCCTCATCTCGGCGGCCATGTCGTCCCACGGCGCGAACGAGACTTCGCACAAAAGGTCGGGCTCGCGGTTGATGACGTGGTACAGGATGCGGATGCCGTTGTTGCTCATGCCGATTTCGTAGGTGTCCGGGAAGACGAACGCCATGCGGGCGAGCATCTGGCTATGGTCTTTTACCACGCTGTTCGCTTCGCCGCCCATGTACCTTGCAGGGGATTCCACGGCGGGGAGGGCGAGGGCAATCTTTTCGAGGAGGGTCATAGGTGTAAATTTAGCTAAAAAGGGGCTTTTTTATAAAAAAGGAGGGCTTTTTTCCTTTTTTTATTCAAATTTTGCAAGTAAACGCTATTTTTCTTTTTAGAAAAAGTAAATTTATTGACATGAGCGTAGTCATTTTCATCCTTTGGCTGGTGGCCTTTATTGGCGGCGTGCTTGCTGCCTATTTTGTCCCGGTAAATGTCCTTTCGATGGACCTGAAATTCGTATTCATCGGTGCATGGGGTTCCGTGCTGGGCGTCGTGCTCTTCTGCATCTGCAAGAAGAAACTTTCCAATGCCGAGGCTGATTTTTCTTCTGCTTTGAATTCCCTGAGACAGTCCCAGAGCCCGCGTACTCAGTATTTGCCTGTCGTGAATCCCGGCAATCCGGAATTCCCTCCCAAGCCCCCTGTTCAAAAATTCCCAGAAGCCCCGGTCCAGAGGAACCTGCCTCCAGGAGCAATGCCGGCCAAAGAAGCCCTCGCTGCGCTCAATCCGAAAAAGCCGCCTGTCCTTTTCCCGCTCGAGGCTTGGGGCCCGTTCTGCAAAGATATCCTCAAGAACCGTCCGTTCTCGGAGGTGGTCTCCTCGTTTGGAAACGTGCTGCCTAAGTTCTTCCCGAAATCTAGCGGAATACTTTATATGTATGGCGGTACCCAGACGGAACTCCACAAGATTCTTTCTTTTGGTGATTACACGATTAGCGACGATACCATCATGCCGGCAGAATGTGCCAGTTTTAACAAGGGTGAAATCGTTGTGACCGACTTTGCCAAGCCGTCGCTTTCGGGTGGCTGTACACACCTGCACCACCATCCGCACGGTGTTTCCTTCTGCGCCCCGATCGAAGGCTTCGAGGAACATTTCGGTATCCTCTCTGTCCAGACCGATGTATTGCCCGAAGGCGAAACTGTGGACCTGTGGAAGTCGAAGGTGAGCGTCATTGCTGCCGTGTTCGGGCTGTACGTGGCGAACCAGAACATGAGCATCCGGTTCCAGCAGCACAGCATCCGCGATTCCCTGACCGGCCTTTTCAATAAACGTTATATGGAAGAATCCCTGCGCCGCGAAATTGCGGCTGCACGCCGCCGCAAGGCTCCGATTGGCGTCATCATGATGTATCCGGACGCAGTTTCCAGTATCCAGAAGACTCGTGGCCGCCATGCCGTGGAACAGATGCTGTGGGAACTCGGCCAGCGCATCCCGGGATTCATCCGCTACGAGGATATCCCCTGCCGTTGCGATGGCGATGCTATTTGCATCATCATGCCCGGTGCCGATTTCAAGATTACCCGTGCCCGTGCAGAGAAAATCCGCTACGAGATTTCCCAGCTGCAGATTGCCTATGGCGACGCCATCTTGGCGACGACGCTCAGCATTGGCGTGACGGTTGCTTTGCCCGGTGCAGAAAACAGCGCCGAAGCATTGCTTTCCCGTGTCGAGGAAGCCATGAACTTCGCCGTGAACGCTGGCATGAACAGGGTCGTGATTGACGAAAGCATGCAGGGCGGTTAATAGCGCCAGTTTTTTACGTTAAAGAAACTAACGAAAAATACCCCGACAGAATCGGGGTATTTGATTTTTGGGGTTAGGAGGAGAACAAAGAGTTCTTGTACATTAATATACGTATCCCCCAAAGACGTTGGGCATCTTTTTGTAAGTTTTCAAAAAAAGGTGTTGAGGGCTTCTCAATTGCCCCAAAATGGCTTTTTTTCACGATTTAGCCTACTTTTGCCCCTGTTGGGCTCTACAACGTTGTATTTTTTCTACATTTTTCAACATGAAGAAGTTTACTGCTCCCGCCGTGCTTTTTGTCCTGGCGCTAGTCATCATCATTTATTTGAAGTTGGATACCTCTATGGGGGTGGCCAACTTTGATGCCGAAGCCTATTTGGTCGCCCGAGCCAGGATTGATTCCCTGGAGATGGCGCTTTGGGAGTCGTCGCAGAGGCCCGACTTGCAGATAAAGATTCGTGAAGAACTTGAGGTGAGCTGGAACGCTCTCTCCGAAATGCAGACGCCGTCTGCACCGGAAAGCTCCGAAGAAGAGAGTGGGCTGTCCAACAGCGCATGGATTTGGATTGTGGGCGGTGTCGCTGCCGTAGGGATTATTTTCTTTGTCCTAGTCTTTGTCCTTGGGCATGGCAAGAAGGAACTTACACAGAAACTAGCGGCCATTACGGGCAGGCACCGTTTCAAGGAACCCAAGAACGGGTTCGAAAACGACCCGACGCTCGTCCCACCGCGCCCGCGCCCCCAGAGGCGTTCGATTATAGACGACGCTACCGAGTTTGCGGAAAGGCAGAAGCGCGTTGCCGAAGTGAAGCTCCCCGGTGTACCTGGTGAATCTGCGCCGTCCGAACCGGCAGTGGCTGAACCGGACCTCGAACCGGCTCCTGCCTCGAAGGTCGCCTTCGAAGACGAGAACGGTATCCCCGAGAACAAGATTTTGACGAGTGACCTCGAAAGGCCGCATCTCCGCCCGACGGCGAAGGAACGTATTACGTCGGCAATGCAGTCCCTGTCCGATGTGTTGCGCTCTCCGCGCGGCATGACTAGGGAACAGACTATGAAGATTCGTGCGCAGAGCCACAATATTACTGGTGGCCCGCAGGGTACGCCTGCTCCGCGTACGCCGCTCTCTACGAGTCGTTTTGACCGCGAGTTTACCGAGAAGGCCAAGATTTTGCAGATGACTCGCCGTGGTTTCCCTGCATCGGCAATCGCTTCGCAGTTGAGAATCCCGCAGGAACACGTCGAGGCTATCATCAAGGAATCCCAGGAAACGGGGAACTGATGCGTTACCGCTTCCGTTGCGAGTACCTAGGCAGCGCGTTTTACGGCTGGCAGGAGCAGAACGAGGCGGGCAAGACCAAATTTGTTACAGTGCAGTCTTCTTTGGAAGAAGCGTTTTCTATCGCGCTTCGGGCCCCGGTCCGCATTGTGGGTTCGGGCCGCACCGATACGGGCGTGCATGCGCGCGGCCAGTGCTGCCATTTCGACTACGACGGAGAGTTGGACCCGCAGAAGACGGTCCGTTCTATAAACGGCCTGACGAAGCGGCTTATCCGCATCCGTGACTTGGAACGCTGTGCCGACGATTTTAATGCGCGTTACGATGCAGTGATGCGCTATTACCAGTACACGATTTTTACGCGCCCTGTTGCGCTGATGCGCGAATTCGGCTGGGAATGCGGCTCGCTCCACTTGAATTTGGACGCAATGGAACGCGAGGCTGCCGCTTTCTTGGGTGAACACGACTTTATCGACTTCTGCATTCCGCGCAACGACGGAAAGTCTACGCTTTGCACGTTAAGCGAGTTCCGGCTGGAACGGCTGAACGAATGGAGCGCTGTTTTCCATATCAAGGGGAACCGGTTTTTGCACAGGCAAGTCCGTGCGATGGTCGGAACGTTGTTCGACGTGGGCCGAGGCCGATACCCCGAAGGGACGGTCAAGACCATATTTGAGAAAAACTTCAAGGGGGAACGCACTTGGGCTCCCCCGCAGGGTTTGGTCCTGCACGACGTTATCTATAAAGACTATTAATAGGCTCCGTCGCCCTTGAATACAACCTTGAAGGTCTTTAGGATCAACTTGATATCTTCGGCTATTTTTCCATCGCGTCGGATATAGTTGTTGTCGAGGCGCATTTGCCCTTCGAACGGGATGTTGCTACGACCGCTCACCTGCCAAATGCAAGTAAGGCCTGGGGTCACAGACAACCGGACTTGATGCCACGGCTCGTATTCTTCCACTTCGGAAGGCAGTGGCGGGCGCGGCCCCACTATAGACATGGAACCTTGGATGATGTTGAACAACTGCGGCAGTTCGTCGAGGCTGAACTTGCGCAGGATTTTCCCGAACGGGTAGATGCGCGGGTCGTTCTTCATCTTGAATGTCTTTCCGCCAGTTTCGTTCAGGGCCATGAGTTCTTTTTTACGTTCTTCGGCATCGATATACATGCTGCGGAATTTGTACATCGTAAATTCTTTGCCGTTCTTGCCAACTCGGGTCTGCTTGAATATAACGGGGCCCTTTGGATCGCTAATCTTGACTGCAAGTGCGCAGAACAGGAGGAGCGGCGACAGCAGGAGGATGCCACATGTGGCGCCGACAAGATCGAATGTACGCTTGATGACGCGCCTGTAGCGAATCTTGTTCGGGTGTTGCCAAATTTCCGACATGGTGAGGCGAGTCAACGAGAAGAAACTCCCACCCATGCTGTTGAATTCGTCCATGCGAATGCTCATCTCTTGGTTCTCTTTTTCTTGGAGGCCCGAGTAAAGATAAGCTTTGAATATCGGTTTTTTGGGGCTATGACGTAGTGCCTGGATAAGGCCTGCATCGTTGAGCCTGTGGAGCATGTCTTTGCGGATGTTCTCGAGTTTTGTCAGGTCTGAATTCAGCATGATGATACCGAGCCCGTTGCTGTCGGGAAGGTATCCGAGAACGTCGATGAACCGAAGGTGCGAGAACATGGTCAACACACTGATTTTCCAGGTCTTCGTGATGATTTCGTTGGGCCTGGACCAACCGAGAATGTCGAACTGGTGCGCGTAAATCTTGATAAAGAGAAACGGCTTGCGGGTACGGTTGGAACGCTGGAACTCCTCGTTTAGGCGTGCACGGAACAACCTTGCCGGGTAGACAATGTTCTTGAGTTTCTGCTCGTCGAGGATAGAGCCGATATCTGGATTGACATTTGCTTGTTCCATGTAGGGAAATGTAGAAAAAGTGGTTGGTATGCAGTGGTTAGTAAACAAGATAGTTGCTTTTTTTGTCATTATTACAAACCACTAACCACAAACCACTAACTACTAATTTCTATCTTTTCTCCCGAAAAAAATTTAAAAATGGAGACGCCCTATGTTGCGTATTGGACTTATTGGTACAGGAACCGTCGGTGGCGGTGTTATTCAGATCCTGGAACAGAAAATTGCCGAGTACAAGGAAAAGCTCGGTGTTGAACTTGAACTCGCCTGCATTTGCGCGAAGTCCGAAGAAGAAGTTGCCCCGTACAAGGCCAAGGGCTACAAGGTCTCGACCAATGCCGACGAAATGATTGCCGGTGACGATATCGACGTGCTCGTGGAACTGGCCGGTGGCTACAACATGCCGCGCAAGTGGATTTTGGCCGCTCTCAATTCGGGCAAGCATGTGGTGACGGCGAACAAGGCTCTCCTCGCCAAGTACGGCCACGAAATTTTCCCGCTCGCTGCCGAAAAGGGCCTGCATGTGCTGTTCGAAGCCGCTGTGGGTGGTGGCATTCCTATCATCCGTAGCCTCCAGGAAGGTTTGCTCGGTTCGACGGTCGAACACCTGAGCTGCATCATCAATGGTACTTGTAACTACATCCTCAGCCGCATGGCCGACGAAGGTCTCGACTTCGACGTGGTGCTCAAGGATGCCCAGAAGCTCGGCTTTGCCGAAGCCGACCCGACGTTCGATATCGAAGGTATCGACTCTGCCCACAAGACGGCTTTGCTTGCTAGCCTCTGCAGCGGCAAGCGCGTAGACTTTGAAAAGATTCACGTGACGGGTATTTCGAAGATTACCGCCCAGGATATCGCCTTTGCGAAGGAACTTGGCTGCTGCGTGAAACTCCTCGGTATTTACCACCGCGACGGCGACCGCGTGGATGCCCGCGTGCATCCGTGCTTTGTCTCGAACGAGAACTTGCTTTCGAACGTGAACGGCGTGATCAACGCAGTTTACCTCAAGTGCGACAACCTGGGCGAAACTGTCCAGACCGGTGCCGGTGCAGGCCGCCTCCCGACCGCCTCTGCCGTGGTCGCCGACCTCGTTTCTTTGGCCCGTTCTACTGATTGTGGTAGCCGCAAGGCTCTCCCGATGGGCTGGTTCAACGTCGACAATTCCGCTACGCTGGTGCCCATCTCCGAGACGAGCGCTCGCTATTACTTGCGCTTCACCTCTCGTGACGCTTGCGGTGTGCTTGCAAAGATTACGAGTGTCTTGGCCGAGAACAACATCTCCATCGAGACGATTATCCAGAAGAACGTGAACGACCCGGGTAAGGTTTCCATCGTGGTCATCACCGAAAAGACTCAGGATTGCAAGGCTTCGAAGGCGGTGGACTCCATTGATGCCCTGCCCGAAATCGTCGAGAAGAGCCAGGTCATCCGTTTCCTCGCTTAATTGTTTGCAAAGGGTTTTGAATGATCCGTGCGACCACATTGGAACGTATCCTCTTAGTCCTTTCGGACTTTGCAGCCTTGTCGATTTGTTTCGCCTTGGCCTTTTGGGTGCAGTTCCATAGTGGTTGGATTGCGGATAAGTTCGACCCGAGCAAGACGTTTGATGAATATTGGCACATGGGCCTTGTCCTCAACTTGGGCTGGCTTTTGCTCTTTACCTGCGCAGGCTTGTATCGTTCTTGGCTCTTGATGTCCCGTACCCACCAGATTTTGAGGGTGCTGCGCGCCGTCGCTCTGGGTATTGTGCTTGTCATTGTCGGGCTGTTCGGTGCGGAGTTTGTCGGGAAGGTCTTTGCCAATTCGCCATTGAGTGAAGGTTACCTCTACGGTTCGCGATTCCCGTGGATATTTATTTATGGTGGCCTTGCCCTTACACTGGTGGCCGGATTCCGCATGGTTATCTATTGGTGCCTGCGCGGTTTTTTGCGCCTGGGTTATGGTGCGAATAACATTTTGGTCCTCGGTGCGACGGAAGCAGGCCAAAAGATTGCACAGTCCCTTGCCAAGACTCCGGCGCGTGGCCAGCGAGTGATCGGTTTTGTCGATGAACGCTTCCAGGTGATGAACCATGAATTTGCGGGTTATCCTGTGCTGGGTAAGTATTCGGATTTGCCTGCTCTAGTCAAAAAGTACAAGGTCAGTGGCATCATCATCGCTCACGATAGTGCCTCTCCGCAAGAGATCATGCGCGTGCTTGTATGGATTTGCGAACTGCCTCTCCATATTTATATTGTTCCGGAGCTTTATGGTGTGGTGAATGGCCAGTTCAAGGCGAATCTCGTTTATGGCTTTGAATTGCAGGAACTGTTTGCCTTTACGATGCCGCCTTGGCAAGTGCAGGTCAAGCGCATTATCGATATTTTGTTTGGTGCATTTTTGGGATTGTGCTCGCTGCCGGTTTGCATTTTGGCGGCCATTGCGATTAAACTCGAGGACCGCGGCCCAGTGTTCTATTCGCAGGAACGCATCGGCTTGTACGGCAAGCCCTTTACGGTTTATAAATTCCGCACCATGCGTACCGATGCCGAAAAGTTCGGTGCCCAGTGGGCCACTAAAGGCGACCCGCGCATCACGAAGGTAGGCAAGTTCCTGCGCAAGACCCGCATTGACGAACTCCCGCAGATTTTCTGTGTGCTCAAGGGCGATATGAGCATGGTCGGCCCGCGCCCCGAACGTGCCGTGTTCATCGGCAAGCTCCGCGAAAAGATTCCGTTCTACATCAGCCGCCTCAAGATGAAACCGGGCCTCACTGGCTGGGCGCAGGTGCGCCACCATTACGATACGAGTATCGAGGACGTGCAAATCAAGTTGCAGTACGACATGTATTACTACGAGAACATGAGTTTGCTGCTTGATTTCCAGATTCTGGTTCGAACCGTATATGTGGTGCTGACCGGAAAAGGAGCGCAGTAGAGACGAGAGAACGCTCACTTTGTTCGCTACAGACGAGAGACGAGAGAAATAAAAAAAGAGTGGTAAAGATATGTACGGAGACAATTCTACACCAGTTTTCCCGAAAGAAGATGCCCTCACCATGATCCGCTTGGCGCTTGCCGAAGATGTGCGCACGGGCGATGTCACGAGCGAGTGGACCATCCCTGCTGACCAAAAGCAGCATGCTCGCCTGATTGCCAAGGAAGACGGTGTGCTTGCCGGCCTCCCGGTGATTGAACTCGTGTTCCAGGAACTCAAGGCGAATGTGAAGGTAACGCTCCACAAGAAAGACGGTGACGTGGTGAAGAAGGGCGACCTGATTGCCGAAATGGACGGCACGACGCACGAACTTTTGACGGGCGAACGCACGCTTTTGAACTTTATCCAGCAACTCTCCGGCGTGGCAACGGTTGCACATACTTTCCAGGAAGCTTTGAAGGGTGGCAAGACGAAGGTGCTCGATACGCGCAAGACGGTTCCCGGATTCCGCACGCTGCAGAAGTATGCGGTACGTGTGGGCGGCGGTTCTAACCACCGCATGGGCCTCTTCGACATGGTGCTTGTGAAGGACAATCACATTGCTGCGGCGGGCGGTGTTCTCCAGGCGCTTGAAGTGGTGAAGAAGAACAACAAGCAGAACTTGATGGTCGAAATGGAAGTCGAAAACTTCGACCAGTTGCGCGCACTTTTGAACAAGGGTGTCGACGTCATCATGCTTGACAACATGAGCAACGAGATGATGGCCGAGGCCCTCAAGATTATCAAGGAAAGCGGCGACAAGTGCCTGGTGGAAGGCTCCGGCAACATGACGCTCGAACGCGCGAAGGAAATCGCGACGCTCGGCCTGGATTACATCTCTGTCGGTGCGCTTACGCATAGCGTGAAAGCACTCGATATTTCGATGCGAATCTAGTAAGGTAAAACCACAAAAGATTTGTTTTTTTATATTCCTTGGAAACCCCAAGGAGTATTTTTTATGGAACAACAAGCTGCTGAAGTTGTATCCTATTTTCATGGAACGTTCTGGGCCCTGGTGCCCTCGATTGTGGCCATTGTCCTTGCCCTCATTACCAAAGAGGCTTATTCGTCTCTCTTTGTGGGCATATTGATGGGCGCGCTGCTCATTAGCGAGGGTAATTTCCCGCATTTCTTGGATGCCGTGTTCAAGGATGGCATGGTCAAGCAGGTGTCGGACCCGTGGAACGTGGGCATCCTGTTTTTCCTTGTGTTCTTGGGGACGATGGTCGCCTTGATGAACAAGTCCGGAGGGGCGGCGGCTTTCGGTGAATGGGCTGGGCGTCGTATCAAGTCCAAAGTGGGTGTGCAACTGGCAACCGTCATTCTGGGCATTTTGATTTTTGTCGATGATTATTTCAACTGCCTCACGGTGGGCTCTGTGATGCGCCCCGTTACGGGAAAATTCAAGCTGAGTCGCGAAAAACTGGCGTACCTGATTGATGCTACGGCAGCTCCGATATGCATTATTGCGCCGATTAGTTCGTGGGCGGCTGCTGTGACCGGCTTTGTCGAAGGGGAAGATGGCCTGGGACTGTTTGTGAAATCGATTCCCTTTAATTTTTATGCATTGCTGACTATCGTTGCCCTCTTTACGATTATTCTTTTGAAGGTCGATTTTGGCCCGATGAAGAAATACGAGACTGCGGCCGAAAAACTCGATGCGCAGACTCAGTCTTTGAAGCGCGAAGATTCCCGAGGGACTGTCGCCGATCTTGTTTTCCCGATTGTTTCCTTGATTGTGTTCTGCGTGGCGGGCTTAGTTTATACGGGCGGATTCTTCTCGAGCGGCGAGGCTCACAAGGGCTTTGTCGATGCCTTTGGTGCAAGCGATGCTTCGGTGGGGCTTGTCATTGGTAGTTTCTGTACGCTTGCTGTGACGGTGATTTGGTATATGGGGCGCCGTGTCTTGAAGTTGCGCAAGTGCCTGGAATGTTTGCCTGAAGGTTTCAAGGCGATGGTCCCGGCGATATTGATTCTTGTGCTGGCCTGGAGCTTGAAGGGTGTTACCGATACGCTTGGCGCGAAGGTCTTTGTGGCAAGTCTCATTTCGGGGAGCGCTGCGGGCTTTATGAACTCGATGCCTGCAGTCATCTTCCTTGTTGGTGTGGGGCTCGCCTTCTCGACGGGAACCTCGTGGGGAACGTTCGGCATCTTGATCCCGATTGTGGTGGCGGCGTTCTCGAGCATCGATCCGGATTTGATGATTATTTCTATTTCGGCGTGCATGGCGGGCGCCGTTTGTGGCGACCATATATCCCCGATTTCCGATACGACGATTATGGCGAGTGCCGGTGCGGACTGTAACCATGTGAACCACGTGAATACGCAGTTGCCCTATGCGCTTTCTGTTGCGGGGGTGAGTTTTGTCTGCTATATCGTGGCGGGATTCACGAGGAGCGCACTTCTTTCGTTCGTGCTTGGCCTTGTGCTGATTGTCGGTGGAGCCTTGCTTATCAAGAAGAAGCAGGCGAAATCTTAATTTGCGCCATCACGATGGCGACCATCATAATTGCACAACCGCAAATCTCACGGGCTGAAAGCTGTTCCCCTAGAATGGCCCAACCCGCAAGGACGGCGAATACCGATTCCAAACTCATCGTGAGCGAGGCGATGGTGGGGTTGATTTTGTCTTGTGCGACAATCTGCAACGTGTAGGCGATACCGCTAGAACATAAGGCGGCAAACGCAAGGCCCGCTATTGCATTCGGGTTGCCAAATGCGGCAATGACAGTGCCAAAGTCCATTGCCGGGAATCTCAGGTCGAATATAATCATCAGGGGAGCGGTCAAAACGCCGATAGTCAGGAACTGGATTGCCGAGACGCGAATTGGGTCCACGTGGTTGACGAACTTGTCGATGACAAGAATGTGGAACGAAAAGGCCAGTGCGCATAGGAGCGAAACGCTGTCTGAAAGTTCGATGGAGAAACCGTCCTTGACGCAGAGCAGGTAAAGCCCCGCTGTCGTAATGGCGATGCAAATCCAAGTTTTCAATGAGGTGCGCTTACCTAAGAATAAACTAACGACCGGCACAAGCACGATGTAGCAGGCGGTGAGAAATCCGGATTTCCCGGCAGGGGTGCCGAGGTACATTCCGAGTTGTTGCAAGTTCATCGCAGTGCAGAGTGCGAGTCCACAAAAGAATCCAGCCTTCCAGTGGAGTAGCGTTTCTTTGCGGTTGCGCGGCCTGCGGGGGCTCTTGCCGAATGCATCGAGAATCTTGAAGATTAGGGCTAGGAATCCTGCGGCGATAAAGCAACGGATGCACGAGAATGCAAATGGCCCGAATGCGTTCCCTTCGATTTGGGCGACAAAGCCCGAACCCCAGATTGCGGCTGTCAGGATGAGCAGGAATGTATAGCCTAAATTAGCCATGGTTGCATATATAGCAATCGTGGATGCCTCTAAATTGCTATTTTTTTAGCAAATAGTGATTTGCAGATGAAAAAGAAATTGGATAAGGCCGAGCCTAAGACTCGTAGCAAGAATGAACCTTTTAGTTTTGTTGTCGATGTGGGCAACTCCCACACGGTTTTGGGTATTTTCAAGGGCGACAAGGTGGTTGACCATTGGAGGCTTACCACCCGCAAAGAAACCACAAGCGACGAAGTGATGAACCGCATTGGCGGTCTAGTGCGTTTTTCCGAAATCAAGCCCGCGGCGATTACGCATGTGGGGCTTTCGACGGTGGTGCCGGCACTTGAACGCCCGTGGATCAAGGCTTTGCAGACGCTCCTCAAGCGCCCGGTCCAGGTGGTGAGTTCCAAGAACTGCCTGGGTTGCCCGATTGCTTACCCGAACCCGGCAACGTTGGGTGCCGACCGCCTTTGCAACGTGATTGCGTTGCGCGACCGCGGCTACAAGGATGCCATTGTGGTGGACATGGGCACGGCGACGACTTTCGATGTGATGAAGGATGGCGGGTTTGCGGGCGGTATCATCATCCCCGGAATCAGTGCCAGTTTGGACGTGCTGACCGAGAAGGCCGCGCGCTTGATGCCCGTGAGCATCGAATGGCCGGACCACGTGATTGCAAACAATACGGATGACGCCATCCGTGCGGGCCTTTTGTACGGGTTCATGGCGGAGCTCGAAACGCTAGTCGAGAAGATTAAGGCGGAGATGGGCAAGAAAAAGGTCCCTGTGTTTGCGACGGGTGGCTGGGGCCGCATGGTCATGGGGCACAGTAATGTCATCGACACATACGACCCTTATTTGACATTGAATGGTGTCCGGCTCGTGGCTCTCCGCGGGAACGGTGCCGCCGAACTGGAGAAGGATTCTGATGAATAAAATCAATCTTTCGTCTTTCGTCTTTCGTCTTTCGTCTAGGAGGCATCAATGCGTTGCTTAGTTACTGGTGGTGCAGGATTCCTGGGAAGTCACTTGTGCGAACGTCTGCTGAACGACGGGCACGAGGTGATTTGCCTTGACAACTACTTTACGGGCCGTATGGCGAATGTCGCGCACTTGCGCGATAACCGCTGCTTCGAGCTCATCCGCCACGACGTGACGGAACCCATCCTCTTGGAAGTGGACCGCATTTTCAACCTCGCGTGCCCTGCAAGCCCCATCCATTACCAGTTCAACCCGGTAAAGACAATCAAGACAAGCGTGATGGGCGCTATCAACATGCTCGGCATGGCCAAACGCGTGAAGGCCCGAATTTTGCAAGCCAGTACAAGTGAAGTTTACGGCGATCCGGCGGTACACCCGCAAACCGAAGACTACTGGGGAAACGTGAACCCCATCGGCATCCGCAGCTGCTACGACGAAGGCAAGCGCGTTGCCGAAACGCTTTTTATGGATTATCATAGACAAAATAATGTCGATATCCGCATCGTGCGTATTTTCAATACTTACGGCCCGCGTATGCTCATGAACGATGGCCGTGTAGTGAGCAACTTCATTGTGCAGGCGCTCAAGGGCGAAGACCTCACGATTTACGGCGACGGTAGCCAGACGCGCAGTTTCTGCTACGTGGACGACCTTATCGAAGGTTTCGTGCGCATGATGGATCAGGACAAGATAATTGGCCCAGTGAACATCGGAAATCCTGGCGAATTCACAATGCTCGAACTTGCGAAGGAAGTCCTTGACCTGACGGGTTCCAAGAGCAAGATTGTGTACAAACCGCTCCCCGGTGACGATCCCAAGATGCGCCGCCCGAATATCGACCTCGCCAAGTCGGCCCTCGGCTGGGAACCGACAATCCCGCTGCGCCAGGGGCTCGAAAAGACAATCGTGTTCTTCGAAGAACTGCTTAAAGGCGAAAAGTAAAATCGCTTCAACGAGAATTTCTCTACCCGCCAAGGGTACAAAAAAACTCCGATATAAAATATCGGAGTTTTTTCGCATAAACGATTTGGTTTGCGCTTACTTGCTGAGCGTCTGAACCTGCACGTCCCAGCTCTGGTTGCCAAGGGCAATGCGGTAGGTGCTTGCGGCACCGGCCTTCATGTTCTTGGTGTCCACGGCCGGAGCGGCGTTCGGGTCCTTCTTCGGCACGCCGATGTGGCGGTTGCCCTTGAGGAACTCGATACCCTTGTTGCCAGCCTTCGTCTGGAGGCAGCCCGTGATGAAGATGGTCTCGTCGTTGACCGGCAGACCATTTTCTTCGAGGAGCTTCTTGGCAGCCGGGATGCCCGGCGGAAGAATTTCTTCGGCGCACTGGATGCCCGGATAGGCTTCCTTGAACGGCTTCATGTTGAACTGGTCGGCAGCAATCTTCACGAGCTCCGGATCCGGTTCGCACGGGGTCTTGCCCTGGTAGCCGAGGAGCATCTTGCCGTAGCCTTCGGTCATCTTGAACCACGTGCCGCGACCGGCAGCTTGGTTCAAGGTGTTCATGTAAGCCTGCTGGAAGTAGAACTGAGAAACCGGCGTCACGGAAGAAGCAAAGCCACCGCGGCGGACGCATTCACTCATGTTCTCGATAACCTTCGGGAAGAGGTGGAAGGTCTTGGTTTCGCGCATCATGAGGGTGTTGGCCGTGAGAGCGCCACCCGGCATGGGGCTGAAGATAACGTCGGTCGTAATCTGGCGTGCTTCAGGCGGGAAGTTGTAGTCCTTGAGGCATTCAACGGCGACGTTGTTTGCTTCCATGAGTTCCGGAATGTGATCGTCAACGATGCTGTCTTCACCGAGGGCGAGCTTGTATTCCGTACCCTTGAGGGCGTGGAACATGGAGAAGAGGTCCGGCTGAGCCGTACCGCCAGAAAGCGGCTTGCGGCCGAGGTCAACACCATCGGCGCCACCTTCGATAGCGGCCTTGTACTGGGCCACACCGGTACCGCAAGTGTCATGGCTGTGGATGCGGAGTTCGACCTTGTCACCAAGGAGCTTGCGAGCGCGCTTGAATGTTTCATAAACCTTAGTCGGGTTCGTCGTACCGGAAGCGTCCTTGAAGCAGACGGAAGCGAACGGAACACCGGCGTCCAAAATGTTGCGGAGGATGCGTTCGTAGAATTCCGGGTTGTGGGCGGCGTTGAGGTCGCATCCCGGAGGAAGTTCCATCATGGTCACGACGACTTCGTGTTCCAGACCGGCGTCGGTGATGCACTTACCGGAGTAAATGAGGTTGTTGACGTCGTTCAAGGCGTCGAAGTTACGGATACGGGTCATGCCGTGCTTCTTGAACATGTCGGCATGGAGCTTGATCATGTCGCGCGGCTGCGGGGCGAGGGCCACCACGTTGATACCGCGGGCGAGGGTCTGCAGGCGGATGTTCGGGCCCACTACGCGGCGGAATTCGTCCATCATGTCGAATGCGTCTTCGCCGCAGTTCTGGTACAGAGCCTGGAAACGGGCGCCGCCACCAGCTTCAAAGTGGGTGATGCCGGCCTTGACGGCTGCTTCGACAGCGGGCATGAAGTCCTTAGCGAAGACACGGGCACCGAAAATAGACTGGAAACCATCGCGGAACGAGGTATCCTGGAACTTGATCTTTTTCATAGTGTTTTCCTGTGGGATAAATCCCTTGTTTTTACTGTACAATAAAATACGGGGGGAAAGATAGAAAAAGTGGGCTACAGATAATAGCTCGGAAATCGTAATGGGAGGCTGATTTTAACGGTTTGGACCTATAGTTTTATCAGTTTTGCTATAAGGTCAATTCCTCCGTACCAGTTATAGCCGCCGATATCGAGATTGTTGTCGCCGAAGTTCGCTACGCCGACTCGGGCGCTGATTCCGAATAGTTTGGGGATGACGCCGTTCCCGCCGAAGAACTTGGCCCCTTCAAAGCCCATGGTGTAACCGTAGGAATAACCGTTGGCCATGTCCTTAAGA
This sequence comes from uncultured Fibrobacter sp., assembly GCA_946405515.1. Classification (GTDB taxonomy): domain Bacteria; phylum Fibrobacterota; class Fibrobacteria; order Fibrobacterales; family Fibrobacteraceae; genus Fibrobacter. The sequence continues at coordinate 1,364 of CAMJHM010000015.1, read as the reverse complement.
CCTTTATCTTTGAACCGCTTGCCTTCATCGGTATCGAATTCGATGGCGTGCAGTCTTAAACCTCCGAAAACGGAAAGCTCATAATCGTAGGTGTAAATCAGCTTGGTGCGGAGCAGGGCTTCGACGGCGGTGTAGGAGATTTCTTTTTTGGGGAAGGATACACCTGACTGAACCACGTCTTCTTTGTACGGATTTACGCCGACAATGCTTCCGATGCGGAAATCGGTGCAATACCTTCCGACAAAGCAGTATCCAAAGCCGAGATTGAATGCCGGGCCGGGGTTAAGCTTGTCGTCGGCACCATGAGAAAAATAGTTTGCCCCGAATCCGAAGAATAAATTCCAATGACCGGTTCGCAGAACGTCGCGTTGTCGTTTGACGTTGAAGAATTCTTGCAGGAATTCCCGTTGACTGTCGTTTTCGATTTTGTCAAGTTGAATTTGTACGTAACGTTTTCCGTCGATGCCGATAAAGCAATAGTAGACGATGACGCGTACGAATGCGGCGTCTCCGGCGGGGAGCTTTTTCAGGTCGTCTTCCCAAGCGTCGCTTGCGAGGTAGGTGTAGACATCTTCGTAAAAACCTTCGTTGCTATACCCAAAATAAGTAAGTCGCCCGAATGGTGTGCGGTGTACATTTATGGATTTGGTGAAACTTTCGCGGACATATCCTGGGTTTGCAATGTAACTGAATTCTTTTTTGAGCAGATGTTGGCCGATATCTTGGTCGAAATACGGGATTACTGCGGTCTTTTTTTCAGACTTATTTTCGTTTGTTGTTCCGCCCCAACCCCATTCGTGGCCGGATTCAAACTGGACTGGATCTGTGGCTTGCGAATAAAAGAATGCGCAAATGAGTAAAAGAAAAACTTTCTTGAGCATGTTAGTGAGCTTCGCCATATTTCTTTTTACTCCTGTCGTAGAATTGCATTAACGGGGTGAGCGTTACGGAGAATATGCCGCCGTCGCTATCTTTTACGATGTCTGTGTAGTAGTTGCTCACGCTTGCAAAAAGTCTTAACCCGAGTCGGAAATGTCCGTTGTCTTTGTATTTGGTGAAATAAAAGTCGAACGCCGTTCCGAAATGAAGCCCTGCTCCGACATGGGATTTCAAGGGCTTTTCGACCTCTTTTTCTTGGAGGTCGCTAAAGAGAATTGTCGGCCCAACATAGATTCTATTTTCCACATAGGATGTGACAAAGGTGCGGTAGCCTGCGTACAAGTCTAATAGAAATAGGCTCTGGAAGTTGTTTTCGTTGAAGGTCTTGGATTTGAAGATTCTTCCGTTGTAACCGCCACCGATTTTTTTATAGAAGAATTCCAAGGTGATGTCAAATGTGGGGTGGTTGTCGAAATCATAGCTGA
>CAMJHM010000014.1 GCA_946405515.1 uncultured Fibrobacter sp. | reverse complement strand
TTTCAAAAAAACGGTTCCCAAAATCCTTGATTGCGTAGGTTTTTCCGCACTGACGCACCCCGGTCACCACCAGCGGCTTACGCCCAGGCTCAGACATCCATTCTAAGAAATTTTTCAGTATTTCGCGTTCCACGCTCCAAAATCTACATTATTCATATCAATTTTGCAACAATTTCTGCATTTTTCGTACGAATAACGCAATAAAACTCACAATTTTTGCACCAATAAGGCCAAAATCGTGTTTTTTTAGCAATTTAGCATCCACTTGTCCAGAAAGGCCATCTGCTCGGCAGTGTGGAACACAAGGTTTTTCATTCCTTGCTAGTCCTTTACGCAACGAACCGAGAAGGCGTTGTACTTGTATCTGTTGAGCTGGGATGCACTATCAAGGCTGTGGTACAAGTTCATGAAGCTGGCGTAGTTGCCATCGTTCGCAGTGGCACTCCAGAAGTAGGCGCCGTAGCCATTGTCGATGAAGTAACCATCGTTGTTCCTTAAGCCAGCAGGGAGCGCAGAAAAGCCTCCGCCATCCGTACCGTTGCCATTATTGTACCAACCTGTCTTTGACTTGAGGATTTTGCCCGCTGTCGAGTCTCCGCCCACTTCGGTAACCAGTGTATTCCATTCGGTGTTGGTCGGCAAGTGCCAGCCCGGCGGACAAATTCCATACACCGTATCAGGCAAAATACAGGCCTTGCCGTAGCCGCAGTCCATGCCCTTGCCTCCGTTATATAGCGCAACAGAGTCTATCGCTGCCGCCCAGGTGTAAAGGCGGCCGTACTTGGTGCAGTTGGTGTCGTCGTTGTAACAGTAGCTGTTCGTCGCTTCGTAATTCAGATTCTGAGCCATCCACACCTGGTCGACAATTTCAATAACCTTATATACCTGGCCATCGCGTTCATCGAGAATTTCGCCATATCTCCCCACTTCAAGAAATTCCTGATTCAGGTATTCTGTCGAGAAGCAGCTGTATTCGGAACAGTCGTATGTTCCCAATGGCATGACCTTCGCTTCGGCGTATTTTTTCGGCATTTTGCTTGAACTTGACGAATCGCCCGACTTTAGCGAACTCGACGAAACTTTTTTCACACTACTGCTAGACGTCCCAGTCTTTTCGCTAGAACTGGATTGTTTCGCATCGCTCTGGGTGACGCTTGACGAAGACTTCGCCTTTTTACTACTGGATGAAGTCCTTTCCGCCGGTTCGTCGAATTCAGCAAGCACACCAATCTTATCAGTGACCTTACCTCTGCTCGAAGATGAAATACGCTCAATCGAAGACGAAGATTCACCCCCCGGACTATCATCCGGCCCAGTGGAAGACGACGAATCACCACCGCACCCGACAAGTGCAAGTACCGACAAGAAAAGCATCAAAATACAGATTGCCACCACCATACTTCGCTTGTGGCAGGTTCCCATCGTACTCGTAATGACGTTTCGCATAAAGTCTCCCCAATGATTTGATTTATTCTATGGAAATATAATCTTTCCTAATCCACTTGTCCAGAAAAGCTAACCCCAAATTTTCTTGGACGACATTATTTTTATCAATTTTGCAATTATTTCTGCATTTTTCATACGAATAACGAAAGCAGTCTAAAGCCAGGGTTAAAAAAAAATCAAGACACGATTTGACATTTTGTAGGCTTGTTTTTAATTTTCAATAAGAACAAAGAAGGAAGGAGATTTCATTATGTTTTTTAGCATTTTGAAGAAAACAGCCGATGTATCCATTCTTGCCGCAGCATTAATATTTCTCGCCTGCGGTAGCGACAGCAGTTCTAACGCAACCAGCGCCACCGATGCACGTTCTTCATCTGGTGGAGAACTCTCCGACGGCAGCAACGTCGCAAACAGTTCCCCTAGCGAAGGAAATTCCACCAATAGTGAAGCTAAATCGTCCTCATCGGCAGTCTCTTACACAAAACTGGCTTGGGAATTCATGAATCCCGACATCGACTATATTGAATTTACCGATGAAAGAGACGGCCAGGTTTACAGAGCGGTCGTTATCGGCGAACAAACCTGGATGGCCCAAAATCTAAGTTATAACCGGTTTGCGGAATATGCGCACAACAACTGTGCGAGGGCATCAATTCCAGACTCTTGCGGGAAATACGGTATTTTATACGATTTTACATACAGGAACGAGGTCTGTCCAAGCGGGTGGCACCTACCAAGTTCAAACGAGTGGAATACACTCATTGATTTGGCTGGCGGCAGTTACAAAGCACAAAAGAAACTTAGAACAACAACCGGTTGGCCAATCGATAGTTCGGACGAAGACGAAGGAAACGGAAGCGATGAATTCGGCTTTTCTGCATATCCTACAGGTTTCAAGGTATATTCCGGTATCTCAAGCTTCGGCAAAAGGGCTACTTTCTGGACAAGTTCATTTGGTGGAATCGGTCCTATGATTGCAGAATCGGAATACGGTTATTTCAGGACTGACCAAATCGCCACCCAAAGCACCGATGCACACGCAATCCGTTGCATAAAGGATTCTGTCGAAACTGAATTGAGTGCCGAATAGCATATATATTTTTAAAGCTATGGAACTGACAGAAACATTAGCCTTACCTATTGGAACAATTGCACTTGTTATCATTTTTGCAATAATTCCATTTATATTAGGCATTTTTGTCAACATTTTCACTAAGTTCCGCAAGGCGTTTCTCATTGCAGGACGTGTCATTTCAATTCTGTTGGCCATTTTTATTGCGGTAGGTTATTCTGTCGGAATAGCGTATTCCATAGAAATTCCAATTGACGCATGGCCGTTCTATGTTTATGCATGTTGTTTTTGCGGACTAACTATGGGATTCCTTCCTTTATCCACTTTCTACTTTACCACATGCAAAAAGTCAAAAAAGCGACGGGCCTGTTATCTCGCCATTTCGTTTATAGCATTCTCCTTAATCTTTTCGGGATATGTAGTCTTATACAATCGAGCTTATGGGAAAATCTCTTATCAAACGGAACGACTAGAACTGTCCATAAACGAATTTTATACAGACCATCCTGAGGCTGATAAAAATAGTGAAATCAACGTGTTGGCATCATTTGGTGAGGGAGTTGCATGGCTTACTGCGGATATATCCGTATATAAGGATTCCATCACGCTGAAAACGGTAATTATCAATGATGACCAGAAACCGGATTCATGTTATCACAATGATTTGCCGCTAGACTTGGTTCAGGACATTATTGATGAAATCATCTATTATGAGCCTGAGATTGAATACGCAATGATCGGGGACTTTTGCTCACATCCCTCATTATCCATTGAACTTGCCGACAATAAAAACGCCAAAATGGTGAAATTATACCTTCCAGACCTTGACGGCTTTCATCCCAATGCACAGCGTTTAGCAAAAAAGATTAACAATCTTATAGAAGATTCAAAAATCGACCCTACAAAAGGCTGTCGCAACGATTAACTCCATGCTCCAGTTTTTCGACGGAAGCGTCGATACTGTGTGTTCCTACTTGACGTGAAAGTCGCTTTATACCGCAGTTTTTAGAGAATCCTTTGAAACGAGGTCTCCGTTGAGGAACCGATGCAGGACGGAATTGATGAGCGTCTGGTACGGGACTCCCTCAACTCGGGCCCTTTCCTTCATGCCTTCAATATTTTCTGGATCAAGTCTCATAGACACCATCCGCTTACGCCGATCCTTCAATGTTTCAACAGCCTGGGAAATGCCAATAGGTCCCTTGACCGCCAAACCATTTTCTTCTGCCCAACGCTGCTCCGCTTTCATTTTTTTGTCCGTTATAGACTCGTAATGCTTCGCGATTCTAGCATCCTTTTTACTCAGGCCCTTGTACATAACTACCTCCTCGGATAGCAAGTTCATAATATACTTTTTTATATTGACAATGTCAATACACTCTTTAAGGTCACACACATAAAAAAAAGACCGTATCCATACAATTCTCAATCAAAAGAATCTGAAATATATGAATACGGTCGTTGGCAAAGTCTTCTGTCAACTATGTCGAGTCTTAATATACAAAAAAAACACATCTAAACAAAAAATCAATAATTTGTTATTCTTTCCGAAAATGCTCCAGTTTTTCGATGTTACAAAGGAATCTCCGTGGTTGCCGCAGGTCAAGGCATTGTATGAATCGGCGTTCCCGGCAAACGAGCGGATTCCGATGAAGCAATTGCTCGACAACAAAATCAAACGGGAATTCTGGGCTTTTTTCGATGGAGATGTGTTCTGCGGGTTTTCAAATTCCATTTCGCACGGCGACATCACGAACATCGTCTATTTTGCGGTTGTGCCGGAACTGCGCAGCTGCGGGTACGGCTCGCAAATTTTGCAAGCCATTCGCAAGAAGCATCCTGACTCCCGTATTGTCGTCGATATCGAAGTCGAAGAAGATTCCAAGGACGCCGAGGAGCTCGAACGCAGGAACCGCCGTCGCGACTTTTACCAGCGCAACGGCTTTGACGCCGCACCCGTCGAATACCACTGGCAGGGTGAACATTACCGCCTACTCAGCGCAGGCGGCACCGTCACCGACAAAGAATTCCGCGATTTCTGGAAAGAAATCCTCAAGGACATTCCCGGAGCGAAGTATCCGTAATTTACTATCTTATAAGGGCTCTTTGTGAGCCAAGGAAAAAATTAAGGGTACTGAATAGGATGTTTTTTTTAAAGTTGTTTTCGGCCTTATTCTTGGAAATGATATTGACTCTTTTGCTTGTATCATTTTCGGCGTGTGGAGACGACAATAGTTCTTCTGAAGAAGATCTCATTCCAGAAGAAAATTCTCCAGACGATTCAACGGCCGTGGATTCCGTTGGCATCGATTCACTTAACATTGATTCACTTGGCACCGATTCACTTGTCTCCGATTCACTTGTCTCCGATTCTGTGGTGACGGAGAAGGAATACGAAGGCTTTATTTATATTCGCTCAAAAGGAAAAACGACTGTTCTTGGAACGACATCGAAAAAGGCGAAAGTCGATGAACAACCTGCCATGAAGGTTGTTTTCGGCTATGATTTCTATGTCGGGGTCCACGAGGTGACGCAAGGCGAATTTGGAAAATTGATGAATCGTTCCTTCAAGAAGGATTCTTCTGATTATCCGCAAGCAAATGTAACGTTTTATGACGCAGTCCTATATGCGAATGCTTTGAGCAAAAAATATAAAATGGATACGGTCTACACCTATAGCAGTGCTCAATTTGCCGAAGATAAGTCGTGCGAAAATCTTGTCGGATTGAAAACAAATTATGATGTTTTGGGTTTCCGCTTGCCGACCGAAGCCGAATGGATGTTTGTCGCCAATACTCGTTCTGACGATATCAACGGAAACCTCAAAGAATGGGTGAATGACTGGAAGGGCCTTTTTGCCGATACGACTATTGAAAACTTTGTTGGAGCGGCGAGTGCCAACGGAATGAACGAGAAAATTCTCAAGGGCAGTTCGTTTGTAGAGAAAAATGTTCCACTTTACGCTCGTGGAGATTTTTATACAGTAACACCCCTTTCGAAGGCGGAATATGTAAGCTTTCGTCTAGTTTTGGGAAAGATTGAAAATGCGGTTTGGTTCAATCCTGCGAGCGGTGCGGTGACCTCGGTCATTACTCCGTTAATCCTAGCGGAAAATGTTCGCAGCTTGTTTGGAACGTATCAGGCTAAGCTCGTTTTCCGAAATGACGAAACCGGCAATCTCGCCTACATCAATTATTCGAATGCGGCTAATTCTGTTGTTGAAATACGGGATGATATCGATTCGTACCATCCCGACATTTCTCCTGACGGCAAATATGTTGCATTCTGTACGGGGCTTGAAGGTGTCGCGGGCGAGTCATCGGTGTATGTTCGCGAATTAAACGAGTCTGGTTCGGGACTTATCAAATTGAATGTAGAAGGGGCAGCAATCCCGCGTTGGCGAATCTTGGACAATGGCGACACCGTGATTGTATTTGTTACAAATCCGGGAACAAACAAGTCCGAATCGAATTGGAAAAAATATAGTACGTGGTATGTTCCTTTTAATAATGGAAAATTTGGAACGCCGAAAAAATTGCTCAAGGGGAGCTTTCATGGAGGGCTTTCTTTTGAAAGAGGATTTGCGGTTACAGGAGCGTCTTTGCTGCGCGTAACACGATTCACGAACAAATCACAAAATAATGAGTTGTGGTATAATGGAGAACAGGCCTGTAATGCATCGCTTTCAATGGATGGCAGCAATAGAACCTTATTCCTTGACTTTGCGGGAAATACCGGCACAACGTTTGTAGGCAAAAAATATTCCGTACATGAAATGTTGCTTATTGCAGATAGTACCGGAAAATTGGTGCAATCTATAAAATCGCCGAAGGGCTATTCGTTTGATCATACGGAATGGGTAGCCGATAAAAATTTGGCGGTTGCTACGCTTTCCAATGTAAACGGCGCTCATCAGAAAATTGCCCTAGTGGATGTCGAATCTGATAAAATTATGGAACTCGTAGATGGCGCGGAACTCTGGCACCCTTGCATATGGGTGAAGTCAAAGAAAAAGGTGACGCAAGAAAGTTCTTCGTCTAAATCTGTTAAATCGTCTTCATCTAGTTCAATCGCCGAAAAGATATCTTCTAGTGAAGAAAGTTCTTCAAGTAAATTGACCGGTACTTCGTCAGAAGTTTCGTCGTCTAGTGAAGAAAGTTCTTCGAGTGAATCGGCTGGTAGTTCGTCGGAAACGTCATCGTCAAGTGAAAACAGCTCTTCGAGCGAGACACCAAAGAGTTCTTCTTCGAGTACAAGCATTACGACTTCATCGTCGGTTGCCGTTCCGTTAATTATTGATCCAGATAGCGCAGGAATGTACCTGAATTCCACTTATGGGGCTATAGGCAACGGTCTGATGCGTAACAATATGGAACTTCTGTGGAATTACTATGACCAAACGAATGTCATTGTACTTGGGTCTTCTCGGCCTCTAGATGGCATTGTTCCTAAGCAATTTAATGAAAAATTCTTTGTTCTGAATTTGGCGCGGACGCCAAGTGGCATTTATGAGTCCAAGTTCTATCTCGACCATTATGTTTATCCGCATGTCAAGAATTTACGCTATATTATTTTGTCACTGGATTATGATTTGTGGAACTGGGGGCCGAAATCGGACCATAATTTCTTTTATTCGGACTATAAGAAGTTTCTGGGTTATGTCTATGACAAAAACCATGAATATTGGACAGCAGGAATTCCAGAAGAACTTGCCGAACTAACTGAAGATGGGTACAGCGACCAAAATGGGGAGGCCTTGAGGGAAAGCATGGGTTATTGGTCGACAGGAACTTGCAAGGGATGGGGAGGCAATATCTGCAACTATGATTCGACTTTGCTTACTTCGGAAAAAATTGAAATGGCGATGGACACTCTTGTTGATCTCGTTGAAACGGCGGGTAAACGGAATATATATGTCATCGGAATTATTTTCCCCATGAGTCCGAATTATAAGAAAACAGGTCTCTTTGCCTGTTATGGAGCCCGCCGAAGCGTAGCCGATTCTTTGACGAAAGTCTTGTCCGGAATGCATGAAAAGTATCCACATTTTATTGTGATGGACGAAAACAAGATGGGCAATCATGATTATCCGAATAGTATGGCCGAAGATCAGCAGCACCTTTGCCCAGCTGGAGCAAAGCAGATAACGCACCGCGTCGATTCGCTCCTAATGACGCTCGAAAGCAATTTCCCTTGACAAAATCAAGCAGAGGAAAATCCTAATCTATCAAGTCATTCTGGAACCGTGACAGATGTTCGAACGGCAAAATTTGCCGGCCTCTGAACAGCCCGCAGCCATCGTTGATAAGGTGATTGTTTATAGCCTTGAACATGTTCACGTCGATTTTCGCGAGTTCAAGTTCCTGCAATTTCACTAGGCGTTCGTAAGCCTCGTCAAAGTAGACGCACTCGCCACTCGGAATCTGATCGTGCTTGGAGCGACGTTCTTCTTGCGACTTTTCGTAGCCAAAGTGGTTCGCTTCGCCGATTTCGGCAAAGTCGTCCATGTCCTTTGTACGCAACTGGACTTCCGTGTAGCAGCGCGCAAGATTATCATAAAATGTTATATGTAACGACTGGTAGCCCGAGCTCCTGGGCGTCGCCACCGAGTCATGGTAATACGGCCTGACAGCATCCTTGAGCAGGTCGGAATGTCCGCTGTCACTCAAGTGTTTGGAAACTTCTGCCGTGAAGCCCCGCTCTTCGAGGAATTCGGGCAAGGCGTTCGCGATTTCGTAGAGATATTTTCGTTCGACTTCGCTGCGGTCTTCGCCTTTTCTGATATGGCAAACCGGCATCGAGATGACGATGCGGTAGGCAATCAGGTCGCGGAAATTCAACTTGCTCTTGATTTCGGCTTCGGATGGGAACGTTCCATTCTTCTTGTAGTAGTTGTAGATAAATTCAAGGATATACCCGTTGAACTTTTCTTCGGCACGAATCAACGACTTGATGCGCCCCTTGAACGTGAACGCAAGAAAGGGATATTCCTTCGTCATGAATTTATAGAATTCTTTTATCCGTTGGGACTGCGAGGTCAAGAAGTCGTTGTGTTCGAGTAGTTCAATAATCTGTATCAGAAAGTTCGAGTGCGCGAGGTCAATGCTGTTGCGCGTTCCTTTCGCGCTGTTCCTGAGGTCGTTCGAGTACTGGTGCAGAATCTTCAGCACCGTGTTTCCAGAGAACAGATAGTCGTTCAAACAAATCATCTCAAGCCTCCTGAAGCCGAACTTCATATTGGGGTTTACAAGACGAAATATATAAACGTTCGTCGCACTCCGCATCAGACAAAGTAGCTCAAAAAAAGCTTTTACAAAAGCGCTTTACACAGGATGAAAAGAGCAAGAATCGCTTTTACATTTTCTTCATAAAGGCAAATGCGAATCCACGAAATAATGTATATTCAAGACAAGACTTATCTGGCCCTTATAAGCCGAGAAGAAAAGGATCTTTCTATGCGTTTCTACGTGCCTACGGATATCTACGTTGAAAAAGACTGCGTGAAGAACCACGCGCAAAATCTGCTTGCGATTGGAAAACATGCGTTCATTATGACGGGCAAAACTTCTGCCAAGAAGAACGGTTCCTTGAACGATGTCATCGCTGTTCTGGATGCGGGCCACGTTCCGTATCAGGTTTTTGACCAGGTCGAAGAAAATCCGTCAACCGATACCGTAGGGAACGCCGCACAACAGGCACGCGAATTCGGCGCCGATTACATCATCGGCATCGGGGGCGGTTCCGCCATCGACGCGGCAAAAGCAGCCGCATTGCTCCTTGCGAACCCGAATGTACTCGCAGACAACTTGCACAAGGCACCAGAAAAACCGCTCAACCACGTACCTGTCGTTGCCGTACCGACCACTTGCGGAACAGGTTCCGAGGCAACCCCAGTCGCCATCATCACGAACCACAAGATTCACCTGAAGAAGAGCATTCCGCACCGCATTTTCCCGGCACTTGCGCTTGTCGACGGGAAGTACCTCGCCTCGGCAAAGAAAACACTAATCATCAACACCGCGGTCGATGCGCTCTCCCACATGGTCGAAAGCATCTTGAACATCTATTCCAACGCGTTCAACCGTATGTGCCCGGAATATGGTCTCAAACTCTGGGGAGAATTGAAGGACGTTCTCCTTTCCGATGCCCCCATTGACGAAAGCCTGTACGAAAAACTCATGCTCACCTCGACTATCGCGGGCATGTCCATCGCACACACGAGCACCACCGTACCGCACGGCATGAGTTACGACCTCACGCTCAATCAAGGCACGCCGCACGGCCCCGCCGTTGGCTACTTCCTCGCCGGCTACGTAGATGTCTGCGAAAAGAAGGTTCCCGAAGATGTCAAGCGCATCTTGACACTGTTGGGCCTCAAAAGCACCGCCGATTTCTCCGAAATGCTCGACAAACTCATCGGCAAATGCAAGGTTTCTCGCGAAATGCGCGACCAGTTCGCCGCCGCCATGAAGGTGAACCGCTCCAAGCTAGACCTCGTCCCCGGCGGAATGACCCCCGAAGAAGTTGACTCCATTTACGAAAAGTCGCTAACTCTAGAATAACCACCACAACGAGCAAAGCACATAACTGCAACTATAGAGATTAAAACATGTCCCTACTCCTAGCCATCCTTTTCATTTCCCTTTTCGTGAGTGCAATCGTTCGCGGGAGTTTTTCGTACGGCAAGGCCGATTACAGTTTCCAAGAGCATCCGGTGCAATTCGTCATCGTTCTCACCTTCATTCTCGGCGTTTCAGTGTTTTGCTTCTACAGATTCCTCGTCGATATCGAACTTATCTAGGCATATTGCATGATTCTCCGCAAACCCGATTTTTACGATAATTTCAAGTGCATCGCCTCACGGTGCAGCGACACATGCTGCGTGGGTTGGGAAATCGATGTCGATGAAAATTCGCAAAAGGCATACCGCAAGGTGACAGGCGCTTTTGGCGACAAGTTGCGCGCCAACATCGAAGATGGACATTTCAAGCTGTTGCCCCATGACCGCTGCCCGTTTTTGGACAAGGAGAATCTCTGCGAAATTTATGCGCACCTCGGCGAAGGCGCCCTCTGCGATATTTGCCGTGAACACCCGCGATTTGTGGAAGTCTATGGAGACATCATGGAGCGTGGGCTCGGGCTCTGCTGCGAAGAAGCGGCAAGGCTTTTGCTTACAGGCAATGGGTCGCTCACCTTCACAACAGAAGAATGCAACGAACCCGAAGACGAGCTAGACGATGACGACCGCGAAATCCGCGATGAGGTGCTGCACGCCCGCGAACAGATTTTTGCAACACTCGCCGACAAAGCCCTAACCTTCCAAGAAAAGCTCAACAACATTTTCGGGTACACCGACGAAAATCCATTTGCGCCCCTTGAGAATGCAGAAGCCTACTTGGAGCTCCTTGTCAAAACAGAAAGCTTTGGCCCCGCATGGGACGAGGCACTTGCGCGCATCAAGGAAAAAATCAATACGACCCTCGAAGACCAGGGATTCTTCACGGAAACCGAAAGTACCCGGCTCCTCGCCTACCTCATCTACCGACATTACGCCAAGTGTCTCTTTGAAGGGCGCGAGCAAGGCAAACTCTTATTTGCACTATTCTTTTGGAACGTGGCTCGGTTCTTTACAAAAGAACTCGGGGGCAAGATTGGCGCAGTCAAGATTCTTTCACGACAGTTGGAGTACTGCGAAGAAAACATGGAACTGATTGAAAAATGGCTTGACGGTTCAACCGGAATATGCTAGTTTCCAACCCATGAACAAACCAAACGTTATTATCCATCCTTATTCCTTTAACCAATCAGACTGGGTAAGACTTTTCCTGCCGTTCATGCAGTTCATGCGCGCCAACGAATTCCAAGTCATTCCGTCATTTTCAACATTGCCCTGTCTCAATAAGGATTATTTGAAACAAACACGTGCGGTCATCTTGCAAAAATCAAACGCTCCCGGCAGAGCCCAACTTGCGCTCGCATATTCCAATCTCAAAAAAGAATGCGGCTTCAAGCTGATTACCGATATTGACGACCTTATGTGGGATCTGTCTCCGGTTATTGCCACCTACGCAAAGAAAATTCCGAATCACGACCAAATGATGGTCAGCAGCCTAAAACAGGTTCTCCCACTTTTTGACAAAGTCATCTGTTCCACACGATATCTTGCACAAAGAATAAAAACCGACATTGGCATCAACACAATCGTCATGCCAAACGGAGTTTCAAGATCGCTCTACGGATTCCACAAAACGACAGCTGCGTTTACTGGAAAGCCCAAGGTCATGTATGCAGGGAATCTTGGGCATTACACAGAAGAAATCACAGGTGATTTCGAAGGTCCGTGGATTGATTGGATTCGCAAGCACATTGAAGATTCCAGCATCGATTTCATCATATTCGGGGAACCTCACTTTTTAAAAGATCTCGAAGGCAAGTACACAAAGCTGCCTTACACGACTTCAATGGAATACCCATCCACAGCCGTCGCGCACCGCCCGGACTTCTACCTGGCCCCTCTTGCCAATAACAACTTCAATAAAGCCAAAAGTGACCTGAAGTTGAAAGAAGCGGCAGCCCTAGGCGCCGTATTCATCGGCAGTGATTTTGCCGGGAGCCCCTACAGCTACGCTCCCAGGGAACAACTCGTCGGCCAAAACGATACCGTCGAAAAACTGGATGAGATTTTCAAGAACCTCTGCGAACCGGCCAACTACATGAAGGCCATTGAATGGCAGTACCAGGCCATGGAAGAAAAGCACTGGCTGTACGAAGACCCCGAATTCCAGAAAAAGTTTATCGCCACGTACTGTAGCGAAATTTAGCGATCCATCACATGGCGGCGCCACTTGCCGCTCTTCCAGCGCCACCAGAAGATTACCGGTGCTGTACTGTAAACGGCCACTACCGCAATCCAGGCGTAATGCGCTGGCAAGTGGAAAATGTAGGCCGCCACATACAACGCACCCGAAACGCACCAATTCATGATGGCACAAGTGAACATGACCCACACCGTGTCACCTGCACCGCGGAGCGCACCCGCATACACCACAAGCAGCACCTCGACAAAGATGTAGAACGTCGCTATCCGCAGCATAAAGATGCTCATGGGGCGAGCGGCATCGAAAATCGCAATTGCCTCTGCCGAGGCTTCCGCGACATCGGGCCTGAATATATCCGTCAGTACGCCTGGCAAGAACACGAAGAAAATTCCCATAATCAAGGAATAACCCCATCCGAGCTTGAGGCCGGAATAAGTCGAGCGGGTTGCCGCAGCGGCATCGCGCGCCCCCACGTAACGCCCCACGAGGCTTGTAGAAGCGACTTCCAGGCCCATTAGCGGCACATACGCCACCATGTCCCAATTGAACATCACCGACGAAGCGGTCGCTGCATCGGGGCCAAGCGCATGGAACATGAGAATCATGAGCTGGAACGCCGACATGTTCAAAAACATCTCGACACCGGAAGGAATCCCCTTCTGCAGGAGTTCGCGGGTCAGGGGCCAGCTGAAAGCGAAGGAAGAACGCGTATTGAAGCGACTATTGCAAGACTTCGCAAAGAACTTTACGAACAAGATGATGGTCGAGACAAGGTTCCCGATGAGCGTCCCGTAAGCAGCCCCCGCTACGCCCAGCGCAGGTATCGGGCCCAGACCGTAAATCAACACAAAGTTGCAGGCCACGTTCACAATCATGCCCACAAATGCCGCCTTCATCACGATTTTGGTTTCGCCAATACCGCTGAAGAAGCACGGGGCCGCATTGCGCACCAAATTGATGATGCCACCGAACATCAAAATATTGAAATAGGTCTTCTGGTATTCCAGCTGGTCGGCAGGCAAGTGCTCCATGCCAAAAGCCAAGTGCCCCAGCGGGATTGTGAGGTACAAAAGCGGTACGGAAATCAGGGAGAGGTAAACCGACTGCATAAAGACACGCGCGCAGTCGGATGTCTTCTTAGCTCCCAGACGCTGGGCCACCATCGCAGTCGTATAGCTGATAGCCCCGGTAAAGAACATCGTGAGCGCAAGCTGCACCGCCCCCGCCCCAAGCGCCGCATTCATCTCGGCAGGTCCGAGTTTCGAGAGGAACAGACGGTCGATAAACGTCATGATGGTGTCGAAAGACATCGACAGGAGCATCGGAAGCGCCACAACAAGCACATCCTTCACATCCCCGTTCTTCTTGAATTTTTTAGGGCGATAAAAGATATTCAACAAAGAATCGACCATATTGGGCGGCAAATATAGAAAAAAACGAAAAAAAGGCCAGCATATATACTATTTAGTGCACTATAGTCATTCTCCAAAAAACGCTTTTGTAAAGAAAATGAGTTTTTTTGGTCGTCCATATCACACATTTTTTGAAAAAAACACCTTCATCACGTTTTTTTTACCAATAACGTTTCTTTAACACAAATTAGGGTTTATATTAT
The DNA here is from genome assembly GCA_946405515.1 of uncultured Fibrobacter sp. Classification (GTDB taxonomy): domain Bacteria; phylum Fibrobacterota; class Fibrobacteria; order Fibrobacterales; family Fibrobacteraceae; genus Fibrobacter. The sequence goes on along the minus strand of CAMJHM010000014.1, from coordinate 29,854 downwards.
CATCAAAAGACCGTATAAAAAGTCACACTTAGGAGAGAAAATGCTGTACAAATGTTCAAAATTCGTATTTGTTCCGATTCTATTTTTTACTGCAACAGCGTTCGCTCAACAAGCCAACAACTATGTAGCACCAGTCAACAATCAGCAGCCCTACGCGGCACAACCTTACAACAACCAGGGCTACGCGGCACCTCCGCAAAACTATAACCAGGGTTACGCAGTTCCACAACAAAACTACAACCAGGGCTATGCTGTTCCGCAGCAGAACTACAACCAAGGCTACGTCGTTCCGCAACAGAACTATAACCAGGGCTACGCCGTTCCCCCACAAAACTACAACCAAGGCTACGCCGTTCCACAGCAGAACTACAACCAGGGCTACGCCGTTCCTCCGCAAAACTACAACCAGGCAAATTATAATCAGCCATACGCCCCTGTTCAAAACGGAGAGAACAAAAAAGTCGGGCGCACATTGCAATCATTCAATTTTGCACTTCCAGTCGAGAACGAAACATGGGAAGTCGACAACACCCATATCGATTGGAATTCTATCGGCTATGAATTCAACTGGAGCCGCTACAGGATAAACGACAACAAACTCACTTCTGTACTCGGCATTTCCATTGGCTACGTAGCCGGAGATACGGAGGCAAAGAAAAATCTTAAGGGCCCCGACTTAGACGGTTTAGACTTCAATCTTAAATTCGGTTGGGGTATGGCACCCCTATCGGACAATTTGATTGTCGCATTCCACCTCCTCATGGGATTCGATATCAAGGCCGTAGAAGGAGATCTTGACGCTCCACCCATTACCGAAAGCAGCTATTACAATGGGAGTTCCGTCGTAGCATCTAGCGACACTTCATCTGCTGATTATTCAGCCACCTATATTGATGCCTTACTGGGTGGTGACTTAATTGCAGCCTACCTCTTTAATGAAGCTTTTGCCGTCGTGGGAGGTATCGACATTACAACGAACGTCCTTGGTGTGGGCATTTACTCCTACGACAATCATAACTCCAAGGACCGCGAAGTGCTCAGCTACATGTTCTCGGGCATCAACATCGTCCCTCACATAGGTATCGCATTCATTTTCTAATATAACACGCAATTTATACACGATTCAGCCACAACTAAGCGAAAATCGCTTTGTTGTGGCTTTTTGTTTTTTTTATCTTTAGCCGCACTATGTTTTCACAGCTGACCGACTCTCTAGAATCTACCCTCAAGAACCTGCGCGGGCAGGGCAAGCTCACCGAAGAAAACGTCGCCGAATCGCTGCGCGAAGTGCGCCGCGCATTCCTCGAAGCCGACGTAAACTTCAACGTGACCCGCGACTTCGTGAAGGCCGTCAAGGAAAAGGCCTTGGGCTCCGAAGTCCTGAACTCGGTGACTCCCGGTCAACAAATAGTCAAGATTATCCACGACGAACTCGTGGCCGTGATGGGTGGCGAGACCAAGGAAATCAACCTCTCCGGCCCCGCTCCGGTCGGCATCATGATGGCAGGTCTCCAAGGTTCCGGTAAAACGACATTCGCCGGTAAAATTGCCCTCTGGATGCGCAGCAAGAAAAAACGCAAGCCACTCCTCGTGGCCGCCGACGTGTACCGCCCTGCCGCCATCAAGCAGTTGCAGGTGCTCGGCAAGTCCATCGGCATCCCCGTGTACGACGAAGGCCAGGGCGACCCGGTGGAAATCATCAAGCACGGCTACCAGTACGCCAAGGACAACGGCTTCGATCTCGTGATTTACGATACCGCAGGCCGCCTGCAGATTGACGAAGAACTGATGCAGGAACTTGAAAAGGCGAAGGACGCCGTCCACCCCGACGAAATCCTGTTCGTCGCCGACGCGATGATTGGCCAAGAAGCGGTGAACGTGGCCGAAACCTTCTGGCAGCGTCTTTCGTTTACAGGCGTCTGCCTCTCCAAGATGGACGGCGATACCCGTGGCGGTGCAGCCCTCAGCATCAAGCGCATGACAGGCGTCCCCATCTGCTTCATAGGCGTTGGCGAAAAGCTCCCGGATATAGAGCTGTTCCACCCCGACCGCATGGCGAGCCGCATCCTCGGCATGGGCGACGTGGTCTCCCTCGTGGAAAAGGCACAGCAAGTCATCGACGAAAAAGAAGCGAAGGACCTTAAAAAGAAAATTCTCAACAACACCTTCGACTTGAACGATTTCTTGAACCAGTTGCGCACCATCAAGAAACTTGGCCGCATCAAGGACATTCTCGGGCTCATCCCGGGTTTGAACAAACTCCCACTTGACCAGATTGACGAAAAGCAACTCGTCTACGTAGAAGCGATTCTCAGTTCCATGACACCCAAAGAAAGGAAGAAACCGCAAATTCTGGACGGTAGCCGCAAGGCCCGCATCGCGAAGGGTTCAGGTACCGAAATCGGGCGTGTGAATGCAGTCCTCAAGCAATACGAGGGCATGAAGGAAATGTTCAAGAAGGTCGGCGCGTTCGCGAAAAAGCAGAACAATGGTGGAACCGTAGGCTCCAACTACACCCCGCCTAAAGTCAAAAAGAAGCGCAAATAGCCCATTTTGCTTGTAGAACAAGTTTCCCTCTTCGCAGAATCCGACCGCGAAGAGGATTTTTTCTGTTTAAATACAACCGAACTAACATAGACTATTGCACATAGTATCTTTTTTATTATATATTTGTAGCATTCCACCAAGGAGACTTTTTATGTCCAAACTTCATGCTTTTCGTAAGGGGCAAATTGTAGCCATATCGGCGCTTTTTGCCGCAACCTTTGGATTGTTTGGCTGCGGTGACGACTCCAGCAGCGGCACCAGTCCTTCCAAACAAACCGCGACTTGTACGGTTTCCAAGTCCTCGACCGCAGTAACCGTGAAGACGTCGAACGAAGGGGTCAACACGACCATCGTTTATGCATTCAATAAAGAAGGCAAGATGGTTTCTGAAACCCAGATTATAACCATGCCAGATGAATCCAACGCCACAGCAAAGGCATCTTGCAAGGCACTGGACCAAGACGAAGAAGGCGTGGAAGTCGAATTCGAAGACGGAGCCTGCACTATCACCACGACAAAAGGCCTTTCCGGTACACTGGACAAGACATACAAGGAACAGCAAGAAGAATGCGAAGAGTTCTCCAACGGTTCCAAATCTTCTGAAAAAGACTCCGAAGAAAAGGACGGGCCCTCCAAAACTATTTCCAGCCTGACAAAGCTTTACTCAACCAAATGCGAAAAGTCCAACGCCAATGAAATCGTTGCCGTAAAGGACGAGAGCACCGACTACATCTGCGCAAAAATTGACTTGGCCGGTGTAGCAACCTATATGTGGGCTCCCGCCGTCAGCAAGATTGACGACATGCCCAAGTGTACCAAGAAATGGGCAACGGCCAACCCCAAGCTGATTTATGCCTACGATACATCCGACGAAAAGTTCTACACCTGTTCCGAAGACGAAGATTCGAAATGGGCATGGACAGCCTTGAAAGTCAGCGACAAGAAAGACAAGGATAATAAAAATAAAGAAGGCGACGATGGCGAAGAAGAGGGTGATGACGAAGGTGATGACGAAGGCGATGACGAAGGCGACGATGAAGGAGACGGCGAAGGTGACGACGAAGGTGACGACGAAGGTGACGACGAAGGAGATGATGAAGGAAATAGTTCTTCCTCTAGCTCCAAGGCCAAGTCTTCGTCCAGTTCCGCAGCCGACAACAAGTCCGTGACTTTCAAAGACGACGTTCTCTGGGATCCGTCTTATGCTTCCCGCGCCCGCACCTACTTCAACACGGTAGGCGAAGACAACTTCCTCGAAGACAACGAAGTGACAGGAGACAGCTCCGGATGGTGGTTCAAGTACCTGGATGACGCCGACTACGGAACGTCCACGGCAGTTGGCAAATTCACGGATGCCGCTCTCAACCTGAGCATCACGCTGAATTACAAGGGATGGCACCTCGAGGGCTCCACCGCAGAAGGCTATCTCGCCCCCGATCCTTATCCCTATGCGGGATTCGGTTTCAGTTGGTCGCCCAATGGAGAAGCAGAATCTGTAGACCTGTCTGACTGGGAAGGCATTTGCATGACCTATGACGCAACGGACTACTTTGAGGTAGCATTCCAGGCCGAAGGCGACGGAGGACTCTCCTATTACTACCTGGCCTCACCGACCTCATCGGCCAAGACGGTAAACATCGCATTCAGTTCGCTGGTTCGTTCCGAATACGCAAAAACAACCTTATCCAAGGCTGAAGCTCTGGGGCATGCCACCAGTTTCCAGATCAAGTACACTAACGATGAAACAGAAGGCATTTCGTATTACTGCAACAGGCTGTATGGTGATACCGCAGCAAGGTGCAACTCCGCAAGCATTTCCGAAACCAATACCATCAACATTTATAAGATTGGCAAGTATGGGACCTGCGGCGGAGTAAGCACGACCCTGTAATCGTCAGGGTTCGCCCTAGTTTGCTTACATCTGTATACAGAAAATTTTGAACGTCCCCTAGCCTCTGGCTGGGGGCGTTTCTAATATTGGGGCGCATGCAAGTCAAGGACCGTTCCCTACTGAGCCTTTCGTGGCCTTTGTTCATCACCTTCGGCATCGGCACCATCCAGCCGATGATGGACAGCTGGTTCCTGTCGCGCACCTCCGAAACAGCGGCAGCGGGCGTGGGGGCTCTCATGCCCATCCTGGGCGCCCTCTTCATGGCCATTCTGGCGTTCGCCCAGGCCGGGGCGAGCATCGCCTCCCAGTTCATTGGCGCGGAACGCCCCCGGCAAGCGGCCACCACACAGACGATGGTCCTCATCGGGAGCCTGCTCCTCGGCGTCGCCATCACGCTTGTCGTCATCCCGCTTGCCGACAACATCGTGAGTTGGATGGGACTTACCGGCGATGCCGCCCTCCACGCCCGCGACTTCTTGCACGTGGTCTCCATCGGCTTTGCATTCCGGGCGCTGCAATCGACGCTCACCGCGCTCATCGCCACGCACGGGCTCACCATCTGGAACCTCTTCGGCAACATCATCACCATCATCTCGAACGCCGCGATGAACGTCGTGTTCTTGAACGGTTACCTCGGCCTCCCGAAAATGGGTGTCAAGGGAGTCGCTCTCGCGACCATGCTCTCGTGGCTCATCGCCTCAGTAATCCTTTTTCTCGTCCACCATTTCAAGATTCACCACAAAATTCGCAGTACCGACTTCAAGCGTTCCCGCATCATCTTGCCCGACTGGATACGCATCGGGTTCCCTGCCGCTGTCGAGCCTGTAAGTTTCCAACTTTTCCAAGTCGTACTCACCGCCCTTGTCGTCCACTTGGGAATCACGGCCATGACAGCACGCATTTTCAGCGCGAACTTCGCTATGCTCGCCGTCATCTTCAGCGTAGGTCTCAGCAGCGGGAACCAAATTTTAGTAGCGCACCTTGTCGGGGCGCATGATTTCGCCAAGGCGAACCGACGGCTGCACCAAAGCCTGATTGCCGGGAGTGCAAGCGGGCTCGTAGTCGCCATTGCCGTTGCCCTCTTGGGTGAACACTTGCTCCATTTCTATACAGCCGACCCCGAAATCATAAGACTAGGCAGACTCTGCCTCTGGTGCGACGTGGCCCTCCAGCCCTTCAAGGCAGCAAACATGGTCATCACCTCGGCGCTCCGGGCATCGGGCGATTCCAAGTTTCCCGCTATCGTGGGGTCTTCCATGATGTGGACCTGCGGCCTGGGCACAGCGCTGCTGCTCGCCTTCGTATTGGATCTCGGGCTCGTGGGAATCTGGCTCGGCATGGCCGCCGACGAATTTTACCGTTCCATCGTCAACTACATCCGTTGGCGCGGCGGAAAATGGAAGAAATCCGGCGTGGTATAGCGCAAGCGCCCTAGTCTCCGCACTCTAAAAAACGGCTTTTTCTGTTAAATTTCGCCAATTTCCAGCATTTCTCTAATTAGTTTATCTAAAAAGAACGGAAAAATTTTACATTCCGTCCTTTACGCACAAGATTTTAATTGCTATATTTGGCCAAAAATGAACAACACCCCCGATTTTTCGGGGAAAACCCAAAAGAGGTTAAAATGGCAACCGTTATCCGTCTCGCTCGTTTCGGCAAGCGTCACAACCCCATCTACCGCGCCGTGGTTATCGACAACCGTAAGGCCCGCGACGATAGCTTTATCGAACAGGTGGGTTTCTACAACCCGAACACCAAGGTGCCCGAGATCCGCTTCGATCAGGAAAAGGTCCTGAAGTGGCTCAAGACTGGCGCTCAGCCGTCTGACACCGTCCGCAACCTCCTCAAGAAGGCCGGCATCATGGAACTCTTCCACGAAATCCGCGCTGGCCGCTCTATCGAAGGCAAGGTTGCTACTCCGCGTGCCGAAAAGGCCAAAAAGGCTAAGCTCGGTCCTAAGGCTCTCGCCAAGATCGAAGCTGAAAAGGCCGCCAAGGAAGCCGCTGCCGCTGAAGCTGCTGCCGCCGCAGCCGCTGCCGCTGAAGCCCCGGCCGAAGCCGCTGCTGAAGCTCCTGCCGAAGCATAACTTCAATTCTTTGAAAAGGTCCTGTGCCCCCGCACGGGACTTTTTTTATCTAATTACCGACCATCCAAATCATGTCTGATTCTCCCGAATTCATCACCGTCTGCCAGCTCATGCGCACGCATGGCGTCAAGGGCCATATCAAGGCGATGCCTCTGACCCACGACATCACGCGCCACAAGAGCCTCAAGGCCGTGGCTGTGAAAAAGACGAACGGAGAAATTTTGGACCTCGAAATTGAGGAATCCAGGCAGGCCGGCAATCTCTGGCTGCTGAAGTTCAAGGGAATCGACACCCCCGAAGCAGCGAAGTTCCTGGTGAATGCCGACGTGATGATTCCGGAATCGGAAAGGCTCCCCGCACCCGAAGGCGAATACTACATCGACGACCTTGTCGGTTTCCGCGTCAAGACGGAAGACGGGCGCGAAGTCGGCGAAGTACTCGAAGTGCAGGAACTCATGACGGTCGACGCGTTCCATATCCAGTTCGACCCGGACATGCAGCAGGAATTCAGCAAGAAATCCATCCTCGCCCCGTGGATAGACGATTGCGTCAAGGAAGTCGACGACCAGGGCCGGTTCATTGTCTGCGATGCGGACTACCTCAAGTCCCTGTGCCCGGAGGAAAGATGATCATAGACTGCATCACCATCTTTCCCGAAATGTTTGCGCCCATGAAGAGTTCCATTATGGGGCGGGCGCAAGCCAAGGGCCTGTTCGAGTTCAACACCGTCTATCTCCGCGACTTCGCTATCAACGACTACGGTCAGGTGGACGATGTTCCCTACGGGGGCGAACCGGGCATGGTGCTCCGGCCGGAACCGCTGGCCAAGGCCATCCGTAGCACGGGAGTCAAGGAAGACGGCGGAAAGGTCATCTACCTTACGGCCGACGGGGTCCCCCTCACCCATGCGATTGCGCAGGAACTTTCCAAGGAAAACCACCTGGTACTCGTCTGTGGGCATTACAAGGGAATCGACGAGCGCATCCGGCAGTCCGAGGTCGACATGGAGATATCCATTGGCGATTTCGTCGTCAGCGGAGGCGAACTGCCCGCCATGATCCTCACGGACGCGGTCGTCCGTCTGGTGGACGGAGCCCTCGGCCACAAAGAAAGTGGCGAGACAGACTCCTTCGCCCAGGGCGTACTGGGATGGCCGGTCTACACCCGACCCGAGGAATTTGAGGGAAAAAAGGTGCCCGAAGTGCTGCTTTCGGGCCATCACAAGAACATTTCCGAGTGGAGACGCCAAGAATCGTTGAAAAGAACGCAAGAAAGGCGCCCCGACATCTTTGAAAAACTGAAAATAAATACTAAATTTGGCGACAAATAAAAAGAGGTACACACTATGTCCCTGAATATCGAAGCAATCCAGAACGAAAACGTGAAGTCCGATATGCCGGATTTCCGCGCCGGCGACACTGTCACCGTGAACGTCAAGGTCATTGAAGGCACCAAGGAACGTATCCAGCCGTTCAAGGGTGTCGTTATCCAGCAGAAGAATTCTGGTATCGGCAAGACTCTCACTGTCCGCAAGATGTCCGGCTCCGTTGCCGTCGAACGCATCTTCCCGGTCAACTCTCCCCGCATTGACTCCATCGAACTCGAACGCGCCGGTAAGGTCCGCCAGGCTCGCATCTACTACATGCGCAACCTCCGCGGCAAGGCTGCACGTATCGACGAACGTCAGGCTTAATCCAGCTTGAACTTCGAAGGCGGTTATTTCCCGATGGTTACGGGGGATTCCCGACAGCAAATTATCCCGCCCACGCGGATCCACGTGAAGGCGGGCTTTGTTGTATATTCCCCCGAGACCGGCGAGCGTTCCATCATCATTTTGGATGAAGGCGAACTCACAGCAATCGACACCGCGGACGGCGACCGCAAGGTGGTGTTCAAGATGCACCCCGGCGATTTGGTCGGCGTGGCATCCCTGCTCGAACGGGAACCCTTCCACCTGACTATCGAGGCTTCCAAGGACTCCGTGGTGACCTTGGTTAACGAGGACTGCATGGAATCCGAGCTCAAGACGCTCCCCGTGTGGCTCCTGGCCGTCATCAGGGCACTCTCCCGCAAGACGCGCAAGCTCAAAGCCTCGCTCTACGCTCCCGCGACATCCAATTCGCTCATGAGCCTGGCTGCATATTGCAGCAACCTCCCGGAATTCACGGACATACCCATAGACGAAGTCATCCGCGAATTCGGCTGGCTCACGAAAGTCAAAGACAAGAATATTCAGGAAGACCTCAAGGCCCTCGCCCGCCGCCGGTTCTTGGAACTGAAGAAAGACGGTGCAAAGATTTCGCTCATGGTGCCAAATCCCTTCTTGCTGGAGCTTTTCGTCGACTACCAGAGGTCCATCGAGCAAAGCGGTTCCTGGGAACCTTTCAAGCTCTCCATCATGCAGAAGAAACTGCTTGTCACGTTGTCCACGACAAATAAGGACATGGAAATGGACGGCCCGTCATGGCTCTCGTTCCTTGCCGAAAGAGTCAAAGACATCAACGTGGCCGAATGGATTAGGATACAGAAGATGGGCTGGTGTACCGAAACGAGCAAGGGTATGTTCCGGGTGAATCCAGACAAGATCAACTATTACCTGACCGCGCTCCGGTTCGAGACTAACATCCGGGGGGTACTGTAATGATCGTGACCGCCGGCGAATACGTTTGCCTCGAAAGCGACAAGGCCAACACCCTCTTTATCGTGAAGAGCGGCATGATTGTCGCCGAGACACAGGACCTGGGCTCGGGAGAACGCTATATCAACTTCGGGCCGGGCTCCATCATCGACGAACTCAGCCTACTCGAGGGTGCGCCCAGGCAGTACACGCTCCGGGCAGCAGAGCCCAGCGAACTCATCGTCATTTCTAGGGAAACGCTCAACGACACTTTGGAACAGAAGCCATCCTGGATTGGTGCCATTTTGCAGTTCCTGTCGAAGCGATTCCATATCGCCGAAGAGAACAAGCGCAAAAACGGACTCATTCAGTCGCTCCCTCCGCTCCTGTATATTATTTCTTCGAACCTCAAGCGTTCCAACACAAACAAGCTCGAAGTCGAAGCCCTGCGCAAGGGGCTCCAGGCGCTTGCAGGGACATCGGTCGAGAACGCAAACAAGCTGCTCGAAATCCTGCAAGAACTCGGGGTTCTCAAAGTCCAGGACAACGTAATCAACACGTCGAGCCTGCAAATCGTAACGATACTCTACGAGACCATCAAGTACCGCGCCCTGAACAAGAAAGTATCGCCGAACATCCTGTCCATGACAGACCAGATGATTCTTTCCACGTTCCTGAAGGTCGCCCGCGAAAGTTCTTCGCCGCGCCCGGGGGGAATTTGCACAGTCACGACAAAGCAACTCTGCGACGAAGCGAAAAAATCCATGCACGGGTTCACGCTGACCATGCGCACCATGAGCTCGCTCGTCGAACGCAAGCTGCTCTTCCCCTCGGCTACCTACGATATCCGCATGCCCATAGAGGAAATCCAGTTCTTCTATGCCGATTTTGACAAGATTCTCGATTTAGTCGAACTCAACCGCATATTCCCGCTGCTCGACAAGAAGCTGGTCAATTAGGGGCGGTGAGGGCGGCACTTCGTGCCTTTGAGGTCTACCCATAGGGCATAACAACGACTAAGCCAATAAATTGGCAAGTCTTGTATAGCTCGCAAGCTCGCTTTGAGGTATGAGGTCGCGGCCTTCGGCCGCTTTGAGGTGTGAGGGAGTAGGACAAATGCGTAAGGCGAGTGCCGCGGTCAAGCTTGCTTGAACATGGCCGAGCCGAGCATTTGGTACTTGAGCGTAGCGAGAGTACTAGTAGACAGTAGGAAGTGGGATTGTCATTCGCAGGCGCATGACTCGTCGGCTCAGCCATGCCGAAACGCAAGCGTTTTGGCATGGCATTCGCCTTTGTTGTCATTGCGAAGGGCGAAGCCCTGAAGCAATCTCTAGGATAAGGATCTAGGGGTTAGGATCTAGAGACTAGGGAAAAATATCACGGCTTCGCCGTCTTATATTGACGCACGAAGTGCGTGATTCTTTTCACTAGCCTCTAGTCTCTAGTCTCTCAAAGACTCATTGCTCATAGCCTCCCGCCTCATTTTTCTATATTTACCGCGAAACAATCAATCACCTTAAAACAAGGCTTATTATGAAACTTTCTGCACTCCTCGTGACCCTTTCCTCCATTGCCGCTCTCGCCCAGGACGCCGCTCCCGCCGCGAACGGTGAACAGCCGAGCGCAATCGCTAGCTTCCTCCCCCTGATTCTCCTCTTTGTCGTGATGTGGTTCTTCTTCATCCGCCCGAAGCAGAAGGAAATGAAGCAGATGGACGCCATGCGCAAGGCCCTCAAGAAGGGTGACAAGGTCATGACCACCGCCGGCATCATCGGCACGATTACTTCCATGGAAGAAGGCTCGAACACGATCACTGTCCGTACAGCATCGACGACCCTTATCGATTTCGAAAAGTCCGCTATCCTCCGCGTGCTGAACGCAGAAGCCAAGGCCGACGACAAGAAAGAAGCGAAGTAACTAACAGACTAGAAAACAGGACAAAAGCAACCCATGGCATTGCTCCCCATCAGAACTTACGGCGACCCCGTACTGCGTAAAAAATCCGAACCCATTTCGGAAATCACGCCGGAACTCCGCCAACTGGCACGCGACATGCTCGAAACGCTCTACGATTCCACTGGCTGTGGGCTCGCAGCGCCGCAAATCGGCAAGAACATAAGGCTCGTCGTCATCGACACTGCTGTTCCCAACGAAGAGGAACCGAAGCCCTACATCATGTTCAACCCGGAATGGGAAGCCGAAGCCGATGCCCAGATGGTCGACTATGACGAGGGTTGCTTGTCCATCCCCGACTTGTTCTGCAACGTTGTCCGCCCCGACCGCGTGGCGGTACGCTTTTTCGACATCAACGGAGAACCGCAAGAAATCAGGAACTGCGAGGGATTGTTCGCCCGCTGCATCCAGCATGAATGCGACCACCTGAACGGCGACCTTTTCGTCGACAAGATTTCTACGGCCGACCGCACACTGAACCAGTCGAAGCTCCGCAAGATGGCCAAGGAAACGCAAGAAAAGCTCAAGAAGAACAATCGCTAACCGAGACGATGGATTTGATGGGATTATTCCGAACTAGCCTCCTTAGCGCAGGTTTCTTCTTTGCGCTATCTTTTGCCCAAGACGGGATGGACGACGGATTCGACCTCCCGGAACTCCCGCCCCCCGCCTCGGAACAGCAGGCACCCGTTCCAGAGCCCAGCCAACCAGCACCGACACAGGAAGAAGAACCCTATGCCGGGCCGCAAAACGATGTTATGGAAGCCCCCGAACCGGAGCAACCGAGCACCGACCAAGCCGAGACAGCAGAGCCTACACAGGAACAAACAACCGACGCGCAACCCATCAGCGCAGGCGTGCCAGACAAGTTCGGCGACACCCCGCCCAAGATCCAAGTCAAGAAAATTCCGGACAACCTGGACAGGCCCGTACGCGTAGGCGTATTCGTAGACGAAAAAAAGTTGTTCGTCAAATCGGGGAACCAAACCATCGCCATTACCGCTGTTGGCAACCAGTTGGAAATCGAAAGCAACGGGACCAAAGAAACGGTAGACCAGCGTGAGTTCTACAGCGAAGGCAAATGCTTGAACATCGCTCCTACGCAAAAGCAGCTACAGTCTTCGTGCTATCCTGGCTACTTTATTGTAAAGGCCGCCAAAAGCCGCATCACGGCAATCAACATTGTCGACGTCGAAGACTACGTCCGTGGAGTCATCCCCTACGAAATCGGCAAGCTGGATAGCAGCCGCTTTGAAGCGCTCAAGGCACAAGCGGTTGCCGCACGCACCTATGTGTACAAGCACTTCAACAGCCGCGACGCAATGGGCTTTGACGTATACGCAGACACCAAGGACCAAGTGTACATGGGTTACAAAAGCGCCACTCCCCTGACGAATGCAGCCGTGAAGGCCACCGCCGGCGAGACCATGATGTACAAAGGTGAATTCATCATCGCCTACTACCACTCCACTTGCGGTGGCAAGACGGAAACAATGGTGACGTGGGACAAGAAGAACAAGCCGTACCTCAAGAGCGTACCAGACCTGCGCCCCGATGGGCAACCTTGGTGCAACGAATCCAACTACAGCAAGTGGGAACGCAAGTTTACCGATAAGGAATTGATTGCGCTCTTCCAGCAGAACGGCAAAGAAGCCAAGACGAAGGTCCCTAAATTCAAGAAGCTCAAAGATATTTCCATCAAGAAAAAACTCCCCAGTGGCAGAATCTACACCTTGCAGGTGACTACAGACAAAGGAACTTTCAAAGTCTATGGAGACAAGGTACGCTGGCTATTCAAGCAGAAGGGAACCATTCTTCCGTCGTCGCTGTTCACCATCAGCCACAAGGGAAATTCCTGGATACTCAGCGGTAAAGGCTACGGCCACGGTGTAGGAATGTGCCAGATGGGTGTGCGCGCCAGGGCCCAAGCAGGGCAGAGTTATCTCGAGATTTTGAGCCACTACTACCCCGGCATTACGCTGGAGCGTTTCGAGCACTAAAATGCAGGCGCCCCTTGTCGCGATAGTCAGCCAGGGATGCGCCGCCAATTTCGGAGACGGCGAGCGGATTGCGCGATTACTCGCCAAAAAATTCCGTACTGTTTTCAACTTTCCGACAGGCGAGAACCCCGAGGCAATATACCTGAATGTATGCACGGTCAAAGGGAATGCTGGCGCCATCAAGCTCTTGAAAAAAGCGCATGAAACATACCCCGAAGCAAGAATCTACATTACCGGGTGCGCGCCGGCAGATTTCCGGAAAGAAGCCTCTGCCATTTTTAACAAAATAGAATTTACGAGCCTAAAAAATATTGCCGCCGAAATCATCGGCAAAAGCAGCAAAGATACACGCCAAGCAACACTTCGCGAATCCCCGTTTACGGGAATCGTCAATATCGAAGAAGGGTGCCTCGATGCCTGCGCATTCTGCAGCACACACCTAGTCAAAGGCCGCCTGCATAGCTACCCTGCCGAATCCATCATTGAACAAGTACAAACCCTTGTCGCTGATGGTTGCAACGAAATCCAGTTGACCGGGCAAGACTGCGGCTGTTACGGATTTGACACGGGAACAAACCTGGCGAAGCTCGTTCAAAACATACTCGTCCATGTTCCGGGCGACTACAAGCTACGACTCGGCATGGGCAACCCTCGCCACATGCTTTCGTATGCGGATTCACTCCTGGAATGCTTTACCGACAGCAGGGTTTATAAGTTCATCCACTTGCCCGTACAAAGCGGGAGCGAACGGATTCTCAAGGCAATGAACCGCCGCCACACAGCCCGCGACTTTGCCATACTAGCAGAAACGTTCAACAAAAATTTTGACAAGTTCACATTGAGCACCGACATGATTGTCGGTTTCCCTGGCGAAACCGAAGAGGACTTTGACGCCACACTGGAACTGCTCAAAGAAACAAGGCCGACCGTCTGCAACATCACGCGATTTGTCGCCCGCCCCGGAACCCCCGCCTTCGCGATGAACCAGACAAATTCTGTAAGCGACGACGAGAAGCACCGGCGTTCGGCCCTACTTGCCCAAACTTTCCAAGAAATCGCTCGCGAAAATAACGCACGCTGGATTGGCCACGAAACTGAAGTCCACATCGAAAAAGAAGGCCACCGCAGCGGAACGACCATTGCAAGGAACGATGCATACAATCCGGTCGCTATTCCAGGCGAATTTACTCCGGGTCAAAAATTACGCGTCCGCATCACAGGCGCCGAACCATTCGCGCTTATTGCCGAACCACTGTAACACCCACCGCAAGCCTTTCCCCTCTATAAAAAAAATCCCGGACAAAGCCGGGATCTTGATTCTAAATTCAATCGTTATTTCTTGTTCAGTCGACGATAACCGCGGCGGTAAGTCTCGGAAGTACGCTGATAACGCATGTAGGAGTACGAAGGAGTCGTACCGCCCTGCATGTAGCAGTATTCGTATTCTTCCTTAATCACAGACATCTGGTAGATGTACGGGCCCGTACCGAGTTTGCGACCATCCTGGGACACAGGGTACATCTTCACAGAAACGAGCATAGCACCCGAGCCGTTCGGGAACAGGGAAGTCCCCGGATTAACGACCTTGCTTTCACCACAAGACGTGCGGGAAGAAGCTCCGTTCGCCTTCACAAGTGCCTTAGTAAAATCATCTGCACTCACAGACTTATTGTACTGGCTCACGAAATGGCCAAGATGGTCGAACACGCGAACATTCACCTTGAATGGCTGCGTCGTCGTAAAGGCATAACTGATACAACTTTCGTTATTGTTGGCCGTGAAGCAACGCGGGCCATTGGTCGCAGATTTAGAAACAAGCGGCGTTGTCATCGGGCTAAGGCCAGCATTGCTACCGTCTATTGAGGGAGCTGCAGTGTACTGTTCAATCTGCTCTTCAGTCAAAGTCAAGGGGTCCTGGCCAGTAACAGCCGGGAGTGCGGTCAACAAGAGTTCACCCGTCAGGGAATCCTGAAGGCCATCGCTACCCGCCAAGGTGGTAAGTTCCTGTGACTGCGCATCGAAATCCGGACGGTCGATAGAATTATCCTGCGGAACAATGACAGTCTTCGGTTTGACGTTAAGCGTAATGGGGCCCCATTCTGCAGGGAAACCTTCGACAGATTTTCCGCCCTTAGACGTGATGTAGAAAGGCGTATTGCCATACTTCATCTTGGAGTTCCAGTTATACCCTTCCATAGTCGGATCTGCAGACGGGAAGTTGAAGGCCAGTTCATCGCCGCCCAAAAGGCCGGTAGACACCGAATTTCCATTCACGTCAACAAGGTTACCCTTCACTTCGTACATGAAGCCATCGGAACCCTTGTTCTGGGCTTCACTCATACCCGTCACAACAAAGCCTAACGTGTCTTTGCCAATAACCTTGCCAGACGCATCGTACTTATTGCGCGTAACCAAGATAGAAGGCATGCCTCCCGTAACCATTCCAGCAATAACTGCCTGATCCAATTCAGTATTCAGGAACATGCTATTTGTCGTAGAATCACCTTCGATGGTGATAATAAAGTCCATAATAGACGGCTGTCCATACTTGGTCGGAGCGATTTCAGAAAGGGACGTACGAATGTACATGTTGGAGCCATCGGTCTGGCGGTCCGCATAGAAGAAGTGGAGATGGTGCCACGTATTGTTCTGCCAAGTCGTCGTTCCCGGTACGCAGTTGGCTTCGTTCATGAGAGGAGGATCGCCCATGAAGGCCTTGAGAGCCGGGTCCGCCTGGCAACCATGGTTGTTCGCGGCCAACACAGCAATATCGACCTTACCCGGAGCAGAAAGGTGAGTACCACCCAAATCCACAACCAAGACGCCGTCCACAAAAATCCACATGTCGTCGTCACCGGTAAATTCAAACACTTCGTGATTAGGAGTCTGATTCAGTTCATTGTACTTGAATTTTGCATAACCCATCATCGTGAAGTTATAGTTGCGCAAATGGCTAAGGCCAATCTTGGGCAATGCGCCAACAGCTTTCAAGGCAGCATCCGGATTACGGGGGCCACCGTTATTGAGCCAGCTTTCGCACAATGCGTATGTAGAGTCCTGCAAGAAGTCCGTCTGCGTTTTCGCATACTGGTAATCGTACGGAGGGCAGAAAATAGACAAGGACTGAGCGCCCCACGTATCGCAGTTCTTAGTTTTGCACTCGGCCGGAGCAACCCATTCCATAGTCTGCGGGTTGATAGAATCCAGCGGGAAATATCCACCATTGTTGTAGTTATAGTCAATAACGTAGAAATTACTTTTCTCGTTTTCTTTAGGAATAGAGAGCACAGCATTGGTACGCTTGTTCACTCCATTGACATCAGTATACCATTCAAAGAATTTGGAATTATCGCACAGGTCAAGCATTTTTTCGATACCCACGCCATCAAGCATGTCATTTTGACCTGTGATAGAACCATCACCGTCCACATCCAAGAACAACAAATAAGGCTTCACCATGCCCGGAGTGTAGTAAACCGGGTTTTCCCAAACAGTGCCACCAGTACAAGTAGCCCCATGAATAGCCGGCTGTCCGTCAGTGCCATTAGCAACACTCGTGTAACCGCGCTTGGTCACCGGTCTTCCATTGAAAGTACCCTTCTCAGTGCACTGACCATATTCCAGAGGTTGAGCCGTAGAGACCATCTTGGCAAGATAGCTAGGCAAAGAAGAATTCTCGACCATCGGGTAGCCATCCTGACCAATCTGGGCACCCGTCTTGGAACGACCGTTTCCGCAAGAACGATGCAACGCTTCTGCACCATACCAAGCCACGTCGTAGCCATCGCAAGCTTTGCCGCCACATAACGTGGTATTGTAAATGTTGTCGCGACACATACCACTAGAACAAGGGGACGGAGAATCACCCGGGCTCACATATTCTTCTGAAAAGTTTTCAAAATCCGGATGATTCGGCTGGAAATCACGAATAATAATATCCAAATTGGCGCTCGCCAACGGCGCCCCAAAAGCCAAAGACGCAGAACCGACCAAAAGGCCGGCAACAAGCCAGCTTCTCTGTTCCATAAAATACATGCTCCAATAAAGGTTTATCTTTCTCCCCTAAATATATACCTTTTATTCCCAAAATTCACTTCAAGTAAGCGAAAAACTATGTAAAAAAGAGGTTTGCAAAAATAGGGTGATTTTAAACAAGTCATAAGCCGGCAAAGCTCACAAAACAAGGGCCGGAGCCACGACAGGAGAAACGCACTTTAGCTATATTTCGCCCAATGAATTGGGGTATTTTTTTCTTTATTGCCATTGCCGTTATACTGATGCGAATTTTCTGGTTGCGCATCAAAGCAAACAGCATGAAATCGGAAAATTTCAAGGCACTCCCGCCTAAAGACCAGATGGCTGTTCTCAAGGAATGCCTACTCAACAATCCGACAGAAACAAACCTTCGCAACCTGGACGAATTCTGCAAAGCGCACCAAATTGACACAGACACAGAAAGCTATAGGCCGTTTTTGGTAAAGCAGCTTGAAATTACAAAACGGAAAGACGCCATCGCCGAAGACAACGAACTCTACGCGCAAGAATCTGCATGGATGGATGCAATATGCCCGTTAGAATTTACCGAAGCAAAAGCGGCACGGGAATCCGGCGACAATGAACTCGCCACGTTGCGCACCATAGAAGGCATCGCCCGCCTTTACTCGGACGAAGCCATACAAAAAGAGCTTTACAACCTGGAGCAAACCTATCCCAAGGCCGCAAAACTGCTCGAAGGGTACCGTAATCTCATGGAAGTCCGCGACAGTTCCGGTGCCGACGACAAATCCCTCGAAATCCTCCGCAAAAAGCGCGACGCCTGGCAAGAAGACCTGCTCACCATCGAGCAATAATCTCCGGAAACAACCAGAATTCACCATAAAAAATTCCCGGCAGAACCGGGAATTTTTGCAATTTCAAAAATGGACGCCCACAAGGGGCATTCTGTTAGAACCAACGCCAGGTCAGGCCGAACAGGATCATGTCCTTGTACTGGGTATCCTTGTCGAGATCCTTGTCGTAGACCATGTCGAAGCCGACCTGGAGTTCGATAAGCGGAGCAATCGCGACAGTGAGGAGGTTTTCCCACTTTCCGTCAATTTCATCCGTTCCCTTGAAATTCACGAAGGCCCAAAGGCGAGTCTTGAAGCTCATGATATTGGAGAAGGCGTACTTGAACTCGGTAATACTTTCAAGACCCGGCTCGTCTTTCACTTCTTCGATTTCGTCTTCGGTATCCTTGTCATCGGCATAACCGTAGCCATGAGAGACCGTCACACGGTTAGCAAAGCCGAGACGCTGGGTAAAGTTCTCGTTCGGGATATAAGCAAGACCGGCGACCTGGGTGAAGTACACCGGATCCATGAAGCATGAAACGGGAGTCTTGACTTCGTCACCATTTTCATTTTCGCTATAGCTGTACCCCTTCAGGAACTGGGTTTCGTAACGGAGACCCACATACGGCTTCAGGACTTCGGTCATGTTGAAGTCTACCATGGATTCCCAGAAAATCTTGTCGGCGGACTTACGCTTGCCAAGACCGTCAGTCCAAGTCTGTCCGAGGTCGAGATCAATCAAGTTACGCCAATTGGCAATGGACCACTTACCCACCACATCGGCGTCGTAAGTAACGAGCCAGGTGTAGCTGGAAGTTCCATCTTCGGCCCAGTTGCTGTAGTGCATGCGCGTGTACTTCACCGCAGCGACAACATCAGCCGTCCAGTTTTCAGGAAGAGCGCCTTCAAACATGCCGCCTTCGGCAAAAGCCGAAGTAACGCATGCCAATGCGGCAATGCTCAACATTTTGAGTGACTTTTTCATTTCTACCTCTCATTTTTTTTGCCCGTGGGGCAATGAAACTTGTCAAAAAAATAAGAATTTTTGATTTTCAATCACAAGCCGCGAAGTGAGAACACCTATTTTTTCCAATGCAAATAGCTAATTTTAGACCATGCGACAAATCTTCATAGCCCTCATACTCTGCACCTCTTTTTGTCTTGCATCTGGAATTTCCGATACCGGGAAAAAACAGACAAAAGAAGGTCGGATCCAGTTTGGCATATCTGCCGGGGAACCCACCCCACTCTCCGTCGTCGCTGGAGTCGGCTACAAAGCGGCAATGATGCGCATACAGGGCATGGGATGGAAAAACGGGGAAGACGATTACTGGTGCGCCATGCGCGGAGGGCTCTCCTGGACCTTTTTTAGGGAACTCCCGTTCAACGTCGACCTAGGAATCGGAGGCGGATACTCGTTCGCCGAGGCTCCCAACGGCATGCACAAGGCGCTGAACGATGCCAACGGAGCCATGTACGTGCTCCCTTACAATTACGAAGAAACGCTTGATCTGTCGGTCGAGGTCTGGGTTCACTTATATGGAATCTACACCCAGATTTCCTACCCAGTTTACTTTTTCATGGATCATACAAAACCCACCCTCCTGTGGAGAGCGGGTTACATGTTTGAAATCTAGGCAGAGCCCCGAACGGGGCACGATGGCTAGTACGTTCCGAGCAGGGAGCGCACCTTTTCCATCATGGCCTTGGACTTGACGCGGGCCTTCTCCTTGCCGTACGCGAGGATCTTGTCGATTTCCTCGGTGTGGTCGAGCAGGTAGAAGTATTTTTCGCGGGCAGCACCCAGGTGTTCTTCGAGAACGTTCTGGAGTTCCTGCTTGGCGTGGCCCCAGCCCATGCCGCCGGCGCGGTAGCGTGCAGCAAGCGCTTCGGTCTGTTCCGGAGTCGCAAAAAGCTTGTACAGCTTGAACACGTTGCAAGTATCGGGATCCTTGGGTTCTTCAATACCCTGGGAGTTCGTGACAATCTTGCCGATTTTCTTCTTGAGGGCCTTGCTCTCGAGGAAGATATCGATAACGTTATCGTAGGACTTGCTCATCTTGCGGCCATCGAGACCGGGGATGATACCCGTCGTTTCCTGGAACACCGGTTCCGGGATGGTGAACACATCCTGCCCAAAATGCTTGTTGAACTTGATAGCGATATCGCGGGCGAATTCCACGTGCTGCTTCTGGTCCTTGCCCACGGGCACGATGTCGGCGCTGAACATCAAGATGTCGGCGTCCATCAGGCACGGGTAGCAGTAGAGGCCCATGTTCACGTTGGCGTCCGGGTCTTCGCCGGCAGCTTCGTTCTTGGCCACCTTGTCCTTGTAGGCGTGGGCGCGGTTCATGAATCCCTTCGGCGTAAAGCAGCTGAGAGCCCAGCTGAGTTCGAAGATTTCGGGAATGTCGCTCTGCTTGTAGAACAGGCCTTCTTCGGGGTTCAAACCGAGAGCAAGCCAGGTCGCCGCAATCTTGTAGATGTTCGCACGCATCTCGGCACCGTTCTGCACGGTGGTGAGGGCGTGGTAGTCGGCGATGAAGTAGACCGTGTCGTAGGTCTTCGAAAGTTCAAGAGCGGGGCGAATTGCACCGAGGTAGTTACCCAGGTGAGGAGTGCCAGTGGGCTTGATGCCCGTAAGGGATATCTTTTTCATGGGCGCAAATATAGAATCTTTTTTAATCAAGCAACGCCGAAACGACGCGGACATCTGCCGGGAGCCAAGCCAAATTGCGCAATTCCGACGCATTGACCCACTTGGCGGCCTCATGTTCCAAAAGGGTCAGGTGGCCGCTCTCTATGGAGCAAAAGTAACAATGCATCGTCAGGTGGAAAGTCGGGTAATCATGTTCCACAGTACAAATAAATTCACCTACAGACACCTTGATGGCCAATTCTTCACTAAGTTCACGAACCAGCGCCTGTTCCGGGGTTTCTCCCGGTTCCATCTTGCCTCCCGGGAATTCCCAAAAATCTTTGAAATCCCCGTAGCCCCGTTGAGTCGCAAAATACTTGGCATCCGGTGCCCGCGGAATACCATCGCAAATGATTCCCGCCACAACTTCAATTCGTTTCATGGCCCAAATGTAACAAAAGACTTTTTCTATTTTTCGCCCCATGGATAGAGCACGCCGCCGAAAATTCGGACAGAACTTCTTGGATGTTCCTACCGCGAAACTGATTGCGGGAGACCTCCCAGCAACAGCAAACGAGGCCGTACTGGAAATCGGCCCTGGCCACGGCGCGCTCACGGAGCACCTGCTGGACCGCGCCGTGGAACTCACTGCCGTCGAAATCGACGAGCAGTGCGTTGAATTTTTGGAACAAAAATTCCAGGGCCGCGACAACTTCCACATCGTCAATATTGACTTCCTGAAATTCGACTTGCAGGCATTCCTCGACACCCACGAAAAGCCTTGGGTCACCGGGAACCTCCCCTACAACGTGTCCACGGCCATCATTGCCGGGCTCATGCCGCGGCTGCATCTCACAAAGGGATTCATGGGCATGGTCCAGCTCGAAGTCGCCGAGCGCATCTGCGCCACCCCGTGCAGTAGCAATTACGGGAGTTTATCCGTACTCGTCTCCGCCTACGCCGACACGCAGATTTTAAGAAAGATCGGGCCAGAACATTTTACGCCGCGCCCCAATGTCGACAGCGCCACGATGCTCCTCACGCCCAAGGCAAGCCCGCTCGAGGCTCCCGATGGGTTCTTTGATTTTGTCCGCGCCGCATTCACGCAAAAGCGCAAGACGCTAGCAAACTCCTTCGGCCGCGCCTACGACAAAAAGAAAATCCAGGAAGCCATCGAACTCCTGGACTACCCCACCACCGTCCGTGCCGAAGAACTTTCCCCGACACAGTTCCTGGAATTCTACAACGTCATAAAAAAATGAGCGGCATCACATACACTATTATTAGGTGTACGTTTTAATCCGGAGTTTCTCTTTTTTTCGCAATTTTAATTACATTTCACAGGTAATGTTGCAGAACGAAAAATACATCCTGGTAGACAACGAAGAATCCCTCGCCAAGCTCCTCGAAGACCTCGACTTGTACGATATGGCCGCCGTCGATACGGAGGCCGATTCCATGCACCATTATCTCGCTCGTCTCTGCCTCATCCAGATTACTATCGGCGACCATTACTATATCGTCGACCCGCTCTGCGGCATCGACCTCGCCCCGCTATTCAAGGCCCGCGCCATGCAAACGCTCATTTTCCACGGTGCGGACTACGACTTGCGACTTTTGTGGCAGACTTACCAGTTTAGCCCGAAAAATATCTTTGACACAATGCTCGCGGCAAAATTGCTCGGCGAGCAACGCCTCGGATTAGCCGACCTCGTTCGCGAATATTTCGGCGACGAGCTCAAAAAAGAGAACCAGCGCGCCGACTGGACCATCCGCCCACTCCCGCTGGAGATGTGCGAATACGCCATCCACGACACTTTCTACCTGCATGAACTTTGCGCCATCCTGGTCGAAAAGTTGCAAGCGGCAAACCGCATGAGCTGGCTTACCGAGCAGTGCAACGCCCTGATAGAACATTCCAGGCACCCGGCACCGCCGAAAAAAGACCCCTGGCGCATCACCGGTTCCAGCATTTACAACCCTTGTGCACTCAACATTCTCAAACACTTGTGGGAATGGCGAGAAAAAGAAGCCGAGGCGATGGACCGCCCGCCATACAAAGTCATGCCTGCAGAACTCATGCTCGCCATTGTACGCCATGTGCAAGCGACGTTCCCGACAATCGACGAAAACCGGCTGCCCAAACTGCCCAGGAACTTCAAGGGCGAACGTTTCGATTCGTTCATGAACATGCTCCGGGATGCTTGCGCAACCCCCGAAGAGGACTGGCCCGCCAAGCTGCCCAAGGCTCCGCCTCCACCGGTAGTGCCGAATGCCGACCTGCTCCTCTCGCTCAAGATGTGGCGCGACGAAAAAGCTGAAAATCTCAAAATTGATCCGTCAATGGTCGCAAACAAGTCCCAGCTCATCTGGCTTGCTGCACCGGGAACGATGCCCTGGGTCGACCGTTACGATGAAGCGCACCTGATGCAGTGGCAACGCAGAATCTGGAACGAGATTCTGCAAGACAAGCTACCGACCGCAGCACGCGCCATCAGGAGCTAAGCATGGGAACCTCCATCCTTGTACTGTTCCTCGCGATATTCGTGTTCGGCAGCAGTCCTATCATTGAACTTATCCTGAAAAAGCGCCGCGACAAAAAGGGCGACGATATCATCGGCGAGCCCTGGCAAGAAATCCACGACATTCCGGGATACCACGACTCGAAGAACATCGCCGCATTCTACCCAGTAAAAGGCGAACCGAACATCATGCCCATCATCGAGGAACTCGCCCGCGAAGGCAGATTGCTGCTGCCGCGCTGCGAAGGCGAAGGCATCATGAATTTCTACAAGGTCAGCAATTTGCGCAAAGACCTTGTTCCCGGCAAATTTGGCATCATGGAACCGAAGGATGGCCTTGAACGTTTCGACGGCGAAATCCCCATTTTCCTCGTCCCCGGGACAAAGTTCAACTTTAATGGAAATCGCGTTGGGCACGGCAAAGGGTATTACGACAGGTTCCTTGCCAAGCACCCACATTCCTACAAGGCAGGCATCGCAACGCCTGCACAGATTTCGAAAGAACCCCTTGAGCAGAAGGACACCGACGTCCAGATGAACGTCGTCATTCCTTGCAGGGAAAAATACTGATTAACAAAACGGAGACCCACATGAGTTTCAACGAAGACGACAACCGTCGCGATCAGCGCAGACCAAACAACGATCGCATGCGCCGTTTCGGTCGCGATGACCACCCCAGATTCGGCGAGAAAAAATTCAAACAAGAAAACGTCGTGGCCGCTATAGGCGATGCCGATGCCGCTCCGCAAGTAGCCGTCGGCGGCATCAAGGAAGTCGAAAGCCTCCTCGCAAACGACCCCATGCGAGTCCACCGCATTCTCTTTATGCACCAGTCCGGCAACCCCAAGCTGTACAACTTGCAAAAGCTCGCCAAACGCGCGCATGTCCACGTGCAGCAGGTGGATTCCAAAATTCTCGACAGCTATGCGAGGCCGAACCAGGGCGTCGTCGCACTGATCAACGAAAAGGCGCTCCTGCAGTGGGAAGATGTCCGCGAAGAGTTTTTCAAGGCAAAAGAAAATGGCGAAAAGAAACTCATCGCCGTGGCCACAAATATTGAGGATCCGCGGAACCTTGGGGCGTGCATCCGCAGTTCGTTGGCCCTGGGCGTGGATATTTTGCTCATGCCGGCAAAAGGCATGTGCGGCATCACCCCAAGTGTTGCGCGGACCAGCGCGGGAGCGCTAGACAAGATGCGCATCTGCCGCCCGAACAACCTGGAAGCCGCCATCGGCGAGCTCAAGCTTGCGGGCTACCAGATTCTGGGCCTTGATGCCGATACCGAGACAAGCCTCGCCGGGTACGAATTTGCCGACCAGGTTGTGCTCGCTGTTGGCGGCGAAGATGTGGGCCTGCCCCCGTTCATCCGGAAGCAGTGCAACGACATCCTCCGCATCCCGATGAAACCCGAAGCGCATTCCTACAACGCCTCCGTTGCCCTTTCCCTCGGGCTTTACGAATACGCCAGAACGCGCATCAAGTAATCGTTTTTCCAAAGATTGCATACAAAATAGGCCGCCCGTCAGGGTGGCCTATTTTACATAAACTTATGCAGCCAGAAAACTAGCGGTTGTTCAGGTAATCCAGAACCTTCTGTGTCAGGTCGTTTTCCTTTTTCCAGAACAGCACGGAACCGGTCGCGCGGTCCACGACCATGTCGTAGCCTTCTTGCAAAGCAATCTCGTTCACGGCCTTGCGAATCAGCTGGATGATAGGACCACTGATTTTTTCGTTCTCGGAAATCAGTTCACCATTACGGCCGTACACGCGATCGATGAAGCTCTTGAGTTCCGTGTCCTTTTTCTTGTAGTCGGCTTCGAGTTCGCGACGCTTTTCGTCCGAAAGCATCAAGAGCTGCTTGTCGATTTTTTCCTTGATGGCAGCAAGTTCCTTTTGCAGGAGGTTTGCCTGCTGTTCCCATTTGGCCACCTGGCGGTCATACTCTTCTTGGGCCTTCTTGGTGCCCTTGTAGCCGTCGAAGATGAGCTTGGAATCAACATGCGCCACGCGGAGGCCGTCATCGGCAAATCCCGCCGTGGCAAAAGCAAACACCAAAAGAAGAATTAAGCGACGAATCATCATGCGCCTCCTTTAGAATCCCTGTCCGATCACGAAGTTGAACTCCATGTCGCCCACATTAGTCCGTTGCAAGCCACTGTAGGTTTCACCCACATCCAGAGGCCATGCGAAATCAAATCCGATAATACCGAGCATCGGGACAACCACGCGGAAGCCGAAACCGATATCCTTCTTGAGGCTGGTCGGGTCCCATTCTTCCAGCGGACTGCGGCTGGGCTTGGGCACCTTGGTTCCCGGGTCATAGCGTTCACCGAATACGTTACCCGCATCGAAGAAGAACGGCAACAAGTAGAATGTCTGCGGCACGAGGCCTAGCTGGAGTTCAGCACCGACGTACTGGTAACTGCGGCCCAAACGGCGGTAACCGATGGAGCCCGAGCTATAGCCACGCATCATGCCTTCGTAGCCGAGCACGCCACCCATGGAGTAAAGCGTGCGGTACTGCAACTGGTCACCGAATATCACGCCGTACTCGTTCGTGAGCGCAATCGCAAGCCTGTCGCGGAACAGCGGGAACCACCACTTGACCGTGAGTTCCGTCTTCACGAAATTGAAATCGCTAAACAGCACATCGTCGGCCCACTGGATATCCAACACATAGCGGGAACCATCCGTCGGGAATTGCGGCAAGTTCTTGTCGTCACGGATAAGACGGAAGTTCAGAGCCGATTCGACACCCGTGTACACCACATAGCTGTCTTCGATATTCGGGCCCTGCTTGTTCATGAGCCAGCCGTAACCAATTTGTCCGTAGAAGTAGTCATCCGGCCACTTGAGGCGCTTACCCACATAGACGTTGCCGCCATAGCGGGTGATGTTCGGGTCGTAATCCATGTGCCACCAAGAGTAGCTGAGACCACCACCCACGGTAATCGGCTTATCCATGAACCACGGTTCCTGGAAATTGATAGCAGCGCTCTTCTTGTCCATACCGTATTCCAGGTTCAAAGACGCTGCCTGACCGTTACCCATACAACAGTTCGGAATGGAAATACTTGCCGTACCCACAAGGCCATCGCTTTCGCTATAAGACACGCCCAAGCTGAACTGGCCCGTTCCGGCTTCCTTCTCCTGCACAACAAAGTCAAGGTCAACTTCTTGTTCGCCAACAACCTTGATATCCGGAGTGACCATATCAAAGTAGTTCAGCTGCATGATTTCGCGGAAGCTACGTTCCAAAGACGACTGACGGTACGTATCACCCGGGTACAGGCGGACTTCGCGACGGATGACCTTTTCGTTGGTCTTTGTGTTGCCGTGGATATGCACCTTGTGAATCGAGGCCGGGAGGCCTTCCACCATGTGGTACGTCAGGTTGACCGTCGAATCATTTTCGAAGTTACGTTCTTCGGTAAACTGTGCGAACAAGTAGCCATCTTCGCGGTAAGCATCGAGCAAGGCCTTCTTGGACGCTTCATAGGTATAATAGTCGAACACCTCGCCGCTATCCAAACGGTAGGCATAATTCAAGATGTTGTCATTCAGGACTTCGTTGCCGGTAAAGTGCAGGGAACCCATATAGTAGCGGCGGCCCTCAATCATATTGATATGCACAATAATCGCATTCGAGGTCTTGATATTGTCGTACTTGTTCAAGGTAGAGAACAAGTCTTCTATCTGGTAGCGGACAACCAACTTTTCTTCATAAGTATTGCGCTTCTTGATTGCCAGGAGCGAATCAATCTTCGGGTTGTTCCACTTGAGGTCGGCTGTGATTTCGAGCCATTCCTTACGAGCGCTTTCGTAACGGATAATGTCGTTGAGAATCTTGAGAGCTTCTTCTTCGTCCTTGACTTGCTTCACCTGACGGCTCACCCAGGGTTCCGTGCTCTTGTGGAACTTGCGGTAGTAATGCGTGACCTGCATGGTCGGCTTACCCGCCATCTTGTAAAGCGGCGAAGAAGGTTCCGCCAAGGCGGCATTCAGTTGGTCGTACATGGTGGCCAGACGGTTCCCGACGGGGACCATGCGTCCTAGATAGAACAAGCAACTGGAATCCGGGAGGTACTCGGCCCTATAATCGGTCAACTCGGCATCTAGGTAGCCAAAATGGCGAATCGCATTCAACACCGTGTCGCGGTCCGCTTCAAAAACAATTTGCTTGAATTCGCCACCGCCCCACCACTGGTCCTGCTTGGTAAGCATGTGTTCCATGATGTCTTCGGCAGGCACATGTTCGTTGCCCTTGATATCGAACTGGGTCACCTTGACCTTGCCGCCCTCGCGCACAATGAAGGTCACTTCGTTCTTGTTGTCTTCTTTCGGAGTTTCACGGTAGCCGACTTCGGCCAGCAAATAACCTTCGGAATGGAAATAGTCCAACAGGGCCTGACGGTCGCGTTCCAGCTGGCTCTTGCTATACACCTGCCCCGGAACAATACGCAGCTTCAAGCGCAAATCTTCTTCGGAAATTTCGTCACAGCCATCAAAATAGGCCGTATCCAATGCCGGGAGTTCCTTGATCTTGAAGATAACATCCACATCCGTGCCTTCGTCCACATAGTCGATCCAGGCAGTCACATCGTCAAAAAGGCCCGAATTGTAAAGGTTGGTCACCGAAGACTGGATTTTCTCAGATAGCGCTGCCGGAGTGTAGGTCTGCCCGTCACGGATACCGATACGGCTCAGCACGGAACGTTCGTCCATATTCTCAGTGCCATCCACCATAACCTTGCGGACCTTGTTTTCCGCCATAAAACTATCAGACACTTCCAAAAGTTGCGCCCTAGTCACGGACACAATGGCCAGTATCAAAAAAATCAATCGTAAGCGCAGAATAAACCTACCTATAAGATGCAAAAACTTAAAATACCGACCAAAAATACAAAAATTAAAACGGCCCTGCCCAGCCTCCAGATTATAATACCTTGATACTTAGCATGAATGTCTTATTACACACCGTGTAAAACGCATTCCATACCCCTTTTTGCAAAAAAGAGAAAAACATCAATCCACTTCTTTTGGCACTCCGAAATAATTATATATTCATAGGCGCAAAATTCAACTAAAGGAACCCCTATGCGTTCAACCGCCTGGAATGACGAAGAAAACAAGGTCCTGCCCGAAATGGCCCTGGACTTCATGCCCGAAGAAAAATTGCGTGACCTGCAGCTGCAGCGTATGCGCGCCACCGTAAAACTTGCCTACGAGAAAGTTCCGCTTTTCCGTGAACGCATGGACGAGAAGGGCCTCAAGCCCGAAGACATCAAGACTCTCAAAGACGTTGCGAAGCTCCCCTTCACCATGAAGAAGGATTTGCGTGACACCTACCCGTACGGTCTGTTCGCCGTCGACATGAGCGAAGTCGTGCGCCTGCACGCAAGTTCCGGCACCACCGGCAAGCCCATCGTGGTGGGCTACACCAAAGAAGACATGGACGTGTGGGCCCAGGTCGTGAAGCGCGGGCTCCTCGCTTGCGGCTTCCGCAGCACCGACATCGTGCAGAACTTCTACGGCTACGGCCTGTTCACCGGCGGTCTTGGTATCCACGGCGGTTTCGAAGCCCTCGGTGCGACTGTCATCCCTATCAGCGGCGGCAATACCGAACGCCAGGTGATGCTCATGAAGGATTTCGGTGTTACCGCGGTAGGCGGAACGCCCAGCTACTTTGTCCGTATCATTGACGTTGCCGAAAAAATGGGCGTCAACATCCGCGACCTGAAGGTGAAGCGCGGTATCTTCGGTGCAGAACCGTGGAGCGACGGCATGCGCGACTACATCGAAGAAAAGACGGGCATCAAAGCTTACGACATTTACGGCCTTTCTGAAATTGTTGGCCCGGGCGTGGGTTGCGAATGCGAATGCCGCGACGGCATCCACATTTTCGAAGACCACTTCTACCCCGAAATTGTGGACCCGGAAACGCTCGAACCGCTTCCGGACGGACAAGAAGGCGAACTCGTCATCAGCACGCTCAGCAAGCGCGCCATGCCGATTTTGCGCTACCGCACCCGCGACATTACTGCTATCGAAAACACGAAGTGCAAGTGCGGACGCACCATCCGCCGCATCCGCCGTATTGGCCGCCGCAGCGACGACATGATCATCATGCGTGGCGTGAACGTGTTCCCGAGCCAGATCGAAACGGCTCTCCTCCGCGCCGAAAAGGCTCTGCCGCATTACCAGATTGTACTCGACACCAAGAACAACATGGACACGCTCGAAGTCAAGGTGGAAGTTTCCCGCGACATGGTGAGCGACTCCATGAGCGATATGGAACAGCTGAACAAGAAGTTCAAGCACTCCATCGAACAGATTCTTGGCATTTCCGTTATCGTTACGTTGTGCGAACCGGATTCGCTGCCGCGTAGCGAAGGCAAGGCAAAGCGCGTCATCGACAACAGGAAGAAGATTTAAGAAGGAGAAAAAAAATGAAGATACCACAGGTTTCAGTTTTCGTTTCGAACCGTCCGGGTCGTCTCCAGGCTGTTTGCCGCGCCCTTGCCGATGCAGGGATTAACCTCTTGTCACTCACGCTCGCCGACTCCGGCGAATTCGGCCTTATCCGCCTTATCGTGAACGAAGCAGAAAAGGCTGTCGAAGTTCTCGCCAAGTCCGGTCTCAGCGCTACCGTGACCGACGTTGTCGCATGCCCTGTCGCAGACAAGGTGGGCGGTCTCGCCGATCTTCTCGATGTTCTCGGCGATTTGCAGATTGACTACATGTACGCCTATCCGTCCGAATACAAGG
>CAMJHM010000013.1 GCA_946405515.1 uncultured Fibrobacter sp. | reverse complement strand
AAAACGCTCTCGCCTGCGCCAAGTTCCTCAAGAACCACCCGAAGGTCGCTTGGGTCAACTACGCTGGCCTCGAAGGTGACAAGTACTACGAACTCGCTCAGAAGCAGTTCAAGGGTGGTCTCCCGTGCGGCGTGCTCACGTTCGGCATCAAGGGTGGTCGTGAAAAGTCCATCCAGTTCATGGATAGCCTCAAGATGATTTGCATCGTGACCCACGTGGCCGACGCCCGCAGCTGCGTGCTGCACCCGGCAAGCCACACGCACCGCCAGCTCAGCGACGAACAGCTCATCGAAGCAGGTGTCGCTCCGGACCTGATCCGCTTCAGCGTGGGTATCGAGAACGTCGAAGACATCATCGCCGACCTCACGCAGGCCCTCGACAAGGTGTAATCGAGTTACTTTGTAGCTTTTAAAATCATCCCGTGGCAGAAATGCTGCGGGATTTTTTGTTAGGCGCGATGCCCGTTAATCACTTGAAAATAATATTCCGCTTGTTGTCGAAGATGGAGTTGTATTGCAACATCCTGTAATCCTGCAGCATCTTCTTTTCTTTACCGTCGGCATAGTTGTAGTTCAGGAACTTGTGATGCGTTGTGGAATAGAATCCCCAGGAATTCATGGCGGGGATTTGCTCCTGCATATCGCTCAGGAAGCGGTTGTAGGCCGGGAACTCGATGCCTGCGACCTTGTACACATAGTTGCTCAGGTAGTTGAGGCTTGTCAGGGGGACGTCTATGGATTTTGATTCGTAGTTTGTCCACACGAAGAAGGGAACTTTGTACAACTTCTGGCGTTCCTTCAGGGACGTAAATTCCTTGCCATAGACTTCTTTGTAGAATTCTTTATTCAGCCCTGGAAAGTGATCCCCGTAGAATACGATGACGACTTTTTCTTTGACTTGTTCAAAATAGTGTAGCAGGTATTTCAGAGCCTTGTCGGATTCGCGGATAAGGCCCGTGTAGAGTTCTGCATCGGGGTATCCTGGGTAACGCTTCAGCGGGACTTGGAGTTTCTGGCTTTCGTCGTCGGGATTGTACCCGCTGTGGTTCTGCATGGTGACACCGTAAAGGAACAGCGTTTTTTTCTTGTGCTCGAACTTGTCGATGATGTATTCGAACATTTCTCGGTCGCTCACGTAGTCGCGGAGCTTTTTCTTTTGTGGGTAGTCTTCGAGGAAGGTCGTGGTCTCGAAACCGAGAAGCGGCCAGATGGTTTCCCTGGACCAGCCCTGCCTATGGAAGGGGTGTGTGGCGATGGTTTCGTAGCCGAGGCCTTTGAGGTGGACCGCCATGGAGTAGGCGGGCGCCTTGATGTACATCTGGTAGACGGAAATGCCGTGGTTGAAGAACGCCATGGAATTGCCTGTCAGGAATTCGTATTCGGAGTTGGCCGTGCCACCGCCATAGACGGACGAAAGCGCGAGCCCCTTGACGGTGTTCTTGTGGATTTTTTTGTAAAAGAGCGTGTCGCCAAATTCAGGATTCAGGGTGCTGATGTCGGCATAAGCTTCGTCCATGATGACGATGATGGAGGGGCGCTCCGCAGTGGAGTCAGCGCGTGTAGAGTCGGCGGAAGTTGTGCTGGCGGGAACTGTGCCGGCGGCAGAGTCGGTGGGATGTGCGGCGTAGCGCTCGGCGATTTTTTCTGTTATCTCGTAGGAATACCCTTCCGGAACCTGCTTGAGGGTGGTGACAATCTGCGCGAAGAAGTTGACCAGGAACCCGTTGTGGGTCGAGCCCATCTTTTCCCAGCTCATCACGTAGACGGAGGGGAGCCTCGCGATGGAAATGCCTGCCGCCGCCACACACAAGATGGCAGAAACAATGCGTACAAGCTTTTGCTTGTTGAATTGTGCGGGCTTGAGGCAGAAGCCCATGTGCAAAATAAGCAGGTACGAGAACAGCCCGCAGGTGGGGTTGAATGTCCAGCCGAAATTGTAGTTGCTGGCAACATCTTTGGCAATCCCGATGGCCAGAAAGTCCATAGGCGTGAGCTCGTTCCCGCGGAAACTAAAGACGTAGTAGTTCGCAAGGGAAAGGAGCAGGAAGGGAATGACGCCTACGGCAAAAGAAAGTCTCGGTTTCAGCGTGATGGCAAGCAGGAGCAGCGGGAAAGTCGCGAGCATCAGGAGTTCTGCGACAAAATTCCTCCAGTGCGCGATGATGACGAGCCCGATATGTGTATCGGCGAAACTTTGCGAGACTTGGGTACAAAGGAAACAGGCAAGAAAAAACCAAATAAAAGTAAAAATGGTGTTTTTTTGCGGTGTCGTATCAATTTCTTTGTGGCCGATGAAGGCGAAGGCGATGCCGAAGGGGATGGCTGCCTCGATATAGCCCATCGCAGTGAAGGTGCTGAACGCGACGATGCCTAGAACAATGCCTATGAATCGGCGAGAAGGAGTTCGGATTTTCACGAAATGTAAATATAGAAATATGAGGCTCGGGGCACGAGGCTCGAGCAGTGAGTAATGAGCCATGAGCGATGAGCAGTGAGCAATGAGCCGTGAGCAATAACAACTTTTTCTCTCGTCTCTCGTCTGTAGCCGCGTAGCGGCGTTCTCTCGTCTAATCCTAACCCCTAACCACTGTCTACTTCCTAGATCCTAGATTCTAGTCTCTAGCCCCTTTTTTATAGTGACACTTTCTCCCTCTTCAGGTGTTTAACTCCAAAAAGGATTGCAAAAATGAACATTTTAGTATTGAATGCGAGTCCGCGCAGGCGCGGGATGACTTCACAGGCGTCGGAGTGCTTTGTTGAGGGCGTAAGGTCTGCAAGCACCGATGATTTTTCTAGCGAATCGGTCCATGTGGATGTTCTGAACGTGAACGACCTGAATTTTTCCCCTTGCAAGGCGTGCCTTTACTGCCGCAAGCATGGCAATTGCTGCCAACCGGTAGATGATGCCCACAAAGTTGCAGAGCTGGTTCGTGCCTGCGACGTGCTAGTGGTGGCGGCTCCGGTCTATTGGGGCAACATCCCTGGGGTGCTGAAGACGCTTTTCGACCGCCTGGTGTATGTGCTGATGGGCGAGACCAAGGTGGGGATCCCGATTCCTAAACACAAGGGCAAGCGGGCCTATGTGATTACGAGTTGCACGACCCCGTTCCCGTTCGACGTGCTATGCGGGCAGACAACCGGTGTTTTTCGCGCCCTCAAGGAGGTTTTAGGGACATCTGGGTTCAAAATTTGCGGAAAAATTGCAATTCCCGGGACGCGAAGGCTACAGGAACTCCCCGAACGGGTAGGCAAGAAAGCCTATAATATGGGTGTGCGCTGTGTTTAAGACCCGATGCCATTCTCCTAACCACTAACCACCAACCACTAATCACTATTTTCTAAATTTGAGGTAACACTTTTGACCTCCATTGGTGTTACACAGGCATGGAAAGGACAAATCCCGCAGACCGCATGGCATTATCGAAACTCTACGAGGCTTACGCCCCGATGGTTTTCCGTCGCTCCATGATGCTCTTGAAGGACGAATCCGAAGCCGAAGACATGGTGCAGAACGTGTTTTTGCGCGTGTTTGAACGCTGGGACAGCCTGGATGTATCGCAGCCGTCGAGTCTTTTGTGGAATACGGCGACGAGGCTCTGCCTCAACCGTATCCGCGACAAGAAACGCCGTGGGCTCGATTGCAATACGAGTGAACTGCTTCTCTCTATTGCTTGTGCCGACGATGAACAGGACTCTTTCGAAGCGAAAAACCTTCTCGCAAAAATTTTTTCGCGGGAACAGGAATCGACAAGGACTATTGCGGTGTTACACTATGTAGATGGCATGACGCTCGAGGAAACTGCCCGCGAGGTAGGACTTTCGGTGAGTGGCGTGCGCAAGCGCTTGCGTGGTTTGCAAGCCAAGGTAAAAAATCTGGAGGTAAAGTGATGATCCCCGATTGGAAACTGGAACGATACTTGACGGGCGACCTGCCCGAAAGCGAGATGCGCGAGATTCGCGAACTCGAGAAAAAGGACGAGATTTTCGCCCAGCGCGTGAAACTCATGCGCGAAGATAATGCGGCGATTCTCCGCAAGATGCCTTTTGAAAGGCTTTCCGAAAAACTGGATGCGATGCCGGAACGTTCGAATTCCGCAGGCAATACGGTGCCTGTGAATTTCAGGCTCGTGAAGTTCGCTGCCGCTGCGGCCTTTGTGCTTGCGGTGGTTTCTGTTGCGCTGTTCAGCCAGCGTGAGATTGCCAGCCAGGATATTGGCGGGCAGCTCGCAAGCGACGGCTCTGTGGAATCTGCAATGGCAGTCGCGATGGCTGATGAAGATAACGGTACGCGCATCAAGGGCATGGACGCCCGAATGGAAGTTTGGAAAAAGACGGGGGACAGTGCCGTGCAGATGCAGAATCTGGACGCTGCCAGCGAAGGCGACGAAATCCAGTTGCGCTATTCTGTGCCCGAAAAATGCTATGGGCTCCTCTTTAGCATGGACGGCAACGGCACTATCACGATGCACATGGGCGACAATAATCGCGCCATCGTACTTGAACCTGGCAAGATGACGACTCTCCCGTTCGCATACAAACTGGACAATGCTCCGAAATTCGAAAAGTTCTTCTTGCTAACGTCGAAGGCGGGTTTTGCTGTCGATGCTGACAATATTGATGCCGTGTTCAAGAACAAGGAAATAAGCAACGTATCTATCACGTTGCGCAAGGTGGCGAAGTAGGAGGATGTATGAAGAATTTGCTGAAGAAAATAGCGCTTTGTGATTTTTATACGCAGTCGATTGTCATTTGTTTTGTGTGCCTTGCAGCGTTGCTCATGCTTGCCAGCAAGGCGAATGCCTCGGAAGGGCAAGGGCCGATTGCGATTGACCGCTACGTTTTTGCGGTGAGTGCGAATAACGGTGGCAAGGATCGCCCGAAGTTGCGTTATGCTGAATCCGATGCGCGTTCCTTTGCAAATGTGCTTTCCCAGATGGGTGGTGTATCGAAGCAGAACATCATGATGGTCAAGGAACCGAAAGTCGCCGATTTGCAGCGCGAGCTCAATGCCTTGGACGAGAAAATCCAGGCTGCGCGTGCCAAGAAGAAAATGGCGGGTGCCGGTAGTTCTCGCGAAGAGGTGTTGGTTTACTACAGTGGCCATGCTGACGAGAAGGGCCTGCGCCTTGGTAACGAACTGTATGGCTGGCAGGAATTCCGCAAGCGCATTGATGCCTTGCATGCCGACGTGAAGATTGCCGTTATCGATGCATGCGGTTCCGGTGCGATTACCCGCCTCAAGGGCGGTGTGGCAGTGCCTGCGTTCATGGTGGACCAGAGCAGCGACATGAAGGGCTACGCCTTTATCACGAGCAGTACGCAAGACGAATCGAGCCAGGAAAGCGACAAGTTGAAGGGGTCCTTCTTCACGCACTCCTTGGTGAGCGGTATGCGCGGTGCTGGCGATTTGAGTGGTGACGGCAAGGTGACTTTGTCCGAGGCTTACCAGTTCGCTTTCAACGAGACTTTGCAAAAGACCGAGACGACATTGGGCGGTGCCCAGCATCCGAGCCGCGACATGAACCTTGCCGGTACGGGCGATGTGGTGATGACGGATCTGCGCAGTACAAGCGCTGGGCTGGAACTGGACGAAGACGTAGATGGCCGCCTGTTTATCCGTGACGAGAAAGGTGAGTTGGTCGCCGAACTTTACAAGAAGGGCGGACGTGCCATGAGCCTCGGCTTCCCGGCCGGTAAGTACAACATTCGCCTGGAACGCCCTGCCGAATACAAGGAAGCGAGCGTTACTCTCCAGGACAACTACCATGCCCGTCTTTCGCAGAAGCAGTTTGCACAGGTTTCTACCGAAAAGACGACGCTCCGCGGCGAAATCGGGAAGGCGAACCGTACCGATTCTGTGCAACATTCCCTGGACTCCTTGGATCATAACGGAAAATATCGTGTGACGTTCAATCTTGTGGATACCGACAAGGAACCCCGCAAGGGTATGCAGTTCGGTCTCTTTGCAGCTAGTGCGCACGATTACATGCTCGGTTCGCAGGTAAGCTTGTTTGCGAATGGCGCTAAAAGAGAAATTCATGGTATGCAGTTGACGTTCGGCTTGAACATGGCCCGCGACAGGATTGAAGGTGCCCAGGCATCTACGGTTTTCAATTATGCTGGCGAGTTCGACGGATTGCAGGTCAGTTTCGTGAACGTCGTACGTAACCCCTCCCACGGTATGCAGCTGGGATACGTAAACTTCGGTGCCGACACGGTGAGCTTTATGCAGGCGGGTTTTGCCAACTACATGAGGCACGGACGGTTCGGTTTTGGTTTTCTCAATGTGGGCGTAACTTCGTCGGGCCTGCAGGCAGGCTTCGCTAACGTGGCCAGGGACTCTTCGAATGTCCAGGTCGGCTTTGCCAACTACATGGGGCACGGACGGTTCGGTTTTGGTTTTCTCAATGTGGGCGTAACTTCGTCGGGCCTGCAGGCAGGCTTTGCTAACGTGGCCAGGGACTCTTCGAATGTCCAGGTCGGCTTTGCAAACGTGAACGGCGGTACTGGTGGGGTGCAGATAGGCTACGCGAACTACGAGAGGCATGCGACTAATCGCCAGATAGGTTTTGTGAACGTCTGTGCAAAATGCGAGAAGACGCCGATCGGTTTCTTGAGCATTGTCGGCAATGGCGTGTGGTCCGCAACGACTTCCATGAACGAAATGGGCGCACTCGATCTCGCACTTCGATTCGGAACGGCCTATTTCTTCACCTCGTTTGAAGGCGGGCGCCTTATCGAAAAAGGTACGGGGTTCAAGCACTTTAGCGACGTCTACGAATTCGGTGCCGGTCTTGGTACACAATTCGGCAAGTACGGGAGCCACTTCGACTTGGAATATATGTTCCTGACGGCAGAAACACCAGATGTTGATTACGGAGAAGATTGTATAAGCATGAAAGTTTCTTTTGAAGATGATTACGACGGACCTAATTTCCACCATCGTTTGCGCTTGGGTTATACGAGCCAGCTGGTTCCG
Source organism: uncultured Fibrobacter sp. (assembly GCA_946405515.1). Classification (GTDB taxonomy): domain Bacteria; phylum Fibrobacterota; class Fibrobacteria; order Fibrobacterales; family Fibrobacteraceae; genus Fibrobacter. The sequence continues at coordinate 37,286 of CAMJHM010000013.1, read as the reverse complement.
TTCCTCGGACTTTCTGTAGGCGGTACGCTAAACTGGGCCTACGTTGGTTATGGAGATAAATTGATGCTGAAACCCTTGGCCGAACATCACGATGACTTTGGCAGCAAGAAACATCAGGCTCGCTGGTGGCCTGGCTTCTACGCCGGTTTGACCGTCGGAAGGTTTTAAGTACTCCACAATCTCAAAGACCGCAAAACTGCGGTCTTTTTTTTTGCAAATAAGTAACACATTCATCTTTATCAGGTGTTACAAGGGCAAATAGGGTTTCCTATTTGCTATTTTTTACTAAAATACGAGAATTTTGTTGAAAATCTATACTGGCATTATCGTTTTGTTGGCGGCTCTTGCCGCCATGGCACAGGAGCCGAGCGCGTCCGATGCCGTTGTTGGAGATTCTGCGAAGGTTCAGGGAATTGTTTTTAACGGCGTGGTGCAGGATTCTTCCTTTGCTGCGGGTGAAAAACTGAATGTGGAAATCCTTGAATCGGGCGAGGCTTTGCAGACGACAGTCGGAACGCCTTTCAGCGTCGTGCTCCCCGAAGATACTCTCTGGAACATTTGCGTCACCAACTCCGATACGGCGGGCGCCGAGAAGGAAAAATGCTACGAACTTGTGTATACGGGCTCCGAAGGCAGCTTTTCGCAGGCGTTAGGGGAAGCTTTTGTAGACGAGAGCGCAGAGACGAAAGACGAGAGCGTGGCTCAGGGACCTGATTCCGCCAAGGTCGGTGAGCCTGCCGAACCGACCACTGCCAAGACGGAGGGCTCGGGGCCCGAGGCTCAAGGCTCGAAAGATTCTGCACAGGCAAAAAAGCCCGCCGAGGACGTGGATGTGGACGCGCTTCTTGCCGGGGGTGACAACACGAAGGTCACCGAGCTCAAGAAAGTCGTGGTGCAGCTGCGCCGCCGTCCCAAGCGCAAGCCGGGTGAATCCGTCGTGACCGCGAAATCCATCAAGCGCATGCCGGGCCTCGCCGAAGCCGACGTCATCAAGAGCGTGCAGGCGCTCCCGGGCGTGGTCGCGAGTTCCGATTTCAGTTCCAAGATTTACGTGCGCGGTGGTGCCGCCGACCAGAACCTCTTCTTGTTCGACAACGCGGTGGTGTATTCCCCAGTGCATTTCTTCGGCCTGTTCAGCACCTTCCTCGTGGAAGGCATCGACGACGTGCAGTTCTACAAGAGCGGTTTCCCGGCGCAGTACGGCAACCGCCTGAGTTCCGTGCTCAAGATGGACGGCCGTGCAGGTGGCCAGGACACAGTCAACGAGTGGTTCAGCAAGTCAAGTCTCAAGATAAGCACGTTTGCCGCACAAGCCCACACCGAAGGACACCAGGGCCCGGCCCGCTGGGTGTTTGCAGGACGTACCACCTACATCGGCTACATGCTTGACCTCTGCAATGCTATCGGCATTCTGGACCTGGAACTAGATTACGAATTTACGGACTTGCAGGGCACGTTCATGTACAACTTTACTGACGATACACGCATCAAGTTCAGCTACTATGTGGGTAAGGACCGTCTGAGTTTTGATCCTCTCTACATGGACTGGGGTAACATCGCCATTCCGTTGAATTTCTACCATCGCTTTAACGGGAACTGGGATTACAATATGACTCTCGCATTCAGCGAGTTCTACCAGACCATGAAAATTAGCGATCTCATGTCTATCGAGATTTACCTCTACACCTTTGCCGGTAAGCAGTGGCTGAATTACCGCGGCATCGCTAACCACACGATAACCTTTGGCTACGAACTGGAATACGACTACGAACGTTACCAGGAAGCCATCGCCACGATAAGCATTACCGATATCCAGAAGCCGTTCCACCATGTGGCCTACTTGCAGGATGCCTGGAAGTTTGCTCCCGATTACCTGTTGCAATACGGCATGCGCTTCAATTACCAGACAGCGGCGGAACACTTCGGTGTCGAACCCCGCGCCTCCTTCACGGTCAACGTGGACGAGAACAAGACGGTTGAACTGTACGGTGGCTATTACCTGCAATACTTGAATTCCATTGTCTACACCGACCAGGAAACGCTGAACGAGTTCTATTATCCGGCGACGACCACGACCAAGGGCAAGCATGTCAAGCCCGCGTCTTCGTGGCTGTTTGCCGCGGAATACAGCCAGCGCAACATCTTCGAGGATTACGATGCGACCGTAGGTGTCTACTACAAGACGCAGAATAACCTGAATACGTTCCAGGCGGTGCTCGACAGCAACGAGGAAACGGCTTCGGACGACTTCGTGATTGCGGACGGATTCGGCACGGCGGAAGCTTATTCCTTCGGTTACGAACTTTCTCTGCGCAAGGATAGGGGCTGGCTGTTTGGCGGTATCAACTGGAGCCAGAGCATCAGCGTTGCCAAGACCCATGATGGTTCTAAACCCTATTTCCCCAGTTGGCATCAGCCTTATGCGCTCAAGATGGATGCGGGCATCAACTGGAAGGGTGACGAGAACTCTCTCCGGAAACACAGGAAAAAAGGCCGTTATTTCCGCTCGTCCGTGATCCTCAAGTACTCTGCGGGCATGCCCATCAGCGAATACCTGGGCTACTACTATCCCGAAGAAATTGGAAGCCAGCAGTACTCGGACGATATTACGGTGCTGCCGGGTAGCCGCAATGCCGGGCGCCAGACGGATTACTTCCGCATCGATGTGAAACCGATCGATATTGGAAAAGAAGACAAGTGGAATTTCAGTTGGACTATCATCAACTTGACAGACCACGAAAACATGTTCTACACATTCTACGATACGAGCAAGAACCCTCCCAAGAAGACATCCATCGCGCAGTTCCCCTTTTTACCGATAATGGTTAGCTATGAATATTATTTCTAGAATGCTTCTTGTGTTTGCGCTTATGCTTGCGGCTTGTGGTGATTTCCATGGGCCGTGGGACTACTATCCCGAAGAGCGGGATGTTTATCTGGGTATTTACACGTATGGGTATATTATGCCCGAGGAAAATTCGCACATCTGCTTCTCGAAAGTTTACGCTTTGGATGAATCGTCTGCGGAGGACTTCATTTTTTACGACAGTGCCTATGTGACGGTAAGTGGGCGTTTCTCAGTTTATGGAGAAAGAATTATTGACACCACTATGGTCTTGCAACAAAGCGGTTCGCCAAATTGTTTTGAAGATTATAATGGTAAAGGCGTCGTGGGTGAAACTTACACGATGGAAGCTTATTTTGTTTGGGATAGCGCGGGCCATACCGCAAAATCCAGATACAAGGCTGAAGCGAAAATACCGGAAGCCGTCCGTGTCAAGGGCCTGAACGTTCCGCAGCAGGATGGAAGTTACAAGTGGATGGAATATGACAAAAATAAGGAGATCACTGTCCAATTCTTGGAATTTCCGATGGATATGGAATTCATCAAGTGCGCCTTGGATTACGACCATTCTGTGCGCGGAGTCCTTTCTGTGATGAACTATGGGATTGAAGAAAACGCGGAATCGCAAAAGACGACTATTAACCAGATGCTCAAGGGGTTGACCGAAGAGGATTCACTAGGGTATAGGGGCATAGCCTTGCATGATCCGCTCGAGACTTCGCAAAATTTGGGTTATACGTCGAATTCTAAGGTGGCGGACTACTATGCACTCGATACGCTTTACCTGATGAACATGATGATGCCCTTGGGAAAAATCTCGGTGGATTTCTATGCAACCGATGCGGCCTACATTGACTATGAAAGTAAGGTGAAGGGCTCGGTGAGCGATTCCAGAATTATTCCGGAATCCAACATCGAGAACGGCATGGGGGTCTTTTCTGGGATGGCAAAGACGACGATTGAGTTGTTTGTCGAAGGAACTGGGGTGAATATGTGGTATATTGCTTCAAAACAGTGTCATAATGAGAAAGGTGATTTTTCGGATAGTTGGGATTCAAAGGCATGTAGGCTTTATAAGGATGCAATTTGTGCGGGAGATGAAAACTTGGATACCTGGCAGGATGGTTTAATGGGTGCCAACAAAAATGCTTACAAACTGTACAGAGATAGCGTTCCCAATATAGCAGTCAGGTCATGTTATGCTTCACATGTGAAGGCGGCGATGATGCTCGATACAACCAAGTGGTCTATCTTTTTGCCGGATACGATTAATGAAAAAGATAAAAATAATGCTTATGGCGATGGTCTGAAACGTTATTGCGTGGCAAGCAACTTTGAGAGCAACCATATTGCGGATTGTACGGAAATGTATGAACAGTGCATAGAAAGCCCTGAAAAGAACAACTGCAAGGAATATTTGTGGATGTGGTGTGCCGACCGGGATTGGGATACAAGGGAATATCCGCAGTGTAATTCTGCACTTGTGAGCCGTTACTATATCGAAAAGCCGAAATCAAACATATTGAAGCGGGAAGTGGAAACTATTTGTAGTTATTATTGGAATGAAGATGTCAAAGAAAAGGACAAAGTGAAGACTGTCTATCACTTGAGAAACCGTTCTTGTGAAAATTGGTGTAAGATGGATGACAAGGGGTTGGAATGCCAGTGATTGCTTCGATGGAAATTTTGTTATGGATGGGAATTTTTACGGTGACAAATGAGTTAGGCTTAGGTGTTTAGAAGGTGATTATGAAAACAAGAGTATTATTGACTGTATTTTTCCTTTTGGCGGGTGCGGCCTTTGCGGATCGCAGCTCGGAAATTCAGGATCTCAAGCTTGAAAAAGAAAAGCTGAATTCCGAAATCCAGAAGCTGAACCGGCAGATTGCCGCGACGGATTCGATGCTCAAGGCAGACGATTCCCGTTACAAGACGCTGCAGCAGCGTTACAAGGCCGATACGGAGCGCCGCCGTGCCGAAATCGACAGCTTGAACGCGAAAATCCGCAATGTCGCAGAACAGTTGCAAGACGAACGCGGCAAGCAGGCGCGCGCCAAGAACCGTAGCGAAAACGTCGCGGCAAAGCGCAAGGCCTTGCGCTCGGCGCTTTCCGCCGTCTGCCGCCAGCTGGAATCCCAGGTGGCCCAGACGCTCCCCTGGGAACGCGACACGAGGCTCGACCGCGTGAAATCCCTGACCCGCGATATCGAGGGCGGGAACGCCAGCGAAGAAGAAGCGTTTTCTCGCCTCAAGTCGCTCATCGCCGAAGAGACTCGGTTCGGTGACGAGGTGGCGATTATCAACAGCCCGCTCACGCGCAAGAACGGCGAACTCATCAACGCCTCGATATTGCGCATCGGGAACCAGTGGATGGTCTATAGTGACGACAATGGAACTGTTTTCGGTAGCCTTGTGCGCAAAATCGAGAACGGTAATATCGTTTACGAATGGAACGAAGATTTGAACTTGGAAGAACGTGCCGCTGTCAAGCTCGCGATTGACGTGAAGCAGGCGAAGAAGCCGCCTCAGGTTGTGAAGTTGCCGGTGAGCCTCTCTGTTGTGGGAGGTGGGAAATGATTTTAGACGAGAGACGAGAGACGAGAGACGAGAGGGCTCTGAAGTTGAACAAGTTGGTTTTGGTTTTTGCGGTGCTTTTCTTGGCGTCGTCGGCGTTTGCTTGGCCGTGGTCATCGAAAGAGAAAAAGCCGACTGCCGAAGACCAGGAACGCATCAAGGATTCCCTGCAGCTCGAGGAAGTCCGCTCGCTGCAGCGCGAAGTCGAAACGCTGACCCGCATCCGTTTGCAGAAGGCCGACTCGCTCGAAAAGCTGGAAGCGGAACACTGGAAAAAGCGCTACGCCGAATCGCAGCTGACCGAGGAACACCAGGCCGAAACGCGTGAACTCGATGGCCGCTATTCCAAGCTCTCGACGGACTTGGGCCGTGTCAACGAAGAAGTGATGGCGAGCAAGAACGTGACGGGCGAGGCCGAAGAAAATGCGAAGGCCGAAGAGTCCGCCTACGACGCGCTGAACACGCAGGTGAAACTTTCTATCGACAAGACGCTCGGCGAAGTGACGGGCGACTATCCCGTGGGCATGAACGGCCGCCTGCTGCGCCTGAAGCAGGCCTCTGCCGAAGCCGATGCACAGACCCCGAACACGCTGGGTGCTGCCCGCGGTTACTTGACGGATTTGCTTTTGCGCCAGGAACTGACCTACACGCAGTCCTACGGCCGCGAGGTTTCGCAGGTGGGCAACCGCCCCGATGTGAACGTGAACCGCTTGCGTCTCGGTACGGTGTTCCTGGGCGAAGTCGCCGTGGACAATGGCGAAGTGCAGGCATTGCTCCGCTCGGGTGCTTTGCAGGGCAAGGTGTTCGAATGGAATGCAAATCTTCCGCCCGAAATGGCCGCGAACGTGAAGCAGGCCGTGACGCTTGCTCCGGAACATACCATTGTGAACATTCCGCTGGATGTTTTGCAGAACAAGGCAATCAAGAATGCGATTACCGACACGAAGGAACTCACCTGGAGCGAAGAACTTTACGCGTTCTTCAAGAAGGGTGGCATCGTGATGTATCCGCTCGCCCTTGTCGCAATCTTTGCTTTGCTGCTCTGTCTGGAACGCTTCCTCGTGCTTTCTTACCGCGGACATCTGAGCCGCCGCTTTATCCGGAAGCTGAACGGTATGGTGAAGGATTCCCGTTACGAGGATGCTGCAAACCTTTGCCTCAAGAAGGAAACGAGCCTTTCGATGGTGCTGTTCGCTGTGCTCAACCGTGCCCGCGAAGCGCGTGAAGATGCCGAACGCTCTTTGCAAGAGGCCCTGCTCCGCGAACAGCCGAAACTTGAACGCCGCATGGGGCTGCTTGCTGCTATGGGGACAATTGCTCCGCTGCTCGGCCTTTTGGGTACGGTGACCGGTATTATCACGCTCTTTACCGTGATTACCGAGGTGGGCACGAACGACGCCCGCGTGCTGGCTGGCGGTATTTCCGAAGCCCTCGTGACCACGGAAACCGGCCTTGTCATCGCCATCCCCGTGATGATCCTGCACGGCCTCCTCAGCGAAAAGATCGAAAAGGTCACTAGCGAAATGTATGTGCAAAGTACGGCCCTTTTAAACCGCATTTTTGGAAAGGAAGCATAAGGAAAAGGGGATGCCCGCCTTCGCGGGCATGACAATTGAGAATGAACAACTCCTTCTACATATTCATCGAATCGTTGAAGAACACGTACGAAGCGGGCGGCGTGGTGATGCTCCCCATTCTCCTGGCGGGCGTTGTCGGCTTCTACTTCTTGTTCTCCGGTTGGTTCCGAATCGGTAGCGATTTCTTCCGCAAGGATATCCACAGGGTCATCAAGCGCATGCGTCTTGACCTGAATGGTGGAATCGAGGAATACGAGAAGAACGCCGAACCGCCGAGCGTCGAAAAGGCGCTGCGCAGGCTCCGCAAGCGTGGCGGGCTCCTCGGTAGGGAACTGTGCTATGCAATCGAGGTGGCGAAAGACAATCCGGAAGGCTTCCGTGACTATATGCAAGTGCGCCTCGCCAAGACCGTGCGCTACATGGAGCAAGGGAACCATGTTGTTTCCGTGATGGCGTCTGCCGCTCCGCTGCTTGGCTTGCTCGGCACGGTGACCGGCATGGTGTCGACCTTCGAAGTGATTACGCTGTACGGCAACCAGAACCCCGTGCTCATGGCCGATGGCATCTCCGAAGCGTTGATTTCGACGCAGAGCGGGCTTTTGGTGGCTTTCCCGTTGACTCTTTTGAAACAGCGCCTGGACGAACGTGTTGAAATTTTGCGCCAGAAAATGGAACTCGGTGCGACGGTGATAGAAAACTATTTTGTGGAGAAGCAGGACCGCTAAAATGTCATTGCGAGGCCCTTAGGGCCGTGGCAATCCAAGGATGAAGGTTTGTATGGAATTCAATTTGCCGAGAAGAAAACAGAAGGATATGGGCATCGAGATGGGCCCGCTGATGGATATCGTGTTCATCTTGCTCATCTTTTTCGTGGTGACATCCTCGTTTACCCGCGAGACCGGTGTCGACGTGACCAAGCCGCAGGCGCAGTCCGCAAGCCAACTCGAAAAGGAGAACCTGCTCATCGCCATCACGCGCGAGGGCACAATCCACATGAACGAGCGCCAGGTGGATCTTGCGAGCTTGCAGGATATCTTGAAACAATCGCTTGCGAAGGCTCCGGATCGCGAAGCCGTGGTGATTGCTGACAAGGGATCTGAAACGGGCGTGCTCGTGCAAGTGATTGATATGTGTAATTTGGCTGGGGTGAAGAAAGTGTCGATTGCGGCGCAGGCGGAGTAAGAGCTATGAGCTATGAGGTCGGCACTTCGTGCCTTTGAGATATGAGGTAGATGGTGGTTAGTAAACAGTGGTTAGTGGTTAGTGGTTAGGAATATAGACGAGAGGAAAAAGTAAACAGTGATTAGTGGTTGGTGGCTAGTATTTGTCATTCGCAGGCGCATGACTCGTCGGCTCAGCCATGCCGAAACGCAAGCGTTTTGGCGTGGCATTCGCCTTGGTTGTCATTGCGAAGGGCGGAGCCCTGAAGCAATCTCCGCTACTCAACTGGCGGCCTCGCGCCTCGAACCTCGAGCCTAAATGGTAACGTAATGTTTAGATGGATTAAAAAACTGGTAAAGCGTTTTAGCATTCTGCTTGCGGCGATTCTCGCGAGTGCTTTGCTCGTGTTCTCCGTGACGATGGCGAACTTGTTTTTGACGGGCAAGGTCTTCCACGAAAAGAAGTACGTGAAAACCGAAGTTTCCGTGAAGAAGGTCGAGGAAGTCGAGAAGAAAATCGAGAAGAAGAAACCTGCACGCAAGCCGAACCGCCAGAGGTCCAATTCTCGCTCGCCCAAGGCGGGCCCGCGTCTCGCGATGAACCTGGGGGCCGTTTCGGGTACGGCCGGTGCCGCCATCAGCGACGAACTGGTGGCCGATTTCCGCGGGGGCGCACTTTCGACCGAGAAGGGCGACGTGGACAAGAAGCCTGAAAGCCGCGCGATGCCGAATTTCCAGGTGCCGCCGCAGATTCGCGATCGCGAAGTCGATGCGATGCTGCGGCTGAGCTTTTGCGTGGACGTGAGCGGCAAGGCCTACGATATCAAGGTTGTCGAGGAATCCCCGGCGGGCTCGGGGCTTGCCCAAGCCGGCCGGGAGGCTCTTGGCCGTATGACGTTCGCTCCGGCAGAGAAGGGAGGCAAGGCCGTGCCCTTCTGCGGAATGGAACAGCCGTTTGAGGTGAAATTTAGGGATTAGACGAAAGAACGCCCCTGCGGGGCTACAGACGAAAGACGAGAGATAACAGGTATGAAAAGAAATAAGGCGAATATGTTGGAAGTTGATAGTTCTTTTGACTCCATAGAGGAAAAGCAAACTTTCCCTCTGTTTTCTTTCCTCTCGTCTCTCGTCTCTCGTCTCTCGTCTCACCCCTCGTGCCTCGAACCTCGAGCCTGGCGCCTCCCTCTCTCGTCTCTCGTCTCTCGTCTCTCGTCTGTCCTTCTCCTCCTCGTGACATTCTCCTTCGCCGCGCAGTCCTCCTACGATTTGATGGAACGTGCAAACGCCCTTTACCGCGAGGGCAAATTCAAGCAGGCCATCACGCTTTACCGCAAGGCGGAATCCCGCGGGGCCGACCCCGTCGCCACCAGTTTCAACATCGCGAACAGCTATTATCAGAGCGGCATGTACCCCGAGGCCGCAGCCTCTTACCGCAAAGCTGTCGATTTTTCGAACGGGGCTTTTTCTCCCGCACTTTTCAACATGGCGAGCGTGTACTTTAGGCTGCGCCAGTATCCCGAATGCGTGGCGGTGTACCACCGCGCGTTGAAACTGGAGCCGGAAAACGTTTCCGGCTGGCTTTACTTAGGCGAAGCCTACAGTAAAACCGGCGACGCGGTCGGCGCGCTCCGCGCCATTGAAAAGGCTTACCAGTTCGACAAGGACGACATCAGCATTGTTTACCAGCTTTCTGAGGCGAACATTGCGCTGAACGATTTTGACCGCGCTGTATCTGTCATCCGCGAGGGCTATGCGGCTCATCCCGACGAAGTTGACTTCCTCGTGTATTTGGGCGATGTCTACCGCCTGAACAAAAAGTACGAAGAAAGCGCCGGCGCTTATCGCGAGGCATTAGGCGTCCGTCCCGACGATACGGCGACCATGTACAAGTTGGCCGATGTCCTCGCCGAAGATAATAAACCGTTCGTGGCGATGGATGTGTTGAACAACGTAGTGAACATCAAGCCCGACTTTACCGATGCCGCGATTTTCCTCGGAAACCTTGCCTACGATGCAAAGTTCTATGATCGCGCCGAATCGGCTTACGAATTGGCCGCCAAGCAGGGCAATGCCGAAGCCGTTTTCGGTTTCAAGAACATGGCCTACGATGCCCATGCCGAAAAGCGCGATGCCGAAGCCCTGCGCCTGTTGCGTGTCGCGCAGAAATATTTCCCCGATGATGTCACCATCCAAGCTGACATCTTGGAGTTTGAGAGCAATTAGCCTGTTTTAGAGGCTCTATAGTTTCCCAAAAAATGCATCGGCGAGGCATGCGCGGAAGGCGTGAATGCGGTCGGCGTTCGGTTCGCGGTGCGGGTAGGTAAAGTCGCTGAGCAGGACGACTGCGGCGCCTGCGATGGGGTCGCAGACGATGCTTGCGCCGGTGAAACCCGTCTTGCCGAAGGTGCGGGGTGAGATATGCGACCCCATGAACTTGCTCTGGGCAAGTTCCCAGCCCAAGGCTGTGCAGGCGCCCTCCGCGGCAGTGGCCCCTGCGGGCATGAACTTGGCAGCATCTTCGCGGGCAAAGGCGTTTCGGCTTACTAGGTCGAGGATTCCCTTCGGCTCGTCGTTCAACACCATTTTTACGAACTTGAGCAAATCGGGCACGCAGCTGAACATGCCTGCGCTCCCGACTGGGAATAGTTTGCGCAGCACCCAGGCGCTCTCGTCGTGGATTTCTCCCTGGATTTCGCGGCCGCGGAAGTTGCAGAACTCCGTCGGCGCAATTTCGTTTTTGGGTACCGGATTCCAGTCGCGGCTCAGCGGGTCCCAGCCGCTACGCGTCATGCCGAGCGGTTCAAAGAACCGCTCGCGGCCCTGCTGTTGCAGGTCCGCACCCGCCAGCCGCTGCAGTATGATTCCCAGGAGCACGCTTGCCGGGTTCCCGTAGTTGAAATCTTCGCCGGGCGCTTTTGCAAATTGATACGTGTACAGCGCATTTAGGATCCCTTCGGGCGGGAGCTCGCGCAGGGTCTTCATTGGCACGCGGTAATCGAGACTGTGCGTGAGCAGGTGGAAAATGCGGATGTCTTCGCGGTAGTTTGTCTGTAACTCCGGTATGAATTCAACGACCTTCGTATCGACGTCAAGTTTGCCTTCAAGAATGTACGATAGTGCAAGCGTCGATGTGGGGCATACCTTCGTGAGACTTGCGATGTCGAATACGGTGTTTTCGGGGGTATTGAGGGCTACGGTGCGTACCGACCCGTCGGGCAAGATGAACCCCGCGACCGCCTTGTGGAATACGTTTTCTGATTCGGCCTGCTGGAGAAGTTTTTTGATACTGTAATCGTCAAAATGCATGGCCTAATTTTAGAAAAAGGCTGTTGCCCCCGAAGTGGAAAAACTACTATTGACACATGCAAGAAGAACAGATTGACATCTTGAATCCGGACGGCACCCCTGCGGGCTATTCCTGTGGCCGCACCCGCGTGCATGCCGAAGGTCTGTGGCACCGTACCGTACACGTTTGGGTGTTCAACGGCGAAGGAAAAATCCTTTTCCAGCTGCGCAGCCACCTCAAGGAGAACAACCCGAACCTGCTGGACACCAGCTGCGCGGGCCACATCTCGGCAGGGGATACCAGCAAGAATGCCGCCATTCGCGAACTCCGGGAGGAACTGGGCCTGAACAAATCCCCAGAAGACCTCGAGTTCCTCTTTGTGGCAATCCACGAGAATGCGCTGAATGGCGGAACCTATATTGACAACGAGTATTATGATACGTACCGTACGAGCGTTACCGACGAAGAAGCCGCCCATTTGGTGCCGCAACCTGGCGAAGTGGACGATTTCGTCTGGATGACTCGCGATGAATTCTTTGCCATGCGTGCTAAAAATCCCGAAAAATTCGTTGACCATCCCCAGGATTATGGGTGGCTGGCTGGTTTTCAGGTGAATGTATAAGTATATTTACAACAAGCTGATGAATAATTAGAAACGGAGAATCGTATGCTAAAAAAATTCGCCTATATGGTTTTGGCTTTCGGTGCAGCCGCCTTTGCCGGAAATGGACATGATGTGATAATTGCGGCTTCCACAGGTGGACATGGAGAAGTAATAGTTTCTCAAGTCACCCACGTGAATAATCTTGTGGAAGCGGGATCGGCGGTTCAATTGATGGCTAAACCAGAAACAGGCTACGTTTTGGAGTCCATCACTGTCTCGGGCTCAAGTGCGATTTCTTTGAAGGAAGATTCACTCAACTTCTACTCGTTCACGATGCCCGATGAGGATGTTACCGTAAATTCTTCGTTCAAGAAGGGCACATACACGGTTACGGTCAATGGTTGCACGCTGTTGGATTGCCCGGATCCGATAACCAAGGAATTCGGATCGTCGGTCTCGGTCGTCATTAAAAAAGGTTCCAACTTTAAGGGAAAATTTGAAATAGGTTTAATTGGCCTTGGTGAAGGGGCCGTCACCTCGTCGTCTTCAAGTTCCTCTGAAGGGACTGAATATAAATACACCTTCGCCATGCCCGGAAACAACGTGACCTTTGCTGTTGAAGAAAGTCTCTTTGTGGCTCCGACTCGTTACAAGATTGCCTTTATTGGCTGTGATAGCCTGACCTGTTCCGCTCCTGATTCCGCGGATGTGGGCGATGAAGTGACTGTCGTGATTGTTAACTCGGATAGTGCTTACGCCGGCAATGTCAATATTTCAGATGTTAAAGATATTGTTAGTCAGAGGAAAAGTGGGGATTCTGCGATTTACATCATCAAGATGGGCCAGAGTGATGCGACTGTGACGGTTTATTCTGAAACGCAGTCGTATCTGGTTTCTGTCCAGGATGTTCCAAACGGGAGTGTTTCGTACGCAGGGAATCCTTACCTTAAATACGGTTCCAATGTTTCGTTCACTGTGACTCCCGACGAGAACTACGAGATTGACTTCGTGAAGGTGGTGAATGCTGATAAACAGTCGGAATCGTTTATCCCGACCAAGAATAACGGCACCTACACTTACAAGGTCCCCGGTTACAACACAATCATTGCGGCAAACTTCAAGGCTGTGGCTGGCTCCTCTTCGAGCGGGACGAGTTCGCAGCAGGGCGATGGTTCCAGCAACTCCAAAAAGGACGAATCGTCGAGCAGCAGCTTCGATAGTCAGAGTTCCCAGTCTACTACTAGCGAAGATGACGGTTACTACTGCGTAGAGATTGTCCCGGACGAATACGGCACGATCCAGATGGCGGGTTCGTTCTCTAAACAATACAGGGATTGTACTCTCGAAGGGACCGAAATCACGCTGGGCGTTTATCCTGAATCGGGTTTCATTCTAGATTCCATCTCGGTCAAGAAGCATAATGGATCTCCGGTCAATTTGGTGCAGGATAGTTCCACGTACAAGTTCAAGATGCCTGCCTCTGATGTGACCATAAAGGCAACCTATAAGGTTGGTGTATACGAGGTCAAGGTAGAAGGTTGTGGCGAACTGAAGTGCGAAGTTTCTAAAGCCAAGGCAAAAGCTGACGACGATATCAATGTGACGATTACTCTTGTGTCTGGATATACCGGCTTTACGCTCTCGGCGACAGGAATTGCAAGCATCAACAGAAAAGACTCTGGAGCGAAAACGAACCTCTCGTTCAAGATGCCCGGCAACGACGTGACTATAACGGTTGAACCGCAAGGAAAGTCGAGCACGGTGACTTCCAGCAGTTCGAGTAAGGAAGGGGGCGATAGCAAGTCGTCCAGTTCCGGCAAGAGCAGCTCCAGTAAGAGCAGTTCCAGCAAGGGCAAGGATGCTATTCAGGTCTCTGCCCAGCTGCCGCAGTTTAGTGTGATTTCTGCCGACCGCCAGATTCTCGTTACCGGTGTTCCGGCAGGTGCCGACTACTTCTTGCTCGATATCAACGGTCGCGTGATGTCTCAGGGTTGCTCTGTTGCTCAGGACTTCGCGATTGCGGTTCCCCGTGCGGGCTATTACCTGCTCCGCGTCGGCAATACCGTGCGTACCGTGAACGTCCAGTAACGTTGTAGGTGCGTCTCCATGTCCAAGGCTATTGCCGGGCGTAAGTACCGGCATTACAAGAAGGCGACGATGGTTTACACCGTCGTCGTGGCCGATGCCTTGGATTGTGAGAGCGTTCAGCCCCTAGTTGTCTACCGCAGCGAATACGTTTCGCTCGACCATCCGAAGGGGACGGTCTGGGTGCGTTCCCGAGAAGATTTTGAAAGCAAGGTGACTCTTGCCGATGGTTCTGTCGTGGACCGCTTCACGGAAATTTAATTGCCGGATTGAATCGTCCGTCCAAAATTTCTAATTTTGGCTAAAACGCTTTTTACTTTTGCCAAGGAGTTTTTATGGGCGGCTTTTGCGGCGTTGTTTCCAAGGACGATTGCGTAAGCGATCTTTTCTTCGGTACTGACTACCACTCACATCTTGGAACCCACCGTGGCGGTATGGCGGTTCTCAAGTCGAACGGAATGTTCCACCGTTCGATCCACAACATCCAGAATACCCCGTTCCGCAGCAAGTTCGAACACGACATCGCATCCTTCTCGGGCAAGATTGGCATCGGCGTCATCTCCGACACCGACCCGCAGCCGCTCGTGATGACGTCCAAGCTCGGCACGTTCGCGATTGTCACCGTCGGCCTCCTGACGAACATCGAAGAACTCAAGGACGAACTCTTCCGCAACAACTGCATGCAACTGCAGTACTCGACCACGAGCGGTATGGTTGGTCCGACCGAAGTCGTGTCCGCGCTCATCGCGACCCGCGACTCGATTGTCGACGGTCTCAAGTACGTGCATGAGAAGGTGAAGGGAAGTTGCTCCGTGCTGCTCATGAACAGCGATGGCAAGTTCTTTGCAAGCCGCGACAAATGGGGCCGCACGCCGATTATCCTCGGCAAGAAGGAAGGCTCGATGATTGCCGTCCAAGAAAGCTGTGCCCTGCACAACCTCGGCTACGAACACGTGCGTGACCTTGGTCCCGGCGAAATTGTGGAGATCACTCCGGATGGCGAAACGACGCTCGTCGAGCCCGGCAAGAAGATGGCCATCTGCTCGTTCCTCTGGGTTTACTATGGCTACCCGGCATCGAGCTACGAAGGCCGCAATGTCGAGATGACGCGTTACCGTTGCGGTTCCGCTCTCGCCAAGAGAACTCCCACCGAAGCTGATGCCGCCTGCGGAATTCCGGACTCCGGTACGTCACATGCGTTAGGTTATGCGCACGAGGCCGGCATCAAGTTTGCACGCCCCTTCGTCAAGTACACGCCCACGTGGGCCCGCTCCTTCATGCCGCAAGACCAGAAGCAGCGCGAACGCGTCGCCTCCATGAAGCTCATCCCGATTCCGGGACTCATCAAGGATCGCCGTCTCGTGTTCTGCGACGACTCTATCGTGCGCGGCACGCAGCTCGGCAAGCAGGCCCTGAAGCTTTATTCGCTCGGCTGTAAGGAGACGCACATGCGTATCGCTTGCCCGCCGCTCGTTTATCCGTGCAAGTTCATCAATTTCTCCCGTTCCAAGAACGAATACGACTTGATTACCCGTCGCTACATTCGTGACCAGGAAGGCGAAAACGCCGATATCGAGAAGTACACAAATCCCGATGGCGAAGCCTACAAGGGCATGGTGGAATACATCCGCCAGAAGCTGAACCTCACGACGCTTGCATTCCAGCGTATCGACGACGTGATTCACGCCATTGGCCTGCCCGAAGACCAGCTCTGCACTTACTGCTGGAGCGGCAAGGATTACGCCGAGACCGGTGATTGCTACCACTGCCCCTGCGAAGAATGCCACGAGAAGTCGAAGAAAGAATAAAAGAACTTGAAATGACAATGCAAAAATGGCGGGTTTGACCCGCCATTTTTTTACCCTTTTGCAAGTAAATCCAGCAGTTCCTGGTCGAGCCTTTCGGGGTTGTTGTACTGTGGCAGGTCGTTGTGCAGCGACTCTCCCTTGGAGACTATCCCGAAGTCCAGATTCTTGTAGTTCCAATAGCTGTAACCCACGTCGGCATCGCGCAGGATTTCCATGAAGTCGTGCATCCAAGCCATCTGGTATTTGCGCGGCACTTGTACGTAAACTCCGAATTCGTTGCAGGCGACGGGCAGGTCGTATTTGGCGCGGAAGTCTAGCGCATTCTGGATGCTTGCTTGTAGCCTTGCCTTGTCCCATTTGCCGTATTCCACATCGAGCCGGGTTTCGGCGCCTTGTTCGGGTGCGGCGTAGTCCCCAGGCCAGGGGCGTTCTATTTTGAAGAACGGGTCGCTAATCCAGGCGGCACCTTGGTGGGTGAACGTCACGGGGGTGTAGGTGTGGAAACTGTAGATGGCGTTGTCGTCGTCGAGCGGTGTCAGGTACTGGAATTCGCGGGCGCTGTTCCATTTGTTGCTCCCGACCACGATGGTGTTCTTGGGGGCATGTTTGCGGATGGCCCAGAAAATTTCGTCCTTGACTTTGTCCCAAATCCGAGAATCGGTGGCGGCGGGCTCGTTCAAGAGTTCCATCATCACGCGCGGTTCGTTACTGTAACGCTCTGCCATATAGGACCAGACTTTCGCGGTGTCTTTGCGGGCATCGGCGCTGACGAAGAACGGTTGTTCCTGGTACGAACCCAGGTGGAAATCGTGCCCCGGGCACTTGTGCAGGTCCAGGATGACGTCTAGGCCGGTGGCCTGGATATCGCGGAGGGCCTTGTCGAGCAGTGCGAAAACCTCGTCCTTGGGCTTGAGTCCTTCCGTTTCGAACAGGTTAAAGTAGTCCACGGGCAGGCGCACGTGGTTGAACCCCGCCTTGTGGATTCGCACGAAATCTTCTGCGGAGAGGAATGTCCGGATGTGCTCCAGTATTCCGGGAAAACCCGCAGGATCCTTTTCTTCGATACAGTCGACTTGGCTAAACCAGCCGCCCAAATTCACTCCGCGCAGTCGTTCCCGCTTCATAACATCCCTTTGTTTGTTGTTGAAATAACTATTCGGCGGAGATAGTCAGGTCTTCGTCGGCAATGTTCAGCCCCATGATGACTTCCATGTCATCGGGGAGAGCCTTGAAATCAACGACAAGTCCGATTTTCTTTTCGTCGTCCTTCTGCTTGTCGAACTGGACGACGTCGTCAATCTTCATCTTGATCACGGCTTCCTGGGTGACAGGAATTTCAAGGATCATGCCCTTGCTGATCGGTCCTTCGACGATTTTTCCCTTAAAGACTAAACTGCTCTGGTCGTCCCCGACGGAGGTTTTCTTCACGTGAAATACAGCCATTATACCTTAATCACTATCTTTAATCGTTAGTTCTGTGGATTGCCTTTTTAGGCTAGCGAAGAAAAGTTAATTTTTTTGCATGAACATTTGCGTGGGTCGTATTCCTTTTTTGGTCTGTGCGCCGTTCTTTCACGATTTTTTGAGAGAGAACGCCGGATTGCCCGGTGTCGAATTCGTGGACGGGCCACCCAGTGCCCATTGTGCAGGGCTCAAGGAAGGGCGTATCCACCTTTCCCCGGCATCTTCTGTCACTTTTGCTCAGAAACCCGGAGCGTTCGTGCTGTCGCCGGAACTTTGCACCTCTTGTGGCTTCGAGGTCCGTTCGGTCAAGCTTTTTTCCCGTTATCCCATCGAGGAACTTTCGGGCAAGTCCGTTCGCATGACATCGCAGAGCGAAACCTCTGTCGCGCTGTTGCGGATTATCTTGGAAGACCGGTTCTCGCTGAAGCCGGATTATGTCTGTGGCGGTTCTGTGTGCCCAACAGACGATGCGTGCCTCCTGATTGGAGACCAGGCGCTCGAGGAGAACGAACGGCACCGGTTCGTCTTCGGCTACGACCTCGGGACGTTGTGGCAGGCCTGGCAGGGGGTCCCGTTCGTGTTCGGAGCGTGGGTCATCTCGAAGGCGGTGCTTGGCCCGGATTGCCGCCCGATAGTGGAACGTTATATGGAATTGACGCAAAAAAGCATCGATAAGTTCCGCGAAGACAAGGCTCACGCATTGGACCTTTGGCTCGCAAAGTATCCTGTGAACTTGCCGCGCCCTGTGGTGGACGAATACTACAATGCGTTGGACTACCGGTTCACGGAGCAGCGCAAGGAATCGCTCAAAATGTTCTTTGAATATGCGTCCCGCCGTGGTTTGGTGCCTTGTGTCCCTCGTCTGGAGTACCTCTAGAGCGCCTTTTTAACACGGCAATTTGTTATAAAGATGTTACATTGCGCGAGAAAAAAGCCTTTTTCCGCAAAAAAGAAAGATTAGCAAGATTTCCTATTTTTCGGGGTATTCTTTTTCGGTAAAAGAATATTAGATTAGTTGTGCTGTGACTTAGAGGCTATGTGTCGCAGAAAGAGGGAAACATGGTTGAGGAAAGAATTCTCATTGTAGACGACAATGTCGAAATGCTGGATAAGACCAGCGAGCTTTTGTCCCATGTCGGGTATAGTGTCGTGACATGCACTTCGGGCGAAGAGGCTCTTGAACGGCTGGAGCACGAAAGGGTGGATCTTGTCTTGCTCGATATCAACATGCCGAGCCTGAACGGGTTCGAAGTGTGTCTTCGTATCCGCCAGATGTACGCTCTGGACGATTTGCCGATTATCTTCCTCACGAGCCGCGAGGATTCCGACAGTGTTACGAAGGGGTTCCATTCCGGCGCTTCCGATTTTATCAGCAAGTCCGCCATCGCCGACATCTTGCTTGCGCGTGTCAACGTGCATATCCGTTTGTCCAGGACACTCCGGTTCTTGCGCGACATCTCGCTTACGGACGATTTGACCAAGTGCTATAACCGCCGCCATGCCATGTACACCCTCAGGGAATGGTTCTCCCGCAGCAAGCGCTACGGGACTTCGTTCTCGCTCGTGTACTTTGATTTGAACGGTCTCAAGTTGGTCAACGACAAGTACGGCCACCAGGCGGGCGACCTCTTGCTGCGCAGTGTGGTGGGTGTCGTCAAGAAGCTTTTGCGTGATTCCGACGTGCTGTTCCGCATGGGCGGTGACGAGTTCATGGTGCTATGCCCCGATACCGACAGGCAAGGCGCGCTGACTTGCGCAGAACGTATGCAGAACGCCGTGTCGGGTATTACCATCGTGGACCAGTCCGTGACCTTCGCCTATGGCATTGCCCATTCCTCCGAAGATTACAAGGACATGGATGACATGCTCCACAGTGCCGATGCCTCCATGTACGAGTGCAAGAAACAGATGCACGCCGGGAGAAAATAAGGAATAAATTCCTTGCTTTGAAATTCAAATGGCGGGTTTTGGCCCGCCATTGCTGTTTAATCGATATCGCTTGGAACTACTTTATCGCATCAAGCAGGGCTTTCAGCTTGTTTGCGATGGTATCCCAGTCGCCGGCAGCCATGAGCGTCGGGTTGAAAATGCTTGCTCCGAACGAGACGAGGTTTGCTCCCGCCTTGAAGTAATCTTGGGCGTTTTCCGCATTGACTCCGCCGCAGGCCATCAGCGGAATGTCGCGGAACGGGCCGCGCAGCGCCTTGATGTATTCGGGGCCGCCTACGCAGTTGACCGGGAAAATCTTCACGGCCGTGGCACCGAGGTCAAAGGCTTTTTGCACTTCGGTCGGCGTGAGTGCCCCCGGAATGATGGGGATGCCTGCCGTACACGAAAGTCGGATGATTTCGTTGCGGGTGTTCGGGGTGACAATGAATTCTGCTCCAGCGGCAAGAGCCTTTTCCAGGTCGTGCCCGTGACGGACTGTGCCTGCGCCGACTGTGATGCCGTGAGGTTTAGCGGCCGTCTTGAGCGAGACGATGATTTCGGCGGCATTTGCCGTGTTCATCGTGACTTCGATGGCCTTGAGGCCACACTGGGCGGCCGTCTTGACGCACGCCTCTTCGGCGCCTTGGGGAATGTCGCGGAGAATGCCCACGACCGGCATCGGTTTGATAAATTCGAGGAAATTCATGACTTTAAAATAGTAAACTATTCAAACCGGAGCGCTTCGATGGGGTCGAGCCGGCTCGCCTTACGTGCGGGGTACCAACCAAAGAAGACTCCCGTGGCAAAGCATACGGCAAAACTCACGATAACGCTTGTAATGGAAACGCTCATGGGCATGTTGAAGAAAGTCTTTACGATTTCGGAAGCGGCGATGCCGAGCATGATGCCGATGACACCGCCCAAGAGGCTGATGATGACGGATTCGAACAGGAACTGGAACATGATGTCGCGGCTGCGGGCACCGATGGCCATGCGGAGTCCGATTTCTTTGGTGCGTTCGGTAACGGACACGTACATGATGTTCATGATACCGATACCGCCTACAAATAAACTAATTCCAGCGATAATCGTGAGTACGAGCGATATCAGGTCCGAGGTGCTCGTGACCATTTGGATCATTTCTTCTTGCGTGAATACGCGGAACGGGTCGGTGGGCTTTGTCCAGTTGCGGCGTTCCTTGAGGATTCCCATAATCTCCTCGGTCGCCTTTTCGGCATAGCCTTCGCCGATGGAGTTCGCATAAATTTGCCGGATGTTCGTTGTCGCCGAGAACCTGCGCATCACGGTCTGGTAAGGCGTGAAAATCACGTCGTCGTTGTCTTGCCCAAAGTCGCCGGAGCCTTTGGCCTTCAAGGTGCCGATGACTTTCAGCGGAATGTTCTTGTAACGGATAGTCTTGCCGATGGGGTCGCCTTCGGGGAACAGGTTCTTTGCGACAGTCTGGCCTATAACGCAGACTTTCGCCATGCGGTCGGTGGCATCGTCGAACATCACTCCGTCTTCGATTTCGTAGTTGCGGATTTTGAGGTAATCGGCAGAAACGCCAGAAAGCGACGTGGGGGAGTTGTTGTTGCCGACAATGGCCTGCCCGTTCACGGTCATCATCGGGGAGACTCCGTTGATGTAGGTTGCCTGCTCGCGGATGGCGATGACGTCGGCTTCTTCGAGCGATTCGGTAGATTCCATCTGCACTCCGCCGCGCCTGTCGCGGTTGGGCATGATGATGATGGCGTTCGAGCCCATCGAGGTCATCTGTTCCTTGATGGAGATGCGGGAGCCTTCGCCCATGGCCACCATGGCAATCACGGCTGCGACACCGATAACGATGCCGAGCACCGAGAGGAAGGTACGCATGCGGTTGCGCAATAGGGCGCGGAGGGAAATTTTGATAAGGGTAATAGGGGACATAGGGAGTTAGAAGTAGGAAGTGGTTAGTAAATAGTGGTTAGGAGCCTCTCGTCTCATTTCTTTCATCTCTCGTCTCTCGTCTTTCGTCTTTCGTCTCATTCCTCAAACTCCTCTGGTGGTGGCAGTGCTTCGTACGCGGCTTTCGCGTCTTGCACGTTCTCGTTTTCGATGTCCTTCTTTACGAGTCCGTCGCGCAGCGTGATGGTCCGGCCGCTGAATGTGGCGATGTCGGGTTCGTGCGTCACGAAGGCGATTGTTTTCCCTTGCCGGTTGAGTTCCTGGAAAATCATCATGATTTCGTAGCTCGTGCGTGTGTCCAGGTTTCCGGTCGCTTCGTCGGCGAGGATAATTACGGGGTCGTTCACCAATGCGCGGGCGATGGCGACCCTCTGCTGCTGGCCACCCGAAAGCTGGTTGGGGAGGTGGTTCATGCGGTCGGCAAGCCCGACCCTTTCGAGCGCCTTGATTGCCCTGCGGCGCCTTTCGGCAGAAGAAACCTTCGAATTGTATAATAGAGGCAGTTCCACGTTCTCGATGGCGGTGGTGCGGCTCAACAGGTTGTAACTTTGGAATACGAACCCGATTTTTTGGCTGCGGATGCGGGCGAGGGCGTCCCGCTTGAGCTTTTCGGTGTGTTCGCCATCCAATATATAATGTCCGGCAGTGGGTCGGTCCATGCACCCGAGAATGTTCAACATGGTGGACTTTCCGGACCCGCTCGCTCCCATGATGGTCACGAATTCGCCTTTGTGGATGTCAAAACTCACCCCTCGCAGCGCATGTACGGTCTCGTCGCCCATTTTAAAGTCTCGGCGCAGGTTCTGGATAGAAAGAATAGGGGATGTGTCCAAAATAATTTCCTTTTTGCCTGATTAGATGCATTGTTTTAGGCTGTGGATGCAAACTTTTTGTCAAAAAAATATATTTTTCATCACAAACCTTTAACATCAAGGGATGATAGATGAAAAAGTTAATAGCACTTTCGCTGCTCTCCGCCGGGATGGCTTTTGCCCAGACCGGTCTACAGGGCGGATCAGATGGTCTTCATCAAGTGAATGCCAAAACGCTGGGACAATGGAACTTCTCCTTCGGTCTGGGTGGTGATTTTGCATTGGATTCCTGGTCTCTTAGTCGTGGCGGTACCTATACCGATGAAAATGGCAAGACTTCTTCATTCAATGCTGATGACGCCTCGTTGTCGGGAAACGTGAACCTGGGTATTGGTATCCTCGACTTCTGGGATATCGGTGCTAGCCTGCCGGTTTATTACGATCATGCCAATTCCGATGAAGGATCCCCTGTGAGCGACGAAATGTGGTCCTCGGGCATGGGCGACGTGGATGTCTGGACCAAGCTCCGTGTCCCGTTCGATGACAGTTTCTTCTTTGGTGTTGCTACGTTCCTTGAAATGTACATCCCGTCTGGAACCGATGGTGCCGGTGTGCGCCCCCGCCATGCTTGGTATCTTGACGACAATGGTGTGACTTCTGCCTATTCTGGCGAAGGAATGGCTCTTTCTGCATCCCTTGCTTTATCGCTTGATTTGACGAAAATCGGATTCCCGCTCCGCTGGAACTTGAGCGGTGGCTTCCTCAAGGCTCTCGGCCACGATGCCGCCAACGTTGTTTCTTATGCTACGGCCCTGAACTTGGTTCCGGGTAACGCGGTTGACTTCTTCGTCGAATTCTCTGGCGAAATGCGCGTGGAAAAGACCAAGTACCCGCGCGATCCGGTTGTTGACCCGATGCTCGTTACTCCGGGCTTCCGTGCTCACCTCGGAGACCATGTTGACTTGACGATGGGTGTCGACTTCTCTTCCCGCTTCTTCATGAACCCCGGATACAAATCGGGTGAAGAACGTGAAAATTGCGAAAACTACCAGGTCCAGTTCCGCAAGAACGGCAAGTCTGCTACCTATTGCTACGCTTCTACCCCGATCATCGCCGGTGTTGCTGCCCTTGTGTGGCATTTCGATGCCCGCAAGAAGGCTTACGACGACCCGACGATTATTACGAAGGGTGACAAACTCGCCTCGAAGCAGTTCAATGATACCGATGGCGACGGTGTTCCGGATATCAAGGACAAGTGCCCGTACAGCAAGGCTGGTGCAACAGTCGATAGCCTCGGTTGCGGTATTGATACCGATGGCGATGGCGTGATTGATATTGATGACAAGTGCCCCGATACTCCGAAGGGCGTGAAGGTCAACGATGTGGGCTGCGTCGGCGATAGCGACGACGACGGTGTCATGGACGACCTCGACAAGTGCCCGGCGACTCCGAAGGGCTTCGCTGTGGATAGCCTCGGCTGCCCGTTCGATGCTGACAAGGATGGCGTTGCCGACATGCTCGACAAGTGCCCGAATACTCCGGACAGCATCAAGGTTTCGGCGGACGGTTGCCCTGTTGATACCGACAAGGATGGTGTCGCTGATTTCCGCGACAAGTGCCAGAATACTCCGTTCGGAGCCAAGGTCGACTCTACGGGTTGCCCGCTGGATTCCGACAAGGATGGCGTGTTCGACGGTATTGACCAGTGCCCGAACACCAAGAAGGGAGCCAAGGTTGATACTCTCGGTTGCGAACCGGATTTTGACAAGGACGGCGTACCGGATGGCGTGGACCGCTGCCCGAACACTCCGGCCGGCTTCGATGTTGATAGCCTCGGCTGCGTGAAGGACGATGACAAGGATGGTGTTCCAGACAAGCAGGACAAGTGCCCGAATACTCCGAAGGGTATTACGGTGGACAGCGTCGGTTGCGCCCTTGACTTCGACAAGGACGGCGTCCCCGACCAGATTGACCAGTGCCCGAACACCCTGCCGGGTGCCAAGGTGGACAGCGTCGGTTGCGACCGCGATACCGACAAGGATGGCGTGGCCGATGGTATTGACCAGTGCCCGAACACTCCGAAGGGTGCTCCTGTGGATTCTACCGGTTGCTCTCTGGATAGCGATGGTGACCTTGTTCCGGATTATAAGGACAAGTGCCCGGGTACCCCGAAGGGAATTTCTGTCGACGCTAGGGGCTGCTCGGCCAGCAAGAAGGAAGACCTTGAGGTTCTCGGCCGCGGTCTCACCTTCAACAAGGGCACCGCTACGCTCTCTAAGGGCAGTGCGACCTCCATTGCGAACATCGTTGCCCTCATGAAGAAGGTTCCGACCTTGAAGCTCGAAATCCAGGGCTATGTCGGTGGCAATGGCAATGCCGAAAAGAACAAGAAGCTCGCTCAGGATCGTGCTATCGCGGTGCAGAGCACCTTGATGTCCAAGGGTGTCGATGCCACTCGCCTCCGCACGGCAAGCTTCAGCGGCGAAGAAGCCAACCAGAAGAGCGGCAAGCAGGAACGCATCGAACTGGTCGTGTTCCAGTAAGCAAAAGCTTGATACAAGAAGGGCTCCGCGATGGCGGAGCCTTTTTTGTGTGGTTTACTTTTTAAAGACCCACTTTTTATAGAGCATGAAACTCACAATCACGTACACTACGTTTGCAATGATATTGGCGAGATAGCCGGGTTTCATGAAGCGAGACATGAAATTGCTGATGCTCATGCACCAGGAAACGTGTGAGAACAGGTAAACGCAACCTTCGAGCACGAGCAGGTTTATCGAGTACGAGCACAGGAAGACGATGGCAAAGCGAATGACTTCGGTCCGCTTCTTGTTCGTACTTTTGAAGTTCCAGATGCGGTTGCATAGGTAGCTGTTCAGGCCGCCCGCAACAAATCCGAGGAAATTTGAAAGTTCCAGGTTCCAATCAAGAATCTGGTGGAGAATCCAGACCACGATGAGCGTGATGAGGGTATTCAGAATGCCGATGATATTGTATTTGATAAAGTGTAGCACGAGGGGGAAGATAGTAAATAGTAAACAGTGAACAGTGGTTGGTAAACAGTAAACAGTGATTGGTAACCACCAATCACTAATCACTAACCACCAATCACTAACCACTAATTACTAACCACCAACCACTTTTATTTATCTTTTACGCCATGGACTGGATTACTTCAAGGAAATGCAGTGCCGAAATAGCTGCAGGAATGATAAATAACGGGGATGTTTTGGGCTTGTCCGGCTTTACGCTCGCGGGGTATCCCAAGGCTGTCCCTGCCGCCCTTGCCGAACGTGCGACACAGTTGCACGAGGCCGGGCAGGATTTCAAGGTTACGCTTTTTTCGGGAGCCTCTACTGGTGACAGTTGTGATGGGGCTCTTGCTCGGGCCAATGCCGTAAGCCTCCGCATGCCTTACCAGAGCAATCCGAGTCTCCGCAAGGCGATAAACGACGGCAGTATCCACTATATCGATGCACATCTCGGCAAGATGGGCTATCTTGTTCGTACTGGGGCCGTTCCTGCACCGACGGTTGCCATTATCGAAGTCTCCGCCATTTTGCCGGATGGCCGCGTCTGCCTTTCGACATCGGGTGGCAATTCCGTATGCTACCTCGAAATGGCCCAAAAGATTATCTTGGAACTGAATACCCGCCTGGGCGACAGCTGCATCGGGATGCACGATAATGCCCTGCCCGAGCTTCCGCCCCACGCAAAACCATTCCCGATATATTCGGCCGGAGACCGCGTTGGGGGCGAATTTGTGCAGATTGATACGAACAAGGTGATTGCCATTGTCGAACAGGATTGTCTCGACGAGGTGACTCCTTTCGTGGAACCCGACGAGGTTTCGAAAAATATCGGTGAACGCATTCTGGACTTTATCCGCTTCGAGGAATCTCGTGGGCGCCTGCCCAAGGGCATGGCCTACCAAAGTGGCGTCGGCAAGGTGGCAAATGCAGTACTTTGCGCCATGGCCGAAGACGATAGGCTTGGCCAGATTGACCTTTTCACCGAGGTTATTCAGGAAGCTTGCCTGCCGCTCCTCAAACGCGGGAAACTTGGAATTGCTTCGGGAACGGCGCTCACGCTTTCGCAATCGGCCCAGAAGGAATTCGTGGAAAACAGTGCCGAATGGAAAAAGCATTTTATCCTGCGCCAGCAGGAGGTGAGCAACAGTCCCGACCTGATTCGCCGTGTCGGTGTGATTTCGATGAATACGGCACTCGAAATGGATATTTTCGGCAACGTGAACAGCTCGCTAGTCTGCGGTTCTGCCATGATGAACGG
This sequence comes from uncultured Fibrobacter sp., assembly GCA_946405515.1. GTDB lineage: Bacteria > Fibrobacterota > Fibrobacteria > Fibrobacterales > Fibrobacteraceae > Fibrobacter. Next base: position 10,905 of record CAMJHM010000013.1, on the reverse strand, counting down.
CATCGGGGGTTCTGCAGATTTTGCGCGTAACTGTGCGCTGGGATTTTTCCTCACGCCGTCCGTTGCCAAAGGTGGGGCAATCAGTTCAGTGGTCCCTTACGTGAGCCATGTGGACCATACCGAGCACGATACGATGATTTTCGTGACGGAGCAGGGCGTGGCCGACCTTCGCGGGTTGCCAGCCGAAGAACGTGCTCGCCTGATTATCAAGAATTGTGCCCATCCCGATTTTCGCGATGAACTGACCGATGTATTGGAGTTCGGCCTGAAGCATGCCAAGGGGGTTCACCTTCCGCTTGCCCTGTCCCGAGCCTTCGAGATGCACAACCGGTTCTTGGAAACAGGAAAAATGCTTTAAAAATGGGTTGGGCAACCCCTATAGGTTGCCGCCTATCTTGAATTCTTGTTACAAAAAAATTATTTTTAAGCGAGCTTTTGACTGGACCGGTCCAAGGCTTGGTTTTTGGGATGCTCTGTTGGCTTTATCGGCAAGGATACGATATGTCAAAGAAACGCTTGGGTAGACACGTTGGTTTGAAGTCCCTTGGTCTTGCAGTGTGCATCGGTACATTGTGTTTTTTCGCATCGTGCGGTGACGACACTGCTAGCGGCTCTGATTCAAAGTATGAGATGCGCCTGTGTGATTCCACGAGCGTTGGGATTGTCGATTCTTTGGATGGCGTCCAGTATATTTGCGGAGTCGGTGGCTGGACCAAAATTTTGGACAGTTCTTCTGTAGAACCGGCGAAGACGGATTCTCTTGGCCAGAGTTCTTTAGTCTCGCATTCGGACACGGTGACGTCTACAGATTCCTTGAATCAGAATTCGGCTGTTAACGATTCTACGCAAAAAAGCGATACTTCCGAAGTTGTGCAGACGGATCCGTCCAACAAAGACGATAAGGATCCTTCGAAATTGGAAAATGTCACGGTCACGGGCTTTTTCGGCTATGGCATCTTTGATTCCAGAAGTTCGGTTGTCGTGGATGTTCTGGACGAGACTTTCAAGAAGACTGGGAGCAGTTTCCCTGTAACGATTTCTGCGAAAGATGGGGCCTACTCGGCTGCGAATGTGACGTTCCTCCCCCCTTATGCGCGTGCGAGTGTTTACGGCAAAGTCTCCGACTTGGTGCATGGTGGCTCGATAACGATGAAAGATACCTTGTATGCTCTCGTGAATGCTCAGGGAAAGGGCGGCGAAGCCAATGTCAACGTCCTTACGTATCTCAAGTCTGTTTACATGCAACACCTTTTGAAGTCGTCTGAATCGACGACTGTGGGGAAGGCTTCCCAAAAGGCGTCCGATGCTGTCTGGAAAGCGTTCCATTTCGACAAGGCCGGTTTGGGCTCGGTTGATTCGGTGACGTCGTTTGCTGCTGGCGAAGCGGGTGCCGCTCTCTTGGCCGTGACTATCATGATGCAGGCTGTTGCAAACGATACTGCGGCGAACTTGTGGAAGGTGGCCACTGACTTTGCGGATGGTTCCTGGAAGGATTCCTCTGCCCGCGCCAAAATTGCAGACTGGGCGTTTGGCGAAGATGTCAACGATGAATTCGAGACCGTCCATAAGAATGTGGAAAAAATCGGGCTTACTGCTGTACCTGATTTTGAAAAGTATATCAGGACCTTCTACCTGGCAGAATTGGGGATAGAGGCCTGCACAGCCGAAAGCTACGGCGCAGTCGTCCATGCGAAAAACAAGTTCAGCAAGTATTATGCTGCGGACGATTCCGATGTATCGGTCACGATGGATCGCTTCGTGTGTGACGAGGGTACAGGGGCATGGCGCGAAGCGACGGACAAGGAAAAGGACACTTACGGGTTTGGTGCCGGCCAGGATGGCGAAACTCGTCAGGGTCTTGTCAATGCGGGAATTGTCTATACCTACAATGCGGCCAGTAGCAGTTGGCGAGTGGTGTCTTCCCGTGCAGAACGTGACGCTTACTTTGTCAAGAAGTCTGCCATTACCGACTTTGTCGATATTCAGAAAGTCTATGAGGGGATCAAAGACGACGAGAAGGTGATTTTCTTGCTTCGCCATGGTGAACGCGACAAGGACATTGTGAGTAGGGAAGGTCCCTTGACCAGTAAGGGCGTCCAGGAATCCAAGGAAGTCGGAGCCAAGCTGAAGAAACATAAAGAGGATTTCCGCCTCGGGGCTTCCGAGTTCTATCGTGCGCAGCAGACGGTCATTTCGATTGCTCTCGGGCGTGGCCAGGATACGACGATTGCTGATACTTTCCCCGAGTTGAACGACGACTGGTACATGGTCAACCGTGATACGGTGAACAAGGTGGAAAATGCTTCCGGTGGTGGCTGGGAGGCCATCGGCCTTTATGTGTACAACGGCGCCTACACCGATGGTGCAGAAACGGTTGCATACTACAACTTGAAAGACCGCTCCGCCGAACTGATCGAGGATGTTTTACTTGCCAAGTACGACACGGTCCCCGAAAGGTTTATCATGCTCAGTTCGCATGACAAGCTGATGGTTCCGTTTGTCGCCTACTGCTCAGATTTGAATATTAACATGAATGTGAAAGACGGCGGAACGTGGATTAATTACCTTGCCGGAATCGCCATTATCTGGGATAAATCCGGAAATCGTCGTTATGTAGCCTTTAAAGGGCTAAAATCTGGCTATTTCCAAGGATGGTAAGCTAAATATTAGCCAATAAGATTTGGATAATAGAAGAAAAAAATCTATATCTATGTTACTATGAAGAAATTGTGTTCCTTATTCCTGTTTGCCTTGTTGGCAATTTCGTGTGGAGACGACAAGTCGTACTCTCCGGAGGAAGAGGAATTTTCAGAAAGCACGGATATTGATTCGACCCATACGGGGCATAGCCACAGGCAAAAATATTCTAGCAGTTCTAGGCATGGTTCCTCCGATTCCAAAAATCCTTGGGAAAATCAGAATAAGGTGGATTCTGTCAACCATTCGGGTGTGAACCCTCCTGACCTTGAAACCATAGTCGTCGATACAAGCGTCGTGAGCACAAAAAAGGAACTTCCGCCTTGCACCGCGCAAAACGAGGGCGAAACCTTCTTGGTTGACGAAGCCAGCGACCTGTATTTCTGCATCAATGGTGAATGGCGAACTTCTGTAATCGGTATTGTGAAGGCGACTTGCGCGGATGGCAATTTGACGGTGGATCCGTTTACGGCGAGTGATGCTGCCGAAGTCGAAGACCCGGCACTTGCGGGAACGTACCGCAGGGTGGCTGTCCCGGTTGCGGGTGCCGCTCAGAAGGGGCCGTTCCGCTATGGGGCTTCGGTCAAGATTATTGAACTGGACAGCGCAAAGCGCATGGCCGATTCTAGGCGGACGCACGAAACCTGCATTGCCTCGGGTGACGGCAGCTATGCGTTCCCGGGAGTGAACCTGGTCTCCCCGTATGTGCGCGTCGAGGTGAACGGGTATTTCCGTAACGAACTTTCGGGCGGGCTCTCGACGTCGATGGTCACGCTCCATTCTGTGACTGATTTGACCGAGCGCGATTCCGTGAACGTCAACATGCTGACTCACCTGGAATCTCCGCGCCTCATGAAACTCGTCGAAAATTCCGGGTTCAACCAACCTATCCGGAGCATGAAGGCGCAGGCGCTCAAGGATGTTCTCTCTGCATTCAATATCGACCTCGGTGGCGGTAGCGGAAGCAGTGGCGGGGGCAACAACGGCGGTTGGTTCTTTGGCGGCGGTGGAAATAATGGTGGCGGTAGCTGGGGTGGTGGCCACACTCATACCACTACGGCTTCGGGCTCTTCGGTCACGGCAGACGAGGTGAACCTTTTTGGTGGCGATGAGTATAGTGCGGCCTTGCTTGCGATTTCGATTATGATGCAGCGCAAGGGCTCCGGTCACGAGATGGTGAGCTATGCCAACGGTATTGCCGAACGCATCAAGGGCAATGGCAACTGGGACGACAACAACGCCCGTGCGGACTTGGCGGACTGGCTCATGGAGTTGGATGCAAGTGGCGGCTACGATAAGATTCGCCAAGTCTTTGCCTCGTGGGGCAGGGGCGAAGCTCCCGATTTCGAAAAGCATTTGCGCAATTTCTGGTCTAAGGTTTACGGTTTCGAAACCTGCAATTCCTATACGGCGGGTCAGGTCAAGAACGTGAACACGAGCCTCAGTGCCTATTTTGCCCCGTATTACGACCATCCGGATAGCCCCAAGATTCGGTTCATCTGTGACAATACGCTCAAGTCCTGGCGCGTGGCCACCGACATTGAAAAAGATACGGTGGGCTTTGGGCCTGGGACCTACGCCGGCCAGATCCGTAACGGGAAAATCAATACGGACAAGTCTTACGTTTACGAACAGAGCAAGCGTATTTGGCGCGAGGCGACCGCTGCCGACGTAACCCCGTTCGAGGATATCGCCGATGTGCTTGCGACGGTTGCTCCTGGCGAGAAGGTCATCTTCATTTTGCGCCATGGCGAACGTACCGACGATACTGGCAAGAACGGCCATTTGACCGACAATGGCAAAAAACAGTCGCAGTCGGTGGGTGCAAAGCTGAAGGGCGAAAGCATCTCTTTTGCGAACTCGACTTACACGAGAAGCAAGGAGACTGCGGAGAATTTTGCGACGGGTGCCGGGTTGACGTTTGCCGAAAACACCATCGAGGAATTGGATGGCGCCTGGTTCGTGAAAGACGACTCAAGGCTGGAAAACTATAAGAGCTCCGATGGTGGTGGCTGGGTCGTGACTTCGGCTTATGCTTACCAGGGCAAGTATAGCGATGCCTTCTATGATTTGGATAAACGTGGCGAAGAATTCATAAATACGGTCGTGATGCCGCGATTTGCCGATATCAACCGCATTGGTGTTTGGATTTCCCACGACATGTTGGTTGTCCCGTTGGCGGTTTATGCCACGAGCAAGAAAGTCAATCTGCGTTACTTTGATACAAAGCAGTGGATTAACTATTTGGCAGGTGTTGCCATTATACTGGACTCGAATGGGATTGCTCGCTATGTGCCTGTCAAGGGCTTGGCCTCGGGAACAATGACCATGTAGTCTAAACAAAAACAAAAATGAGAAAGAGAAAATTAATCAAAATCCTGTTCAGTTTATCCATTCTGGCGTTACTTAATTCTTGCGGTGATGATTCGGAAAGCTCTGTAAATTCTAAAAGTTCGGATGTGGTGGAACGCGATTCGGTCGTTGTTCATGATAGCGTGAACGTGATAGATAGTATCCGGATTATCGATAGCGTTGTCGTGAAGGACAGTATCCGCATTATCGACAGTGTAGACGTAAAGGACAGCGTTCGCATCAAAGACAGTGTTGTCGTGAAAGATAGTATCCGTATAAAAGACAGCGTGGATGTAAAAGACAGTGTCCGCATCAAGGACAGCGTTGTCGTGAAAGATAGCATCCGTATAAAAGACAGCGTGGATGTAAAGGACAGTGTCCGCATCAAAGACAGCGTTGTCGTGAAAGATAGTATCCGCATTAAAGACAGCGTGAAAGTGCGAGACAGTGTTGCTGTCCGGGACCCGGAATATTTTCTAGGAAAATGCAGCCAAGAAAACAAGGGAACGCTTAAGTTGGCCATCATTCAAGAAGAACGTCGCTATTTTTTATGTGACGAAGGGACGATAATGTGGCGCGCGGCGAGCAATGTCGACGTGAATGACTATTATGTTCAAAAATCGGCGGTGAGCAAGTTTGTCCGTTTGGATTCGGTTGCGGGCATTTTGGCAGAGGGCGAAAAACTTGTCGTGGTAATTCGCCATGCAGAGCGGAATACTGATTCTGCATCTGGGACGCCTTTGAACGCAAACGGGGTGCAACAGGCAAAAGAACTGGGTGGAAAACTGGCCTCCAACCTAGAATACCATTATGGAGCTTCAGGTTCCATTCGCACCCAGCAGACTTGCCGCTACATCGCTGCGGGCCGTGCTGGTGTTGATACGCTTGTCGATCTCTCAGTCGATACGCTTTCCCATATGGGAGAGTCCTGGTATGTGAAGGATACTGATGCCTACAATACGGCAAAGAACAGCAAAGGGAGTTGGTATGTTCTTTCCAAGTGGGCTTATGAGAACAGCTATTCGAGTGCGTTTTACGATTTCGGGCCGAGGTGCTCCGAATGGATCGATTCGGTGGCAATCCCCTTTTCTGAGAGGGCCGGAACGGATGTGGCGTTTATCGCGACGCATGATTTGTTGATAATGCCTTTGGTTGCGTATATCTCGGCTAAGAAAATAGACATCAAGTATTACGATTCCAAAAAATGGCTGAATTATCTTGCTGGTTTTGCCATCGTTCTGAAACCGGACGGATCCCGTGTTTTCTACGCCGTCAAGGGCCTGGATGCCGGAAGAATCTCATCGTAGCCAATATAAAGTAAATTAAACTAAACGTAAAACAGGTCTTGAAATTTTTGTAAGAAAAAAGTAAATTTGCGCACAACTTAAACAAAATTACCTAGTCGCGGTAGCGACAAAGATGTGCCAAATGAAATCAAAAATCCTTAATGCCTTGTTGAGCGCTTCGTTCGCTCTTGTTTTTACTGCTTGCGAGGACACGGCAATTAGCCTGGAAGGTGAAAATGAGCTTTCGGCTGATTCGGTTCTTGTCCGTGATAGCATAAACTGGATTGACAGCGTAAATTATATAGATAGCGTTCGAATTACCGATAGCGTGAATATTATCGATAGCATCCGCTACGAGAAGGTGACTCGCTTTTTGGACAGCTTGCGCATTACGGATAGCTTGCGTATTCGGGACAGCCTGAACATCATCGACAGCGTTCGTTACAAGGATGTCGTCCGCTACGTCGATAGCCTGCGTGTTACGGACAGCTTGAATATCATCGACAGTGTCCGCTATAAGGATGCTGTTCGGTTTGTCGATAGCTTGCGCATCACGGACAGCTTGAATATCATCGACAGCATCCGTTATAAGGATGTTACGCGATTCCTTGACAGTTTGCGCATTACGGATAGCCTGAATATTATTGATAGTATCCATGTTATTGATAGCATCCACATCGTTGATAGTCTGCATATTATTGATAGCTTGAATGTCGTTGACAGCATCCACGTCATAGATAGCTTACGTATTAAAGATAGTGTACACATTATAGACAGTGTATATATAAGAGATAGTTTGCGCATTACTGATAGCTTGCGTATCACGGATAGTTTGAACATCATTGACAGCATCCGTATTCGTGACAGCTTGAACGTGATTGACAGCATCCGTATTCGCGACAGCCTGAACATCATTGACAGCCTTCGCATTCGTGACAGCTTGAATATCATCGACAGCGTCCATGTTCGGGATAGCCTGAACATTATTGACAGCCTGAATTTGATAGATAGCATCCGCTACAAAGACACTACCCGTGTCGTGGACAGCATCGTTTTCCATGGCCCGGAGGAATACTTGGGCGTGTGCGGCCGAGCCAATGCAGGCGAGGTCAAGGCCGTCACCATCAACGGCGAAAATCGTTATTACGTTTGCGACAAGGGAACGCTCTTCTGGCGTATCGCTGCCGGGCATGACCTGAACAGCTATTTTGTGACCCAATCCGCGGTTACGCATTTCGCTCCGTTCGACTCGGTCGTTAATGGGCTTGCCGAAGGTGAAAAACTGGTGATAATGGTACGCCATGCCGAACGGGGTTCCGATTATTCCAGGACGGGCCCGCTTACGGATAATGGAAAACTCCAGTCGTATGAACTTGGTGATAAATTGAAGAAGGGCCTGGGAATCTATTATGCGGGTTCGCAATTCATCCGTACCCACCAGACGTGCAACAACATTGCCAGGGGGCACGGCGACGCCGATACGTTGGCCGATACCCTGTCGGTATTGAATGACGGTTGGTTCATAAAGAACCAGAATGCCTACAATTCAGCCCAGTGGCAGGCGGGGGGCGCCTTTGCGTTTCTCTCCAGATGGGCGTACGAGGGAGGATATACCAATGCATTCTACGATTTGGCCGAAAGGAGCTCTGAATTGATCGAAGATCATCTCATTCCGGCATTGGAAAAATCCGGAAAGTCGATAGGAGTGTTCGTCTCGCACGATGTGATGCTCCTGCCTTTGATTGCGTATGTCTCCGATGGAAATATCGACTTGAAGTATTACGAGTCTACGAAAAATCGCTGGGTGAACTATCTTGCGGGTTTTGCCGTCGTCATCAAGCCGGACGGAACCAAGGTGTTCTATGCGGTCAGGGGGCTTGATTCGGGCACGATGTAGGATTTTGTAAATTACACGGGCTATGCAGATTATAGCCCGTGTATTACAAATAAATTGTTAATAAAAGTTTTACCTTGTCTGTGGTGTAACTGCGTAGATAAAGATTGACTTTACATTACAACTAAAGTATATTTTGTGTACAACTTAAACTTGCTAACAAATGGTGTTGGTAAAAAGGAGTCTGCACAAAATGAAATCAAACACTCTAAAATTATGGACAAGCGCCCTGCTTGTCTTTTTCTTTGCTGCCTGCGAAGACAGTACAAATGTTTCCGTAAACGTGGAAGAAACGGATGCGGTTGCTTCTGATTCTGCTGATCCTGATTCGGTCGTAATTCGGGATAGTGTGAATCTGATAGACAGCGTCCGTTATATCGATAGTTTGCGTATTAAAGATAGTGTACGCATTAAAGATAGCTTGAATATCATTGATAGTGTTCGTTATAATGAAGTTACTCGTTATCTGGACAGTTTACGCATTAGAGATAGTGTGCGTATTATTGATAGCTTGCATATCGTCGATAGCGTCCAGTATAGGGAAGTGACGCGCTATCTTGACAGTTTGCGTATTAAAGATAGCCTGCGTATTGTCGATAGCTTGAACATTATCGATAGTGTTCGCTATAAGGATGTCGTGCGCTATATTGATAGCCTTCGTGTGACGACTCGCTTGAACGTCATTGATAGTATCTATATCGTGGACAGCTTGAATATCATCGATAGCTTGCGTATTACGGATAGCATTAATGTGATTGACAGTATCCATGTCGTGGATAGTGTGGTTGTCCATGGGCCGGAGGATTACTTGGGAGCGTGTAACGACTCGACTAAGGGCGAACTCAAGGTGGCATCCATTAATGGCAAAGACCGTTATTATTATTGCGACAACGGAACGCTCCTTTGGCGCTTAGCGACCGAACAAGAGAAGATGGGTGTCATTAACAGCCAGTTTGTCACTCAATCTGCGGTCAGTGACTTTACCCCGGTCGATAGTGTCTTTGCACGACTCGCCGAAGGTGAAAAGTTGGTGGTGATGTTGCGCCATGCCGAACGCGAGAACACGATTACCAAGGAAACTCCGTTGACGGATAACGGAAGGCTTCAGTCCCAACAACTCGGGGCCAAGTTGGTGGGTGGTCCGGAAATCTATTATGCGGGTTCGGAATATCTCCGTACTCACCAGACGTACAATAATATTGCCATAGGGCGTGGTGACGCCGATACGCTTGGCGATACTATAAAAGTATTGAACGAGGGTTGGTTCGTAAAGAGCCAGATGTCCTACTACATGGCCCTCTATAACGAAAATGACGATGGCAGGGGCGTCACGACGAGATGGGCGTTCGAAGGTGGCTACGACGATGCGTTCTACGATTTGAAGACCAGAAGCTCTGAATTGCTTGAAGATCATATTATCCCGGCGCTGGAAAATTCCGGAAAGACAATCGGCGTGTTCATCACGCACGACATTATGCTCATACCTCTTGTGTCGTATGTTTCCGAAGGGCGAATTGACTTGAGGTACTACGAGTCTCCAGAAGACCACTGGCTGAACTATCTTGCCGGTATCGCGGTGGTCCTGAAGCCGGACGGAACCAAGGTCTTCTATGCGGTCAAAGGCCTCGATGAAGGTAAAATGACTATCATTGAATAAGGCTTTGTTTAGGAATGTTAACATTTGGGGCGCGCAAGAAATGCGCGCCTTTTCTGTGCGTATCTAACTCCCGATAACTGCCCTTCAATTTCTACTTCCTACCTCCTTCTTCCTACTAAAATTCTATATTTCCCCGCGCTGATTTTTACAAAACAGAAACCCATAAGAATGGATTGAATCCAATATGAACGAAACACAGAACAATGCACCCGAATCCCAGGAAGTGGCTCCCGCCGCAGTCCAGGAAGCGGACGTGCAGCAGCCGGCTCTCGTTGCTCCGCAACCTGCAGCAAAGGTGAAGGGCAAGTTCGACGAACAGCTCGGACTCATGCTCCCCTCCGATGCCGCCCAGGTCCAGGCGCAGCTTTCCATGCCGGGCATGGATGATTCGATGGTTTACAAGATTGTGGAAACCCACAGCGGTAACCATTCGGTCCTTTACAAGACATACGAACAGGCTGTCCTTGCCCGCGATGTTCGCGATTCTATCGAGAACGCCGCTGGCCACAAGGTGCTCCCCATCGCGAAGGCGAAACTCGGGTCCACCTACTGCAAGGGCCAGTATTCCACCGAACAGGGCTGCAAGGGCGACTCTGACACGTTCGGCATCGGCTCCCTGGTTGAATTCCAGGCGACCGGCCTTATCGTGGTGATGTGCGTCATCATTGGCCTCACGGTGCTCTGTTACCTCATGAACTTCATCATGGCGAAGCTCGGCCTCAACAAGGACAAGGCTCCTGCCCCCGCGGTCAAGGCTGCTCCGGCACCTGCCGCTGTCGCACCCGTGACTATCGGCCCCGCCCACTGCGACTGGGATCCGAACGCGAAGAGCGTGCATCCGGGCTTCACCAACAAGCAGCTCCAGGCCTTCCTCGGCATTGCCGCCGTCGCCGCCCTGGAAGAACACCCCGGCATGAGCAACGAAACGTTCCTTGCCCTGGTGACCGCCGCTGCGACCCAGGCCATCGGTCAGCCCTGCCGCGTGACCGCCTACAGAAACATTAACTCCCCTGCTTGGA
>CAMJHM010000012.1 GCA_946405515.1 uncultured Fibrobacter sp. | reverse complement strand
CCGATGTTTACAATCATATCCTTGATATCGCCCTTGGCATATTCATAGGAACGCAAATAGAATTCGGCGCCATGACGCGCTTCGCGCAACATGTCCGGAATACCGTCGGTCTTTACGGTTTCGTTGTGATTGAAGGCGTAATGGTCTTCGTCACGTTCCGGATTCGTCGTCGAAAGCAACGAAAGCATCAAGAAGGCATAACCCATGGTCGGGGCCATCTTCAGGTGGTCGCCGCAATCGTACCAACCACCAGGAATGGTGTCATGCACATGGCTTGCCTTGTGGAACCAAGATTCCGAATCACCGCTGCGCTGCACGCCAAAGAACTTGAGGTTTGCATCGCGCACCATCGAATAGATTCTGTCACTCACGATAAATGTCGAGGAATATTCCTTGCCCACCTTGACACGGAGGCGTTTGTCCGTAGGGAGCGAAGCCATATCAGCAAGTTTGCCTGCACAAACCTTAGTTTTAGGAGTAGATATTTCCACCGTATAACGAGGAACAGAAGGATCATTGGCGTAAGCCTGCACCACCCTGTTAGAGCCGGCAGAATCTCCGGTAGCCGTGAACTTGCCATCCTTAGCCAGTTCGTTCCCATCCAAGTCGACAACGGAATAGGTTGCCGTTTCGCAACCAGCCGAAATATAGTAGAACTGTTTTTCAGAATCAGTCGTCAGATAACCGGCCTGGTTCACGCGGATATTGCTAGCCTTCAGGTTCAAGGCATCAATGAAAGCCAAATTCAAGGTGTCTGCAATGTAGGCATTTGCCTTGAAATCTTCGGGCTTTGAACCGGGGTCAGGAGTACCGACCACCGTATCCTTTCCATTTACGCCAAAGTTGCCAAAATCAAAGACCGTGCCGCCGTCCGCGACACTCGAGGTGTCCCAGACCATCGGGTAAACCGAACGAATCAGGTCGTACGGGGTTGTATCGGCAGCAGAGACCGACAAAACGGTCCCCAAGGCAGCAATTCCAAATAGTGTAGATTTCATTTTTTCCCTCCACACACCATCCTATCCTCATTCAAATATAAATTGAATTTAAGCAACCACCCCTTGTGGCTTTTACGAAAATAATAAAAAAAACACCTCATCGCATCGTGAATCAATTTGACGTGATATTTCATACAAAAAAAACAGAACCCTAATCTCTTAGGGTTCTGCCATTAAAGCTTGTTGTAAGCTGGGGCCGTTACTTCGCTTCGGCGGGTTCGTCCTTGATGGCAGCCAAGCGTTCGTTCACGTTCTTGGACACGCCCTTCTCGGCGTACTTCGCAGCGACTTCCACAGCCTTCTCGATAGCGAGAGCATCGGAGCGGCCGTGAGCGATAATGCCCGTGCCGTTGAGGCCGAGGAGCAAGGCGCCACCCGTCATGCGGTAGTCCCACATTTCGTCGAAGCGGCGACCATTCGGAGTGTCAATAAAGCCGAACATCTTCTTGTGCAGTTCGTAGAAGCCTTCAAGCATTTTCAGGACAACATTGCCTGTAAAGCCCGAAGTCACCACGACGTCGGCGGCACCTTCGATGAGCGTTTCGCCTTCGATATTGCCGATGAAGTTCACCGGGGCAGACTTCAGCAACTGGTGTGCTTCCTGGAGCACGGCTGGGCCCTTGTGTTCTTCTTCGCCCATGTTCAAAAGGCCAACCTTCGGATTCTGGTAACCGAAGTAGGTCTCGGCAAAAGCGGATCCCGCGATGGCAAAGTCCACCAGCGTAGAAGCGCGTTCATCGACGTTCGCACCGGCATCGACCAAGATAATCGGACGGTCGGCGGTAGGAATAACGCAACCGATAGGCGGACGGCTGAACTTTTCGCTCGACTTCCCGAGAAGCATGAGGCAAGACGCCATCATGGCACCGGAGTTGCCGGCACTCACCGAGGCGTCCACCATTCCCTTCTTCTGCAAGGCAACACAGGTCACCAGGCCGGAGTGGGGTTTCTTCTTGAGAACCTGTACGGGGTGTTCGTCCATGGCGACCGGATCCGGTGCGTCAACGACCGAAATACCATTGCCAGCGTAGCCAAGCTTTTCCAGCCCAGCCTTGACCTCGGCCTCCGGTCCGCACAAGACAACATGCAAATCAGCATTTTTCTTGACGGCGTTTACAGCACCTTCTATCACTACGTCGGGGGCAAAATCGCCACCCAATGCATCCAAGGCAACTTTTACCATGAACAACTCCTTAAAAGCGACTAGGCTTCAGCACCCTTCATGTCGACAACTTCAACACCATTGTAGTAACCGCAAACCGGGCACACGCGGTGCGGGCGCTTCACGGAACCGCAATGTTCGCAAGTGGCCATGGCCGGCACTTCCATCTTCCAGTGGGTGCGGCGCTTGTCACGACGGGCGGTCGAGGTTTTTCTTTTAGGTACTGCCATTTTTAACTCCTATTTTCCATTTTGCTTTTTAAAGCTTTGAGTTTTTCCCAGCGGGGGTCCATAGTGTCTTCGGACTCTGCAGAACCGTCACTGGTCGGTTTGTTTGATACAAAGATAAAATCTTCGTCAGGATTTTTCACGGGTGCGGCCGGTTCTTGCAGTATAACCAGCTGTCGAACGCACTCGGAAACGTCCACGAAGTACTGCCCCTGGGGAATTCTATAAGCGAAGACATCTGCATCGTCTTCATCGAGTTCCTGTTTTGCCACCCCAAGCCTTTCAACTTCCACGACGATTTCGGTTTCGAAGGGACGGTCGAACAGCTCGAGCGTACGGGAGCAGGTCAGAGTTTGCACTCCGGAGAGCGTACCGGACACAAGCCACTTGCTAGGGCCTTCGGGGCTAACCAGCACCTGGGCTACCAGATCGCCTTTCAGGTGCAGTTCGTCGAAGATTTCGGGGGCATCGGCATGGGACCAGACCACCCGGCGGTCTTCGGATTCCTTAAGTTCTTGTGCGATATCGATTCTCAAAGTGGCCCCAAATCTAGTAAAAACTAGACATGATTTCAATAATCAAGATATTACAATCTGGTTTAAAAAGTTTGCGGAAGGGGTTCCAGCCCGGAATTTTAACCTAATCTACTTACTCGGGTCGGGTTTATCCCAGGGGAATGGATTCCCGTCGTTTTCGGGCGGCATCACGGGTATCATGACCTTTTTTGGGAAATATTCCGTAGTCGTGGTGACGGTTTCCAGAGGCTGCAACCCCCTGGCAGCAATGCCCAGTGGCATCCCAACCGCCGTAGCAACGTCCTTGGCAGCCCCCCTGTGCAAAACGGTCTGCGTGGAGTACCCGCCATCGCCACGGTGTATCACCACCTCCCCATACACGACGCCGTTCTTTTCGGCCTCTAGGTACATCTCGTCGCCTCTGGCAACCGGGACATAGCAGTTCCTGGAGTCGTCGCAGACTTTCTCACCATTACTATATATGACATAGCCTTTGTGGGCATCGTCCACCTCGACCTTCACAACCGCGCAACCATTCAAGGCAACGCCGACAGCGAGTATCGCAAAAGCCAAAAGGAGCCTTCTCATCGGATTTTCTCCTTCGATACACGGCTCACTATGGGGATGAAGTCTTTCGGGTCGTACGCGATGTGGCGGTAAGCCCAGATGAGGGAATTGTCCTTCGCCTTGCGCATCTCGAAAACGACAACGACACCCACCGTATCGCGAACTAGCTGCAGTAGCAATTTCCGGTCGCTCTGCTGAACGTCGTCGACTAGGGTCACGTGGTCATCGAGAGCCACATACTGCTTGGTCAACACGTGCAGACGTTCACCGTAATCCGGGTGCACACCTTCTACCTGCGCCGGTGGCATATACACCTTGGAACACCCGCAAAGCATTGCGGTACAAAGCAACATAGCCATAAATACACAGTGGGCAGACAAATTCATCGATTTCAATATAGCATTATCCTGCAACCCTGCGCCGTTTTTCGCCATGTTTCGGATAAAAGGCCATTTTTACGGACAAAAAAACACTTACAGCCTTGCAATTCCAGGGGCTTTAAAAAGCACCTAGAATTTCCTATCTTTGGGGGCGGCCAGTTCGAAACCCATCCTGGCCTTAGGTTGCGGAGTTCCCGCAGGCCCTATAAACCAAAACTAGGAGTCAAAATGCGTTCAGAAGCAGAACTCGAAGGCGTCACGCTGCTCGGCAACAACAAGACCCAGTACAAGACGACCTACAGCCCCGAAGTGCTCGAAAAATTCCCGAACAAGCACCCGGGCAACGACTACATGGTCACTTTCAACTGCCCGGAATTCACGAGCCTTTGCCCCAAAACTGGCCAGCCCGACTTTGCCGAAATCAAGATTCACTACATCCCGGACCAGTTCCTGGTAGAATCAAAGTCGCTCAAGCTGTACATGTTCTCGTTCAGGAACCATGGGGATTTCCACGAAGACTGCGTGAATATCATCATGAAGGACCTCGTGAAGCTTTTGGACCCGAAGTACATCGAGGTCGAGGGGCTGTTCTTGCCGCGCGGAGGCATCTCGCTCTACCCGTTCGCCAACTACGGCAAGCCGGGCACCGAATTCGAATCGCTCGCCAAGACCCGCCTGTTTGCCGCAATCGACCGGAGGAAATAGGAGCGAGGCTCGAGGCACGAGCAGTGAGCGATGAGCCGACGAGTCATGCGCCTGCGAATGACATTTTTTTCCTCTCTCGTCTCTCGTCTTTCGTCTCTCGTCTATTACCCTAACCACCAACCACTGTTTACTAACCACTATCTACCTCACACCTCAAAGGCGCAACGCGCCGACCTCAAACCCCATGCCTCTACAAAACGAACTCATCCTCATCGCCTCCATCTTCGCCTTCTTCGGGGGCCTCGTCGCCTTCTTCCGCTTCTTCGGTAAGCAGGGCATCTTCGCCTGGACTGTCATCTGCACCATCGCAGCCAACATCGAGGTGCTTATCCTGGTACACGCCTTCGGGCTCGACACCACGCTCGGCAACGTCATTTTCGCCTCGACCTTCCTCGCGACCGACATCATGAGCGAAATCTTCGGCAAAAAAGAGGCTAGCCGCTGCGTCAAAATCGGCATCCTCGCAAACGTCACGTTCATCCTGATTTCCCAGAGCTGGTTCTTGTACATCCCCGCCGAGGGCGACTCCATGGCCGGGCCCATCCGTACCGTATTTGCCAATACGCCCCGCGTGATGCTTGCTAGCCTGTTCGCCTACGCCGTATGCGAACTGTTCGACGTGTGGGCCTACCACGCCTGGTGGAAATGGACCGAAAAGAAGTTCGGCGACAAGAAGCGTTTCTTGTGGCTGCGCAACAACGGCTCCACGCTCGTAAGCCAGCTCATCAATGTGGTGGTATTCAACCTGCTCGCCTTCGCAGGCGTGTTCCCGTGGAATACGATTGTCGAAATCCTGATTTTCGGCTACGGTATCTTCATCGTGACATCGCTGATGGACACACCGTTCGTGTACCTCGCCCGCCGCATTGCGGACAAGTACCCGGAACTGCTGAAAGAATAGCGTTTAAGTTCTAGACTACAGCAGTAAAAGGGAAGCTTTATTCTTCCTCTTCCAGGCACAACAGCGTAGCGGATTCAAAAAGGGAATCGCGGTCGCCCTTCTGGAACGGGGTTGAACTATAAACGCGCATCACCCCGCCATCGCAAGTCCTTTTCAGGTCTTCTTCTCCGGCCAGGGTCGAGTCCACCGTGCCGAGGGCAGATTGGCACAACGAGGGGAGAACCAAATCGGTCTCGACAACCGAAGAAACGGAATACATATCCCCCTTCCAAATATAAACCGTCTTTGCGGCGGCCATGCCAAACGAAGGAATCACCCACACATTGTCGTTCTTGTCAATATCGCAACCTTGTTTTAGGGTCGTGTCGTTCAGGACGCTCAAGTCAGGGTATTCCCCTTCGCTACTCGGAGACGATTCCGGTTCTGCGGGTTCTACGCCGGGGTCTTCTTCGCCGGCACTGCTGGAGGATTCTTTATTTACAACGGCACTGCTACTAGAAGACTTGGCTTTTTTCTTGCTGCTGCTGGAAGATTTTTCGCTTTTCTTGCTGCTGGACGAGGATTCTGCTTCTTCCTCATCTTCCTCGTCATCTTCCTCATCTCCTTCGGTGCTGCTCGAGATTTCTTCGTCCTCATCGTCCATGCTACTGGAGGAGATTTTCTCGTCTTCATCAGCCTTGCTGCTAGACGAAACATCGTCGGCATCGGCTTCGATTTTGGTATCGTTCGAAATCCCAGTGCTACTGTCGTCACCACAACCGACAAAACAGATTGCCAGGGCGAACGAAATAGAAACAACTAATACCTTGATCAGGCCGAAAGGTCCAAATTGCATGCTTTCTCCTTGTACATGTCGTAGGAAATATACAAAAAAGGCCCCGCAGGGCCCATTTTTCATTTTATCCACCTAGAATTATAAATCGCACAACGCCATCGCTTCTTCGTAGATTTCATCCCGGTCCGCATCATCGATGACCCTTTCAGCTCGTGATTTATATACGCTACCTTCACAATAGGCGTGGTCATTCGGATCGGCATTTTCCACCGACGCCTCGCAAGCGGCCTCATCCGTGAGTTTCAGGCTCATCTCAGCAACAGCGGTATAGCCATTCCCGTTCCACGTGACAGTCGTCCGGCCCATGTCGACAATATCTATCACCCATACGTCATCATCCTTCTCGAAATCGCAAGTAGAACCGCTTGCCGATTCCCCGGCACTGCTGGATGACACATTTCCATCCTCGCTGCTGGATGACAAATCCTCATCGGGAAGGCCATTGTACATTCTGCACTTACGCATGAACTCGCTGAACGCCTCGTCGCGGTCATAGTCCGGGTCAACGCCCTTGATTGTCTTGAATTCTTCCGAGCCCTTGTCCGTACACCAGTACTTCTCATGGTAGGTCTGGTCGTTCCTGGTATAAGTGTCTTCTTCGGGGCCAGTTAAACTGCACAGTTGTTTCGCCAAGCTCCCTTCCGAGACCGTATGGGTAGAATCGATGGAGCCACCCTCCTTGAATTCATAGTAGTAGCTCTTGTATTCCACTCCAGACGAATTGTCCTTGAGATAGAACTTCCACACCTTGTCGTCTTTCTTGAAGTTGCAACCTGCGGTCATGCCATTGTAAGTGCCAGCAGAACTGCCGCCGTCCTTGCTCGAAGAGGAAGACTTATTTTTGCTGCTGGAAGAAGACCGGCTTGCACTATTCGAAGAAAACTTGATAGCTATCCCGTTGTGTTCTGCGCACTCCTCCATGGACATTTCAAAATACGTTTTACGGGACTTATCATACATTTCCCCAAAATCCGCGACATTAGTTCCATACATAACTCCGTTCTCGCACCAGTATGTAGAGACTATTTTCGTGTCTAAGAGAACATCTTCACTCGTTTCTTTACCCTTCTTCTGTTTACACTCTTTGGCAGTCTCGGGCCCACTGAAGACAAAATACGTGGAATCCTTGAGATACTTGCCATCAAAGAAACTGAAACTGTATACCTCATAAGTATCGTCATCTTTAGTTTCAGTGTAAGCATAGGCCCATACCTCGTCGTCTTGCTTGAAGTCGCACTTCCCTATTTCGACGTCGGGCACGTTCACATTGTCAAAACGTTCCTTTTTGCTAGAGCTAGAGCCATCCTTTTTAGAGGAACTGGAGGAATCGTCTTTGCCGCTAGAGCCGTTCTTCTTGGAAGAACTGGAAGAACTGGAGGAACTGTCCTTGCCGCTAGAGTCGTCATCAATAGCGGAATTTTCCTGATCGTCGGAATTCCCGTCGGCAGCAGTGCTGCTATCGCCACTACAGCCAACAAAACTCAAAGCTAGGGCGAACGGGACTAAAACGGCCAGCATTTTGGTCAGGCCAAGGTGTTCAAAACGCATTATTCCTCCTGCGCGATGGGATTCGATAAATTCGAAGCCATATATGAGAATAAACAGAAAATAGAAAGTTTCGGTCGGTTCCTGCCCCGACAGCCCCCGGAACGCCGCCTATTATATATAGGCCACATATATATTGTGTTGCACCTGCGAAATTCGCCCAAAAACGGCAGGTACGAAAATTTTCGGGTATTTTTCCGCTGAACATCGCTCGGATAATCTTTTCGATGAACTAAATTTTGCGCGGAAAATGCTTATCACGGTGCTCACATACCTGGTCATCGGTCTATTGGCCGTGTTCGGACTATTCTACATAGTCCTCCTGGTGCGGTTCTACCGCGCCCTCGGCACCGTGCGTACAGGGACCTCCGACGTAGAGCCCAAACCACGCGTGAGCATCCTGATTGCCGCACGCAACGAGTCGACCGGCATCCGCGACACGCTGGATTCCGTCTTGGCACAGGACTACGATGGCGAGTGGGACGTCTGGGTCGCCGACGACCGCAGCACCGACGACACCCCGGAGATCCTGGCCGAATATGCCGCCCGCGACCCGAGGCTCCATATTCTCCGGATTGACGACATTCCCGAAGGCGTGAGCCCCAAGAAGCACGCCCTGTCAAAACTCATCGATGTCTGCGATGGCGATATTCTTTGCCTCACCGACGCCGACTGCATTGTGCTACCCACCTGGATTGACGGCATCGTTCACGAATTTGAACCGGGCATCGAACTCGTGGCAGGGCATTCCTACATCCCGACCATCCCCGGCAAATCGAGCATTCTCATTTGCATGCAGGCGGTCGAAACGCTCATTTATCGCGTGGCAGGCACCGCAGGCCTCGCCATGCACCTGCCGCTCACCAGCACCGGCAACAACTTCGCCTACCGCAAGAGTTTCTTCAAGAGCGTCCACGGGTTCGACAACGTGCTCAAGATCCAGAGTGGCGACGACGACCTCCTGATGCAGAAAATCGCCGACGACCGCCCCTGGGCCATGCGCTACTGTATTGCACCTAACACATTTGTCACCACAAGCGGCAAGGAAACGCTCAAGGAACTTTGGGAACAGCGCAAGCGCTGGGCATCGGCAACTATATATTATACGCCGAAAATTGTGTTCGTACTCAGCATGGTGTTCCTCTTCCTCGTCATGCAGTGCGTCGCGGTGGCGCTCTCGCCGTTCAGTTTCGAAATTCTCCTCGCGACAATTGTCGCATCCGTCGCCAAGTGCGTCGGAGACCTTGTTTTAATACTTCGCGGGCTCAGGATATTCAAGCAGGAACACTTATTGAAATGGTGCATCCCCGTCGAAATTATCCACGCCCCCTTTACCGTTCTGGCCGTCCTCTTTGGCCTGTTCGGGCGATTCAAATGGAAATAATCAATGGCAACGACTACAAAAGCAACGACTAAGACGACCAAGACCGCGGCAACCAAGGCCAAGTCAACAAAGACTGCAAAAGCCCCCGCCGCCGGCAAGACGCTCATCATCGCGGAAAAGCCTAGCGTCGCCAGCGACCTGGTCAAGGTCCTCGGAGCAAAGACATTCACCAAGAACAACGGCTACTACGAAAGCGACACGACCATCGTAAGCCACGCCATCGGCCACCTCGTGACCATCGCCGACCCCAAAGACATCGACGAGCGCTACAAGGCCTGGGACATGAAGACACTCCCCATGCTCCCCGAAAAATTCCCGCTGGTCGCAACCCCCGCTACAAAATCGCAGCTTTCCATTGTGGGCAAACTCATCAAGAGGAAAGACGTCACAACCATCGTGAACGCATGCGATGCGGGCCGCGAAGGTGAACTGATATTCTTCTACATATTGGACTACGTACTCAAGGGCAAGTTCACGGGCAAGACCATCAAGCGCCTGTGGATGCAGAGCATGACGCCCGCCGCCATCAAGGACGCCTTCGAGCACCTGCGCACCGCCGAAGAGATGGAAAACCTCAAGGATGCCGCCCTCTGCCGCAGCGAAGCCGACTGGCTCGTGGGCATGAACGGCAGCCGTGGCCTCACCGCCTACAACAGCAGCATGGGTGGTTTCCAGATTACGCCGTGCGGCCGCGTGCAGACCCCGACGCTTGCCATCATCGTGAAGCGCGAAGAAGAACGCCTCAAGTTCGTGCCGCAAAAGTTCTGGACCGTCGAGGCCGATTTCGACAACGGTGGCAACGCCTACCTGGGCAAGTGGTTCACCGGAGAAGGCAAGGAACGCCAGAAGCAGATTTTTGACGGAGACAAGGCCGCCGAAATCCTTGCGAAGTGCAAGGGCAAGGCAGGCAAAATCGAGGAGACCACCGCCCCGAGCCAGCAGAAGTGCGGCCAGCTCTACGACCTCACTACACTCCAGCGCGAGGCGAACAACCGTTTCGGGTTCAGCGCCAAGACGACGCTCTCGATTGCCCAGAGTTTGTACGAGCACTACAAGGCGACCACCTACCCGCGTACCGACAGCCGCTGCCTGCCCGAAGACTACGTAACCACCGTCAAGGCGACCCTCGGCAAGATCGAAGGCCCGCTCAGGAAGTTCGCCCTGGAAGCGCTCGACAACAGCTACGTGAAGCGCACCCCGAAGGTGTTCGACAACTCGAAGATTTCGGACCACTTCGCCATCATCCCCACGGGTGTTGTGCCGAAGGGACTCTCCGAGGCAGAAGAAAAGATTTACACGATGATCTGCCAGCGCTTTATCGCGGTGTTCTTCCCGCCAGCGCAGTACCTGAACACCACCCGCGTCACGACCGTCGAGGGCGAGACGTTCATCACCGAAGGCAAGATTCTCGTAGACCCCGGCTTCAAGGCCGTGTATGGCAAAGACAGCGACGATGAGTCGAACGTTCCGCAGCTCAAGGGAGATGCGGCCAAGACGCTTGACATCCGCAGCAACGAAGACTTTACCAAGCCGCCCGCGCACTACACAGAAAGCACGTTGCTTTCTATGATGGAAAGCGCGGGCAAGCTCGTCGAAGACGACGAGCTGCGCGACGCCATGAAGGAGCGCGGGCTTGGTACGCCGGCAACGCGAGCCGCCATCATCGAAAAGCTCGTGAGCGACAAGTACGTTGTCCGTGACGGCAAGGAAATGATCCCGACCGCAAAGGCGTTCGACCTCATCAAGGTGCTCTCGGCCATGGACATCGAAGCCCTCACGAGCCCAGAACTCACCGGCGAGTGGGAATACAAGATGGACCTTATCTCCAAGGGCAAGGAATCCCGTGAAAACTTCATGCAAGGCATCGTCGAGATGACGAAGGCCATGGTGAAAAACATCAAGGGATTCAAGGAAGAAAGCACTACCGGCGAGGCAAAGTTCAGCCCGGTGAACGGCAAGAAGGTCTTCGAAACCGTGAGCCGCTACACCACCGAAGACGGCATTGTCATCCGCAAGATTATCGGTGGCAAGCACCTCACCGACGACGAAATCGTCGAGCTCCTGACCAAGCGGAAAATCGGCCCGCTCACGGGTTTCCGCAGCAAGAAGGGCGCCGAATTCTCGGCCGTGCTCACCATCAACGACCAGAACAAAATTGAATTCGTATTCGACGAGAAGCCCGAAGAAATCGAAATCGGCGAGAAGGTGGGCAAGTCCCCCATCGACGGCTCCGACGTGTTCGAGACGCTCACTGGCTACGTGAGCCAGAGCTATATTGACAAGGAACCGAGCGGCATCCAACTCCCCAAGGTGATGCTCGGCAAAGAACTCCCGATTGACGAAATCAAGAAGATGCTCGGTGGCGAAAAGACCTCGCTCATCAAGGGTTTCCGCAGCAACAAGACGCACCGCCTGTTCGACGCCTTCCTCTATCTGGACAAAGCAGGCAAGCTCAAGTTCGACTTCCCGCCGCGCACATTCACGGCAAAGCGATTCACGAAGAAACCCGCGGCCAAGGCCGAAGGCTAGCACGGCAACGCCTGCGCCAAAAGGACCCTCATGTTGACGCGACGATGGACGACCTGGGTAATCGCAGTGCTCCTGTGCACTGCGACCCTATTCGCCCAGGGATCCCGTAACGAGGCCTCTAAAAATCCCTACGACCTCCCCGATGCGCTTATGCCGCTGTGGGATTCGCTTTCCATAAAGCAGAAGGCCGCCCAACTCATTATGGTCTACATGTCGCCCGCCGAATTCTTGGTCAAGAACGAATTCGGCGGCGTACTCGTGATGAAGTCGCACCTGAACAAGAAGGACAACTTTATCCACAACCTCAACCAGGCCAACGCCGAGCTCCGCATTCCGCTCCTCGTGGCAAGCGACCAGGAAGGCGGCCGCGTGAACCGCATCGGCGGCATCTCCGAAAAATGGAAACACGCCCCCAGCGCCTACGAAATGCGCGACATGGAGCCGGATTCCGTAAGGGCCATTGCACGTAGCATCGGCAGCGAACTCAAAGCACTGGGCATCAACTTAAATCTCGCACCGGTACTCGACCCGGCCCTTGACCACCGCAACAAAAAATCGTTCATGGAAGAAAGCCACCGCTCATGGGACAAGGATAGCGTGAGCGGTGAAAAAGTCGCCGCCTTTGTCCAGGGGATGCAGGACAACGGAATCACCTGCGCCGCAAAGCACTTTCCCGGTTACGACTCGTGGACCAACAGCGACCACCAAATCGCCATCAGCGCAAGCCCGCTCGCCAAAATTCAGCGTAACGTGGGACTGTTCAAGGCCCAGAGCGGCATCATTCCCGTCACCATGATGAGCAGCGTGCGCTTTATCCGCATTTCAAATCGCCCAGCCGTATTCGATTCGAGAATCGTCCGGATGGCAAGGGAAATGTCGCCCGAAACCGTCATCCTCACCGACGACCTGTGGGGAGTGAGTTTACGCGCCTGGATTAGCGGCATGGACCGCGCCACAAGCAAGACCTACCCGACAAAGGACTTCAAGAAGCTTATCCGCATCGCCGTCATGGCGGGCAACGACATGTTCATGATAACCTACCCCAAGAAGGCCGAGGAAATGGTGAATTACCTGGAAAGGCTCGCCAAGTACAACTCGACCTACCGCAAGCGCATCGAAGAATCCGCCGCGAGAATTATCAAGATGAAGTACAAGGCGGGGATGCTGTAAGGGATGAGGGGTTAGAATCTAGAGGCTAGGGAGAAATATCACGGCTTCGCCGTCTATTATTAACGCACGAAGTGCGTGATTCTTTTCACTAGCCCCGAGTCTCCCCCAAAAGGGGCCATGCCCACATAAGTGCTAAAGCACTAAGTGGTCAAAGGTATTCTCTAGCCTCTCACCTCACAACACTTTCGCCTTCTTTGGGTTCGACATATTCTTGACTTCTTTAAAAACGGCGGCTTCGCCTACTTTCGCAATTGCGAGTTTCAATATTTCGGCGGCGGCCATGGCATCGTCCAAGGCACGGTGGTGCCTAAAGTCAGCGAGTCCCAGCGATTCCGTTAGTTTATGCAGGCTGTAGCTGGGCAAGCCAGGAAACACGCGGCGCGACAGTTTTACCGTACAAAGCCGCGGCGGGTCGTACGGGATAGCAGCGCGTTTCATTTCGGCCCGCATGAACTTACAATCAAAAAGCACGTTGTGCGCAACGAATATGCGATCTTTCAGCAATTCGGCGACATGTTCGGCGACGCTGGAAAACTGCGGTTGCCCTGAAACCATTTCCTCGGTAATTCCGGTAAGATTACGGATAAACGGGGGAATTTCCTGACCCGGATCGATGAGCGTATGGTAAGTCCCTACCACTTCGCAGTCGTCCATCAGAACAATCCCCATCTCCATGATGCGGCACTCTGTAGGTCTGCCTCCAGTCGTCTCCAGGTCTACAACGGCAAAACGCATCCGGCCTACTTTATCGGGATATCAATGTCGAGAGTCTGGTTCCCTTCGCGGTTCTCGACGCGAGCCTTGAGCATGTTCGTCTGCGGGCGGCCATAAACCGGCACGACCAGCAAGTTGGAAATTCCACGGTCTTCGCTGGGGGTCGCCTCGGTATCGCGCACCGTTTTCGTGAATATCGGAGCCGAACCCTTGTCGTAAATGGAATAAGTTAACTCGCGAGAATAGCCCTTCTTAATCTGCTTCGTCGGCACCTGGAAATAGATGACGCCACCCTTCGGCACCTTACGCAGGCTGTCCTTGATTTCCTCTTCGGTCGCGAAATCCGCTTCGAGAGCCATGCGCGCGTTCTTCTTGATTTTGTCTGGAGATTCGTATAAAACACTCACCTCGAACTTGGCATCCTCGGGAATCGCGGAAGGCCGGACATCGCGGATCTGGGCGTTGTTCTGGTAATATTCCCAACGTCCGTTATCGTGAAGCAACACAACAGAACCGTTCGACGTTTTTGCAATAATATCCTCGGCAAACGATGCGGAGGCCATTGCCATAAACACAACCAAACCGATCAAATAAAAATTTTTGCGCATAATGCTCCTGCATGGAATCTGCTTTAAATAATAAAAAAAAGAATTAAATTTGGAGACATGTCCGGCAAAATACGATTCGCGCCAAGCCCCACGGGATTCCTGCACGAAGGGCACCTGCTCTCCGCGCTCTACGTTTGGGCTGCCGCACGAAAGTGGGGCCTCAAGATTCATCTGCGCATCGAGGACCACGACCAGAGCCGGATGCGCCCCGCCTACGTCGAAGGCATCTACGAAGACCTCGCGTGGTTCGGTTTCCATTACGACAGCGAAAGTATCCAAAGCAAGCGCTGGCCCCTCTACGAGCAAGCCCTTTCCAAACTGGAATCACAAGGGCTCGTGTACCCGTGCTACTGCAGTCGCAAGCAGCTCGAGGCCGAGAACCCCAAGAGCGAGACGGGAGAGATTGTGTATCAGGGGAAGTGTTTTTTTAGACGAGAGACGAGAGACGAGAGACGAGAGGGTAGTGAAATAAGACGAGAGACGAGAGACGAGAGACGAGAGGGGGACACCGACACGCCGCATAATCTCAGATTCGTCGTTCCAGATAAAGTAATCGTATGGCATGATTTGCGGCTAGGCGACTTTGCCGAAAACCCGAAACTCCAATGCGGGGACTTCCCTATCCGCGACCGCGAAGGCCAATGGACCTACCAGTTCGCCGTCTGCGTCGATGACATCGACGAGGGCATCACGCATATCGTCCGCGGCGAAGACATCCGCAATTCCACAGCTCGCCAAATTGCCCTGCGAGAAGCGTTGGGAGCCACAGAGCGCCCCGTTTACCTGCATCACGCCCTGATATCCGACAGTTCCGGCAAGAAACTCTCCAAAAGGGAGCTCGCCTATAGCCTCCGGCAAGAACGCGAATCGGGTACACCCCCCGAAATTCTGCTGGGAAGAGTGTGTTACAAGGCCAAAATGCAAGAAACTCCGGCCCCGCTTTCGCTGGAACAAGCGATTTCATTAATAGAATCTTGCATATAAGCCACTCGGCCCAAAAAAAGTTATATTCTCGGTATGGCTCAAGTGTTACCGTCATCCATGATTACGAAAATCCGTCAAGAAGCTGCGCTTTTTGATTCTAAGGATCGTTTTCTGAACTTTGCGACAAAGGGCGTATTGCAAAGTCCCTTGATTCTGGAAGCGGGAGACTTGTTCTACGAAAAATGGGCCCAGTCCGGGGAATCCATATCGCTGGAAACTTTCCTCCCCATTTCGGCGAACTTTACCGCCCAGCAGAAGGTGACGACGGAAACCCAGATGCTTTCCGTGCTCCAGCAAAAGAACGAAGATTTCGGCAAATCCGACCTATATCTTGTACTCGGATTCCTCAAATGGGACGGCAATGCGCTCGCCCCGTCGCTCCTTGTCCCTGTAGATTTTGACCCAAAGACAAATAAGCTTTCCCTGTCCAAGCGCCCTGCCATCGAAAACGTCATCCTCCGCGAACGCCTCAAGGATGTCGTAGACCTCCCGAGAGTCGAGGATGCGAGTATCAACGGGCAGTTCAGCATTCTCCTTTACTTTTCACTTTTTGAAAAGGCCGTGCTCAAGGAGAAAAAGTGGAAGTTCACGCGCCATGGCCTTTGCCTCTCGTTTGCAAACGGAGCTAGGCTCAAGCTCAAGAAACATTTCGAAGCGGATATCTGGGAAGACAAGCTCGTCGACAACCGCCCAATGCTCCAGGCCCTCTTTGGCGAAGACGGTTTCCGGATGCAGAACTCCTATTTTGACGAGGGCGCATTCGACGATTTGTTCAACCCGGTAGACCACCATTTCCCTTACGCATTGGATTCCCATACCACAAAGTCTGTAATGGAATCCCTCCTGGACGACAAGTTCGCTTTCGCCATCCAGACATTGCCTGGGACTTCCAAAGACAAGGTCGCTGCAAATATAGTGGCAGAATCCGTGGTTACCGGTAAAAAGACCTTGGTCGTTTCCAAGAGGGCCGTAACGCGGCAAAACTTCGAAAACGCATGGAAGCCTCCGTTCAAGTCGTTCCAAGGCCCGGAGCGCGAAGCAATCGAACCGGACTTCGTCAAGTTCCGCAAGTCGTTCATCGAATACTACAAGACGGTCAACGAAAAAATCCAGCCGGCAGGAGCTCCGCTTTCCGATTTGCTTACGGAATTCGCACTCGCACCGGCAACAAAGACCAAATTTTCAGAATCCATCTTCGACGGTGTAGACAAACTCGACTACGCCACGTACAACAACGTAAAGAATATTGTCGAACAGGCTCTTGACCTGTATTTCAACAAGCAGGGCATATCGGCTCGCAAGGCGTTCCAGGGCATCAAGGTCCCGAACCTCACTGTCGAGGAAAAAGATGCCATCGCAGTCCAGCTGGAGCAGGCCGTTACCAAAATCAAGGAACTGCAACCGATTATTAAACTCTTCAAGGTTGCATCGCTCTTCCCCACAGGAATTTTCGTATCGAGCCTCGCCGAAACGATTGACCTGTTAATCAATACATTCGACGAAAACACACCTGTATTCGAAGATTGGGAACTCCGCTCGAACAACTGGGTCGCCTACCACGATTCACTCAAGGCATTACCCGAAGCCGGCGACAACTGGGTCCGGTACCGCCGCCAGACATCGGACATCTATACCGACGATGCTGTAGACGTGAATGTCCTTGCCGACCGTGAAGAATTCGTAGAAAGTTTAAACGTTACGCTGAAAGGCCTCTCGGACCGCTACCGCAGTTCGCGCAGGGCACTGCTGAAAGTCATCCGCAAGCCCAGGGCCGTATCTTCGGACGCAGAACTCCTCGACCTCATCGACACGTTGCTGGAACTGCAAGAAAACAAGCGCGCCTATAAGGACACGGCGGTTCTCGGCAACCACTTGCTCGGCAAAGACTGGAAATACGAGAAGTCCAACTGGTTCGAACTCAACACAAAGATTAAGTACCTGTTCAATTTCCGCGACAAGCACGAGTCCGACCCCAAGCTCGACTTCATGCTGCAAATCTTGGAACACTGGCACGAGTTCAAGCCCGAGTTGCCGAACTTCAAAAAATACGCGGCATCCGTAAAGGCCCTGCAAGAATCGATCCGCAAGATAGCCAAGGACCTTGACCTTGAGACTCCGCTCGAAAGCCTTTCTATCGAAAAATGGGTCGACAAGATAAACTCTTGGAACGAGAATTGGGACAACCTTGAAATCCATACAAGGCTCACCCGCCTGTTCAAGGAACTCGCGCAGTACGACCTACGCCCGATGCTGGTTTACCTGCAAAATGCAGACAAGGTAAGCAGCGAATTCGGCCAAGGTTTCAGGAACTTCTGGTCGCGCACGCAAATCCAGCAACTCGGAGCCAAGAATCCCGAACTCTTCTCGCTGTCGCCCAAGGAGCGTTGCCTTAAGAGCCGCGATTTCCGCACACTTTACGACCAGTTCTGCAAGGCCAACTTCCGCATTGCGCACGCAGCGGTCGAAGCGAACCCGGAACAGCTCACCCTCGCCACCCTCGAAGACACCTTTGAATTCAAGGGCACCGAAAACTTCGACATCGTCGTTTTCCTCGATGCAGACTGCACCACAATCGTGGAATCGCTGCCCGCATTGCTCTCGTCGCAGAAGGTCGTGCTGATGGGCAACCCCCATTCGCCCGCCATCGAAATTTTGCCAGACGACGCCTATAACGATGTCCTCCCGAGGCATACGGCCTACTTCCAGGAATCCCTCCTCGCCGAATCTCTGCGCAGGGGAATTCCGACTCGCGAGCTCTGGCTCGCCGGCCAGTATGTCGACATGAAGTTAGTCTGCTTTGCAAACAACAGAATTTACAACCAAGGCATTAGGCAGTTCCCGCGGCCCTTCCGCGAAAAAAACAACGTAGAATCGCTTGTCATCGTCGACGACAAGATTATGGCTATCGCCAACGCAGCCGTACACCATGCCCAAAAGCATCCGGCACAGACGCTTGGAATCATTGCGTTCCACCAGTCCAGTTGTTCCGAAATCGAAGCTGCCATCCGTGCGCTCCTCGAGAAGGGTTCTGCTGCCGAAAAGTTCTTCAACCAGGAAAATCCGCTAATCCGGTATTACGTCAAGACCCCCGAAAGGGCAACAGACAAATACCGCGATGTCGTGCTGGTATGCGCCGAGCCCGAAGCTGTGTCGGGCACTTCCGGCGAAAACAAGGTTGCAGTATGTTCCACGCTCGCCAAGCAGGAACTCCGCGTCTTCATTTCCAATGCCGACATAGCCAAGCATGCCAACCCCAAGTCCACGCTTTTCTGGGATTGGCTCAAATACCTGAAGCGCGAACTGGAGTTCAAGCCGACAAACCCGCACTGCGGAGAATCCCGCATGCGCAAGGATATTGTCGAAGCGCTTTCTACAAACGGTATAAATGTCGAACCCATATTCGAAACAGGCAATATCGCGGTCGGACCGGTCGTGGTAGATGCAAACAACTCGAAACGGTATCTTGCACTTATTGAGGATGACTGCACCAGGGAACGCTTCCGCGAATCTATCGAAGATACGGAATACGTCCGCCCCATCGTGCTGCGCCAGTTGGGCTGGAAGGTCATCAATATCTGGTTACCCTTCTGGTTCATGTCGCGCAAAGACGAAGAGTCCCACCTTCTTGCGACAATCGCCATCGAACAGAGCGTCGCTCCTCCGCCACCAGAAGAGAACGGAGAAAACGGCCAAGCAGAAGACGCCGAGAACGACCTTTACAACGTCGAGGTTGTCCCTTACAAGTGTACCCATCCGAATATCGAAGGAACAGCCCACGACAAGCCTATCCCGGAACTGCCCGCGGCATCGCTCATCACGCAGCTAAAGTTCTACGTCGACCACGAGTCCCCGATCCACGAGGAATTGTTGCGACACAGGCTGATGGAATTGCACCATGTGGACCGCGAAGGCCCCATGATCCAAAAGGCACTCACCGAAGCCATCAACCAGGGCCTGCAGTCGAAAAAGTTTATCAAGACCGGTACGTTCTTCTACAGTATCAAGCCTGTAGAGCTGAAACCCCGCGACAGATCGCAGTGTAGCGAATTCGAACGCAAGTTCGCCTACGTGGCACCAGAGGAACGCGCACTCCTACCGTCTTCGATGGACGAGTTCACAATAAAGCAGACACTGGGCCTGCTAGAATAAGCTCTAATAATTAGAACAAAAAACAGGGCTCAGGTAATAAACCTGAGCCCGTAAAATTGGATTTATAGAATCTACCGGACCTTCACGACGAAAGCGTTAATATTGTAGGCAGAAAGTTCACGTGCCTTGTCTTCGGCAGCTTTCTTCGTTGTCCATCCACCGCCACGAAGTTTGTAGAACGGCGTATCGAAAACAACCTGGATTGCAAAACCCGTACTGGCGGCAATCTGCGCACGGCGACGCTGGGCGGCATCAAAATCGCCAACAGCCTCGAACTGGAGCATGTAATAGCCATCCGAAGACTTTCCACCCTTGGTAGACTTCGCAGAAACATCGTTCATCTTGGTGGTATCGCGAAGGGACGAATTCAGCTGCGGTTTGTATTCACGACCGCGGAAAAGGGAATCCAGGTCCGTCGGCTGTGCCTGCTGGGCCGCAAAGGCACCCAAAGCACAGAAAAACAGTACAATCAGTAGGTTTCTCATAACGATTCAATAATAGAAAAAAGCCTCCCATGCGGGAGGCTTGAAATTTTCTTTTTTATCGAGTTTTACTCGTTCACGATTTCAGTCTTGGTGACGTTAGCCTTCTTTGTACGGCGGACACCCCACATCTGAGTTTCTTCCATCTTGTTCTTCTTGCCGAACCTAGGCATGTGGACACAAGAGTTCATCTTCGAGACGTAGGCACCCGTTCCGACAAGACGCTTGTCAGAAGAGACCAGGTTCCAAGAGATGAAGAAGTTCTTCTGGGAATCCAAGCAGGAGTGGCCTTCGCCATAGATAGCCTCATCGGTGCACCGAATCTTCACAACGTCATGGGCGACAAAGTTACCCAGGTTCGAGAAGAGGTCCATTTCGACTTCAAGGACAATATCCTTAACCTTTGCTGCATTCGCCGGATCGGTGAAGTACTTCGAGATGGTGGTGTCGGAGTACACGAGCGAGTTCATGTCGGACTTCAGGAAGAAGCCGAGCTTGCCCGGATTTTCCGCCTTGACTTCGTCGAAGGACTTCGTCACCGGATAGCTCTTGACAGAAGTAATCTTGATGCTATCCTTGGGCATGCTGTTGATATAGTCCGGAGAGATCTCGGTATACTTGATAGCCTTCACACCGACTTCAGCTTCACCCGTAACCGGAGTCCAAGCCGTCGGCAGACGCTTTTCGGAATCATAGGACGTCGGGGAGTTCCAAGCGTAAGAGGCATCATCAGCCGGACGCAGTGACGGATCCGTACCAGCCACAGGAGATGCAGAGTCAGCCCAAATCGGATTGTCTGTACGGAAGCGGATGTAGTCACCAGTATGCGGTGTCGGATTGTCATCCGTTCCACTATAGAAGATAGTCACCTTGTCGGCACCCACAGAAACAGCCATTGCGGACTTGACACCAGCAACAAACTTCTGTTCAGGAGTCTTCAAGTTGGCAGCCGAATTCAGATAGACCGTGAATGCGGTTGTTGCAAAGTTTGCATCAAGGAGCACGACAGATTCCGAAAGGGTCAATGTCATCACGTCCGTCGTTTCGTCACGCTTACGCACGTCGGCAGCCTTGATAACAGGAGCAACGCGGTCGTTAACGTTACCGGGGAACCCATCTTCCTTGACACGGCCACGATCGCTATAACGAGCGTAGGACTTCAAGGTTGCATTCGGGTTAGCCGTCTTGATATCCTTGGAGAAGTTCACACCGCCAATCACGACGCGAGCAGCGCAAAGGGTATCGTCGAGGCCAGCGGCAGAACCGCAAAGCATCGGGGCAAAAGCATCCCTTTCGACGACGACAGAATCCTTGTCGCTTTCCCAGTACACAACAACTCTATTCGGCAGGGAGTCCGGGCTATTGTAGAACTCACGGTTATAGTAAATGACCAAGGAGTCTGCAATACCATCGAGATATTCCTTACCCATATTGAAATACGGATCAGCCATGTTGAATTCTACACTGGGAGCCTTACCACGGGCATCAAAGATATCAGCAAACAGCGGATACGGTACCGGCGGCTTCCTGAAGTGGAGCGGATAGTACTTAGCCTTAATCAAGGTCGACTGCGGACCCGTAATGGTGAGTGTAGCCGGGTTATCCTTTATATCACCATCAGCCGTACGGTATTCCTTCGTTGAATAGATGCTGAAGGAAGCACGACCATTCACCAGAAGAATAACGGAGTCTGCCTGAGCGATACCCTGAGAAGTTTCCGTACCCATATTCAGGATGAAGTTACAACGTTCGCCACATTCTTCGTAGGTTCCGGGCTTCGTCATCGACGGAGCCAAAGCCAAGATGTAGAACGGATACATCGGGCCGACAAAACGTTCTTCATTCGGATCGTCACCCGTAATCTGGGTCGTATCGGATTCAGACATCACGAAGACGAGCTTCGGCACATAGAAGGTCACAGAGGTTGTAACCGTGTGGCCAGTTACAGCAAAATTATAGGTTTCCTGTTCTGCAGACATGAACGTCATGTCCAGAGAAGCATAGATAGTATCGATACCGGATTCACCGATCATACGCTGAGTCTTACCATTCCAAGTCTGGAACTTGCCTTCAGCATCCTTGTACTCAAGGGTAACATCGTTCGTGCTAATACCCTGAGAGTTGGTGACCGTAATACCATACGGCTGTTCAACTGCGGACGGAAGGTCAATCAAGACTTCATCACCCTGATCCATGATAGAAGAAATGTATATCGGGACTCGGGTCGGAGAATCTTTCGAGCTGGCCAAAGCAGAGGAGACAACATCGTATTCAGCCACCTTATTGCCACCTTCGTCTTGAGACGTACCATGCTTGCTCACGACTTCGAGGTTACCTTCAACAGAGAATTCGAATTTTTCCTTGCTGTTGTCGATAGAAGCCCACAGCACGTAATCATTCGGGGCAAGGCCAGAAAGCGTATTCTTGTCAATCTTCGGATCGGCACGGTTGGTCAGGTCAATTCCTCCAAAGTAGACAATGGACTGAGCCAATTCTTCGGCAGTCTTAATGACCGTACCCTTCTTATCCGTAAGCGTGTAGTCAATGTTTTTGCCCTTTCCAACCAAGTAATTAATCAAGTCATCTTCGCAGTAGGTTTCACCCGTACCGCCACCGCAAGAACCGTTGCTAGACACCGCATAGCAGAGGGCAAACACGTCAACACCGCCCTTCTTGCTGATAACTTGCTTTGCAAGACCCGTCGTCTGCTTAATGAACATGTTCGTCTTGATACGCACGTTACTCATAGTCGTACGGCGGTCGCAGAAGAAGATGTCAATGTCATATTCAGTACCGACCGTGAATCCGCCAGAATTACCGACGAACTTATCCAAGTCGACGTAACCCGGAGCGGCCAAGTGGGTACCACCAAGGTCCACAGCCAGCTTGTTGTCGATATAGACCCAAATGTCATCGTCGCCACGGAAACTGAAGCGCAGGCCCTTCTTGTAACGGAACGTTGCATGAGATTCGAAGCAGAAGTGCTGGTTGCGGCCACCCGTCTTGAGGGCATCGTAATCGTTAGCACCCGAAGTCCAGCGAGGAACGCCGCCTTCCGGAACCTGATTCTTCATGGTCAAAGTACCAACAGGCGTTTCAGTTCCTTCTTTATAATAGGTCCAACCAATGGGGCCCATATTGGGGCAAGACCAGCCCCAGCCATCACCTTCGAAGCTAATTCCATTCTCGGGAGACGTAAATTCGCTACCAGCAGCAAACAGTCCAGAGCAGTCAATGCCCTTGCTCCAACCCGGACCCTTACAGAACAGGTCGATTTCAGGAACACCTTCTGCAGCATTGATGGCGCGAAGACCTTCGCCAGCACCCACCGTAGCATTATAGTTAGCGCAAACAAAGACAGGACCTTCAGCCTTACGCTTGTTTTCCGCAGCAGCAAGATGAGTAGAGCCCTCTACAAACATATCAGCAGACGGAGTCTGTTCGGCCGGGTAGAAACCACCCTTGGCCGGATACTTTGCACCATCAGGGCCTTCATAATTATCGGAATCGAATTCGTACTTGCCATCCTTGGTCTGCGTGAACGGGAGGTTGAAGCAGTAAGCTTCGTTAATCCCGGCAGTGGGATTGAACATTGCCGTAAAGGCTTCATCAGCGGAGCTACCAAAGCACTTTTTACCAGCAGTCGTCAGCTTGGGCTTCTTGTCCTTGCCCAAAACTTCTTCAACCATGCCCGGAGTTACACCAATACAAGGAACAATACCGGCATCGCTGCTCACCACATTATACTTGGCAGAAGAATAGTAGCAAGCATTAGCCTGAGCCTGAGCTGTAGTCTGGCCCTGGAACCAGTCCGGGTTACAAGTAAAGGCACCATGCAGAGAAGCATCTGTATCATAAATCATAGCGGCAAGGTCATAACCACAGGCACCTTCTTTTCCCGGGTCGGTTGCCGTCCAACCGATTGCATCCGGATTGGATTTATCCGCATATTCTTCGGTAGCAACAAAGTAAATTTGATTGGAAGTCAGGAATTCAAACATTGTGGCCAAAGGAATAGCATTGACAATGCCCTGAGTACCCCAGTCACCATCCATACCGAGACCTTCCTTCTTCTGTTCGTCATCATCACGATAGATAACAACTTCATTAGGAGGAACTTCGTCGATATAGCGCCTAAAATACCAGCCGCAACGATCCGGATCAGCCTCCAGGGCAACAGCCGGCTTGTCGTCTTCCACAATCATGGGAATTGCGCTCTTCCATTCGGCATTCTCGGGCAAGAACACATAGAAGTACTTCACGTCAGGAGGAGTTGCGCTATAGTAGGTCACATTCTCCTTTTCCGTGTCCGGATGAGCCTGAATCCAGAGCTCAGAGCCGCCCTTCATGTGAACGCACTTGAAGCCAGCGGCATCAGACATCTGCATGTACTTGACGTTCATGGAATCCGGACGCACGCAATGACCGCTGTTGCAGTCATTGGCGCCAGTTTCTTCGATGTTGAAGCCAGTGGCATTGTTCGGGCCACCAATATTATCGGTAGATACCTGTAGCCAGCCATCATACGGGCTCTTGGTGAAGGCAGCCTTTTGGCCACCCGCAACCGCATATGCCGATTTCCAACCCGCCGGTAACTTGAAGTATACCGTACCTTCGCAGGCCATAGCTGCGAACACCCCTTGCACCCCTGCAAAGAGAAGAACTAATGCAAGCACCAATCCTTTTATGGCGTCATATTGTTTTTTCATAATTTTGTTTCCAATTTAAGTTCTCCGACCAATAACACACCAAAAACATCCTGCTTTTGATATGCCACACCGACCTAAAATCTACCCTTTTTGCAAAGAAAAAGGTGTGTTTTTTTGCAAAACAACACAAAAAAGTGTTTACAAATGGCCTTTTTGCAAAAATATGTTTATAAATCACACAAATATTGCACGGAAAAAAAACGGCCCCAACCCATCGCCCCATATTTATGTAACCAAACTTTTACAAACAACAAAATTCGGCCTTCTCTCGTTGCCAAAATCGCACCTCAAATCACCTTTACAGCAGCCCAAAAAAACTACATTTTGTACATTGAAAGTAGAGAGGACCCGATGAAGGATTTAGACCAAACTATCGTCACAGGGAACAAGACGATCCGGTTTCAACCGAGTGAGATGCGACCGCATCTCGTCGTGTTGTATCCTCAATCCCAATTCAAGCAAATCGCCCTCTCTGTTGGCAGCGTCATCCTCGGTCGCGGCAGCGATGCCGACGTTCACCTAGACGACGAACTCGTAAGCCGCAAGCATTGTAAAATCAGTTTCGACGGGCAACGCATCACCGTAGAAGACCTCGGCAGCACCAACGGCACCTACGTCGACGGCAACGCCATCACTACGGCAATCCTTGGTCCCGACAACCGCCTGCAAATCGGCACAATGGTCCTGAAGGTGGAATTCAAGGACGCCACCGAAGAGGCTATTGACCGCGAACTTTTTGAAGCAGCGACAACGGACGCGCTCACCAAGATTGCGAACCGCCGCACCTTCATGGACAGAAGCCTCGGTGAACTTGCGCTCGCAAGGCGCAACAACTATTACGTTCACTGCATCATGGTGGACATTGACCACTTCAAGCGCGTGAACGACACATGGGGCCACCAGTGTGGCGATGTCGTGCTCAAGGAAGTCGCAAAAATTCTCAAGAACGAGAAACGCGAATCCGATTTGCTTGCCCGCTATGGTGGCGAAGAGTTCGTGCTGCTTCTCTGCGGTATCGGCCCCGAAGACGCGAAAAAGAGCGCCGAGCGCCTCCGCGCCGCAGTCGAGAACCACCGTTTTTCGTGGAACGACACGATTATTCCCGTGACGATTTCTCTGGGGCTTGCCAGCAAGCAAGGGGAATTCATCGGCAAGATTGACGAACTCATTGCCGAAAGCGACAAGTACCTCTACATCGCCAAAGAAGACGGCCGCAACCAAGTCGCCTCCGCGTAAAAAACTCAAAAAAATCAAAGCACTCCCAGCATTCCCTAGGCCAACTACGGGATAACTATCCAGTCATAGAGACAACAAGTCAACGCATTGAAAACAAGAGCGTCGGCCGCGCCCCCCCCTTTTATTACAATCCCTATTTTTCTAAATTTGCGCTCCGAAATGGAGAACACGCTCGAAAACAAGAAATTGAACGCGATGGGGACGGCCAGCATCCCCAAGATTATCCTGCAATTCTCGGTGCCCGCCATCATCAGCATGCTCATCGAGGCGCTCTACAACATCGTGGACCGCTACTTCGTGGGGCAAGGCGTAGGCAGCCTCGGCATCGGGGGCATCACGATATGCTTCCCCATCGCCCTGTTCATCATGGCCATGTCGATGATCGTGGGTGTCGGTGGCAATACGATTTTCGCCATCCGCCTCGGTGAAAAGAAATACCAGCAGGCAGCCATCATCCTCAACAACTCGTTCCTGCTGCTGGTCATCATGGCCGTGGCCGCATTCACGCTGGGCCAAACATTCATGACCCCGCTCCTCAAGCTCTTCGGAGCAAGCGACCAGCTTTTGCCCGTAGCCAAGAGCTACATGCGCATCATTTTGATGGGAGCGATTTTCCAGACGATTGTCCCGGGGATGAACCACTTCATCCGCAGCATGGGCCACCCCAAGACAGCCATGACCCGCGTCATGATTGGCGCCGGCAGCAACGTGATTCTGGACTGGCTGTTCATCATGAAGTTCGGCTGGGGTATCGAAGGCGCCGCCTGGGCCACCGTCACGAGCCAGCTCATCGGCGGAATCGCGGTGATGCAGTTCTTTGTCAAAAAGACGACACCCATCAAAATTAACCGCCGTCTCATGAAGCTCCGGGCCGCCTACGTGCGCAAGATTTTTATCTTGGGCCTCCCGCCCAGCGTCATGCAGATAACGAACAGTCTCTTGAACGCCATTCTCGCCTGGAGCCTCACCCATTACGGGAACAAGAGCCTCCAGAATGTAAACGGCATGGCCGGCGGAGACCAGGCGATTGCCGCGTTCGGCATCATCAACAGCATCGTCTCCATCATCCTCCTCCCGCTCCTCGGATTCGTGAACGGAAGCCAGCCCATCATCGGTTATAACTACGGTGCCAAGAAATTCACCCGTGTCCGCGGGGCGCTCAAGTTCACCATGATTTACGCGACCGGTTTTATTTTCCTCTCCTGGATAATCGTCATGACGTTCACGCGCACCTTTGTCGCACCGTTCGCCCCGAACGACGTGAACATGCAGGAACTCGCCACCTGGGGAATGCGAACATTCCTCATCATGCTCCCGTTTGTCCCCATCGGTATGGTTTCGGGCAACTTTTTCCAAGGTATCGGCAAGCCGTGGCAGTCCATGTTCTTCAACGCTTGCCGCCAGATGATTCTCCTGATTCCGTTCGTCATCATCATGCCCCGATTCTTCGAACTCCGGGGAGTATTCATGGCGCAACCCATTGCCGACGTGGGCGCGTGCATTATCGCCGTCACCATGCTGCGCATGCAACTCAAAAAAATCCCGCATACAGACATGCGGGATGACGAAACGGAAACGGTTTCCAATTAATAAAGTTTTTTCGCAGAGACGAGCTCGCCGCCCTTCTCGTGGAAGAGAATCAAGGAGCCGCCCTCGACCGACTGCAAGACATTCTTGATTTTTTCGACAATCGCATTCTCGTCGAAACCGATTTCGTTGTAAGCCGTCTCGCCAATGACCAGGCCAAAACGAATCATGTCCGGAGCCACCTTGCGGAGGTACGCGATAAATTCTTCGCCACCACCCACGACATCGGTCGCAGTGAGTTTTTCGATTTCCATAGGATCACGGACGCTCACCAGCATCGGGAACAGGTCGGCGGCAACGGCCTGCTTGCTGTTCAGGTAGAGCGTGTTCCCCACAAAAAGGCTAATGGAATCGTTCAGCACCTGGCGAACCTCGATGATGATATCGCATTCGGCAGACATCACCTGCATATCGACTTTGGAGGGGCCACATGCCATCAGAGCGAGGGACAAGACGGCGAGGAGCGATAGAAGCATTTTTTTCATGGGGAGAGTCTCCTGTTAAGTAATCCGTAGAAAAAATATAACCTTTGGCTGCCGGAGTAGTTTATAAAAAAAAAGAAACGCGAAAATTTTCCGGTCAACCGCCCCAAAAAGGGGGCTTTCAACAAGCTGGGCATATAAATTAGACCAAAATGCAATTTTTATACGCCCCTAACGGCAAAAAACAGGCTAAAAAGAGCCTCAAGATACACTTTTACGAGTCAAAATTGAAAAAAACTCTATTTTGACAAAATTCCTAGCGCCTTTTCAATCAAATCGGGCGACAATTTGAAGATTTCGCTGAGTTTTTCCACTCGGCCCCCCTCGTCCAGGCGTTCCATGCGGCTGCCATTCGCATCGCGGGTCACGAGGTTGCCCTTTTGGTAGTAATACTGGATTCCGCGTTCGCGGTCTAGGCGATTCAACACCGGATACGTCATCATCTCGCGGTAAAAGCTTTCCACCCAATGTTGTTTGAACTCCTCGACGCTGACTCCATCCAGCGGGTACTCAAAGCGGAGCTTCATCTGGGCTCCGGCCAAGCCACGGTCGCCGAGAGCACCGCCCGTCCAAAGTTCCATGCGGTCTTGGGCAGGGCGCACCAAGCGCACGCTGTTCGGCACCAGCGGGAACACGGCATCACCCGTCCCGAAAGGCGGAGCGGCTGGAATCGGCAGCGGGTCGAAAATGAGGTAGCCGGGATCGAAGAGGTAGTCAGACGAGAGACGAGAGACGAGAGACGAAAGAGAGGAAGTGAAAGACGAGAGACGAGAGACGAGAGACGAGAGAGGGGAAGTGAAAGACGAGAGACGAGAGACGAGAGACGAGAGAGGGGTGGTGTCGAGGGTGACGTTTGGGAGGATCAGGGCGCAGTGGATGTTGCGTTCCTTGCGCTTGTGGCCCATGACGAGCCGAGGTTTCAGCCCCATGTCAACCAAACTCTGGTACAGGTGCCACGTCATGCTGAAACACGTGCCGCCGCCCATCCACGTATCGACATCGTTCTGGTCGCTGTCATCCAGATTGCGAGCCCCCGTGGCGCTCCCCGTCTGTTCCAAGCGGATAATCTTCGTGAGGTTCTCGTAAGTCACGTTCGAGAGCTTATTGCACAGATCGAGAATCTTTTGCCACGTAGAAGCGTCCATGAGGGGAAAGATAGAAAAAGGCACGAGGCGAGAGGTTCGAGGCTCGAGGCTCGGGCTATGAGCAGTGAGCGGTGAGCAGTGAGCGGTGAGGTGACTGGCGGAGATTGCTTCAGGGCTATTCGCCCTTCGCAATGACAACCAAGGCGAATGCCACGCCAAAACGCTTGCGTTTCGGCATGGCTGAGCCGACGAGTCATGCGCCTGCGAATGACAATTTTTTTTAGACTCGGGGCTAGTGTATAAGAATCACGCACTTCGTACGTTAATAACAGACGGTGAAGCCGTGATATTTTTCCCTAACCCCTAGATTCTAGCCTCTAATCTCTAGCCTCTATTTACTATATTATCTCCCATGCTCGGCATTGTACAGAAAAAAGGAAACGATGAAAAGCTTTGCGGTAGGATGATTGCTTACGCAAGGATTTTGCCCACGCCTGACAGCGATGGCGATTCTCCTTTTGACGACATGATCCGGAACGGGCTTCTGACTCTCGAAGGCGACTTCCGCGCATTCAACCCGACCGTCCCGACGCCCAGCCAACGCAAGAAGGTCATGGACGACAAGCTGAACAACCTGCTCGAATCGATGCAGGAGAACGGCGAAGACTTGCCGGAAAACCTCGATGTCGACGCCTTGCGCGACCGACTCCACGAGCTTTCGAACATGGAAGTCATTCCCATCCCGGCCCGCATCGGGAACTTCTCGAACGAAGAGGACATCCTGAATGAAGATGCCGACATCTACTACGTCGGCGAGTTCATCGGAGCAAACCAGGCGCACTTCTGCCTCACGACGCTGCCCATCTATTACCAGGCACGTTACCGCGAGCAGACCAAGGTCGAGGAGATGGCCCTGCTGAACGACATGCTATCGCAGTTCGAAGCGGGCGACATCATGGACAACGACGACATCCAGAAGGAAACAGCGGAACTCTTCCCGGAAGGGGTCTCGCTGAACACCTTCGTCGGCGACCTGAACAACCTGCTGAACGTCCGCGTCATTCCGTTCTTGCTTGCCTGCGAGACCGACAACGATTACCGTAGCCAGATCGCGCTGTTCTACAACTTCATGAAGGACTACCCGCAACAGGAGGACATCTCCCGCGTGGACAAGGCCATCCAGAAGTTACGCAAGCAAAGCGACGACCAGGTCGCGCGCAAGCTGCTCGAACTGAGTTGCAAGAAGATAAGCGCCATCTACAACGAAGACACAAAATCCGCAGAAGCCCTCGAAGCCGAAATCGAGAGCATCTAGAATTTTTCGAACAATCTCTACATTTTAGAGAGCGTGAGCAGCACAGCTCCCGCTAAGATAACCACCGTGGACGTGGCCAGTTTTATACGTTCGCGGCGCGTCGCATATTCACCGAAGGCAAACACACCCCAAAGCTGGTTCACGACAAGGTTAAGTTGTAAAAGCGGATAGCCCACTGCATAACCGAACAGGCCATCGTCAGCAATGGCCCAGAAAATGGCAAGCGTTCCGAGCATCCAGAGCGAGCCGGCAAAAAAGGCAAACAGCGACGGGACCAAGGGCATGTCAAAGCGTTTGCCACGCTTCAAGGTAATCAACAAGAACAGGACAATGCTTCCGATGCAAACACCCACCGAGAACGGGAAAAGGAATTCCATGTCTCCGAGGTTGCTGAGTTTGTACGGAATCAGGTACGAACCGAATACGGCCCCCGAAAGGAGCGAACGCCAGTTTTTCCAAATGTGCTGCATCTTGCCAGCCGGAATCCAGATACCCACAAGCATGCACACGATGGCAGGAATCGAGAAATAGAGCAGAGTGTGTTCGGCAAAAAGGGTGACACCCGTAATGAACGAAAGCAATATGCTCACGCTCATGGAGCGCAGACCGGCACCCGCCAAATCCGCTTCCGCCTGCACAGCCCAGAAACACAGCGCACCGCCAACAACCCAGAGCAAGCCGCAGGCAACGCCGACCGGCTGCAAGTTGAACTGTCCCGTAACGGTCGCGATAACCGACGAGCAAAGCAACGCACCCAACGACATGACGGCGATGAACGCCCAAGACGAATAGTGCGGATATTTCTTGAGCGGAATCATGTAGGTTCCGAAGGCGAATATGCCCATCAAGACGCCGATGATGCTGAGAACGCTACTTGCCAATGCAGAACCCCGCGAAAATAGATTGTAAAATGTCTTCGGACGAAATCTCGCCCACTATGCTCTGGAGCGCACGGCGCACAAGCTGCATCTCGAAGGCGAGCAGTTCGACCGCCGGATTCGTGCGGATAAGATCGAGGGCGCGGTCGATGCCGGCGAGGGCATCCTCAAGGCATGCCTTTTCGCGTTCGCTCGTAATCCAGAAATCTTCCGTGGCCTCGTCGTTCTTGAACAATGTCTCGTTCATCATGCGCTTGAGTTCGTCAAGGCCCTCGCCTGTCTTGGAAGAGACGCGAAGGGAATTTTGGCAGGCCCCTTCGGCAGTGCTGGCGTCGCGCAAGTCGCTCTTGGAGTGTACGATGAAATCGGGACGCACATTTTCCCGAGCCTCGGGCCTCGTACCTCGAACCTCATCTTCCCCTGCATCCACGAGAATTTTCAAGTCCGCTTCTTCCAGAATCTCCCGGCTCTTTTCCATGCTGAGCGCATCCAGCTTGTCGGTCGCCTGCGCCGCAATGCCCGCCGTGTCGACCAGGCGAATTTCACCGCCGTCGAGGAACAGGCGCACTTCCACAAAATCACGTGTCGTTCCGGGAATGTCGCTCACCAGAATACGGTCTTCGCCGAGGAGCGCGTTGGCAAGGCTCGACTTGCCCGCGTTCGGGGCGCCATACAAAACCACCAGCGGCAAACGACGCACAGCAGCACCCTTGAAACTTTTGAGCATGGCGACGACGTTTGAGCGAATCGCCGCAATCTTATCGCCCCAGGCAGCATAATCCGGGTCCGCTTCTTCTTCGGCAAAATCCACATCGAGTTCAAGACGTGCCGAAATATCCTTGACTTGTTCGGCAAGAGACACGACGCGTTTCGACAGGGCACCGCCCAGCAGGCGGTGGGCGTTCCGCAGTTCAGAGAGGTTCGCGCTGTGAATCACGTCGGCGACGGATTCCGCCTGGGCAAGGTCCATTTTCCCGTTGAGGAACGCGCGGCGAGTGAACTCGCCCGGCTCGGCGAGCCGCACACCGCCGACTTCACGGATAGCGCGAATCAGTTCGCGCACAATGAGCGGGTTGCCATGCGGGTAAAGTTCCAGCACGTCTTCGCCCGTATAGGAATTCGGGCCTTCGAAAAAGACGTAGACGAGGCTGTCGATGGCGGGGGCCGCCGTAAGGCATTCGCCTTCCCCGGCGTCAGCCGGGCGCGGGTAGCGGGCCGTCCCGAGACGGACTTCGCGCGGCTTGATTGTCGCAAGTGCCGCATCCCCGAACAAAGCGCGCACCACGTCGCGAACCTCCGGCCCGCTCACGCGGACGGCGGCCACGGCACTCACGCCGGCAGGGGTCATCGGGGCTACGATAGTCCGGGAATCCATGCCGCAAAAATAGTAAATAGGAATCCCGGGCTTGTCGGTTTTTCTTTTGTCACTTCTTTATTAGTGTATGTACGGGGCCTACGGGTGTAATCGCGTAATGCGCGTCGATAGAACCCTTCACAGTGGAATATACCCAAACTGGACAATCTAACGGCATGTCTGGCGTATTTTCCCTGATGAGAAGTTTCGCTACTAGGGTGTCGCCCCTGCCTTCTACCCCAATAGACTCTATGGAATCTCGGCTCCAACTTATTTGTGCAGGGAATACAAATGAAGTCTTGCCATCTTTGCTAACGATAAAAAGAGTATCCACATTTTCTATGCTGTCCAGTTGATCGTTGGTTGCACAAGGCGACAACGAATCTAACTGAAGAAGAACCTCGTTGTTAGCAATTTCTGGCGAACGGTTTGTGCTAGCATCACCAGAACAGGAATAAGTTGCCATAACGCTAAACAATGTGGCAACAAAAACAATTGCGGATTTTATTTTCATCGTAAACCTCTTATTGAATATAACATAAAAAGATTAAAAAAAATCATAATGCCCCCCCAAAAAAAATAAAACATGGCAGCAAACTACTTGACTTTTTCACGCACTTCACAACATCTTTCCCTCCAAATCCTATATCACAAAAAAGCACCTTCTCCACTT
This sequence comes from uncultured Fibrobacter sp., assembly GCA_946405515.1. Taxonomy (GTDB): domain Bacteria; phylum Fibrobacterota; class Fibrobacteria; order Fibrobacterales; family Fibrobacteraceae; genus Fibrobacter. The sequence continues at coordinate 11,992 of CAMJHM010000012.1, read as the reverse complement.
TTTTTCTATCTTGAGTATCATGAGCAGTTTTTTGATTATTTCCCGGCCGATTGGCACGGTGCAGTGTTTTGTCCTCCAGCGCGACGACGGCGCTGAATTTGAAATCCTTTCGGGTTATGGAGCAGGCCTCAACGCCTGGCGCATCCCTGCCGCAAGCACTTCCCGCGACGGCAACAATCACCTCGTCGACCTCCTGTTCGGTTACCGGCCGGGCGACGATATCTACAAAATGGGCCCGGACACAAACGCCGGTTGCCGCCTCGCCCCGTTCCCGGGCCGCGTAGCCTACGCAAAGTTCAACTGGCAAGGGAAAGACTACCAGCTTGTAAACAACGTAAGTTGGGCTCCGCACGCACTCCACGGATTCTTGCAGAATGCAGAGTGGGCTTTCAAGAGTTTCGAGGCCGACAGCGAAAAATGTATCGCCGAATTCACTTGCGACTGGGCAGGAGCCTTTGCCGGATTTCCCTTCCCGTTCCGTGCCACGAACAAAATAATTTTCACGGGCGAAACCTTTACCGTAGAATCGACGGTTGAAAACCTCGGGAAAACGGACATGCCCTATTCCGAAGGTTGGCACCCGTACTTTATGCTCGGCGAAAAGATTGACAACCTCGTCATGACGCTCCCCCCGACAAAACGGAGCGAGCTCGACCAGGCCGACATTCCGACCGGGAACCTCCTCGACGACACGCGCTTTACCAGCGGTCGCAAAATCGGGGCAGACTTCATCAACGACTGTTTCTGCCTGGAAGCACCCATTCCGCAGTGTGCGCGAGCCGTTCTCGAAGGTTCTATAGGCACTCTCGACATTTGGCAGAATGCAGGCGACGGGCAGTACAACGCCATCCAGATTTACACCCCGCCCACACGCGACAGCATCGCCATCGAGCCCATGACCACCGAGCCCGACGCATTAAACCATCACCGCGGTTTAATTGTCGTAGTCCCCGGCGAACGGCTTACGTTCCGTTTCGGCGCAACATTCAAAAAGAAGTAAAAACAGCCCTTTTTCCCAAAAAGCTGTGGACATTTTCAAAGATAAATGTCCACAGCCACAAGCTAAGCAAAATCCGTTTTTACGGGTTTTTATTTATTTTGAGGCGGGGTAATTTATAATTATGGAGAACAGGATGAAAAACATCAAGCTCAAAATGCTGTGTGCGCTTGCGTTTTGCAGTACAGCAATTGCCGCACCAGGATTGACCGTAAACGGGACGGAACTACAGTACAACGGGAAAAAAATCTTCTTTTCTGGCGCGAATCTCGCCTGGAGTGACTACAACTCCGACGTGGGCGATTCCCCTCTGAACGAAAACGCCTGGCGCAAAGCCGTCGAAGGCACTCGCGCTGCAGGCGGCAACGCTATCCGTTGGTGGCTTTTCAACAACATGAGCCAAAGCCCGGAAATTGACCAGACGACTCATCTGGTTTCGGGCCTCAAGGCAAACACCATCAACAACATGAAAAAAGCCCTCGATATCGCCGAAGAATACGGCGTGATGGTTTCGATGTGCCTTTTCAGCCACAACCTGATGGAACCGAACCAATGGGGGCTTTACAACGATAAACTCGATATCACAGCGAACACGCAACTGTTCGAAGATGCAGGCACCAAGGCTTTCATCGACAATGCGCTCATCCCGGTGGTAACGGCGATTGGCAACCACAATGCGCTCATGACATGGGAAGTTTTCAACGAGCCCGAAGGCATGACTAGCGAAGGCTGGACAACCAAGAAACTCGACAAGGCTACGCTCCAGAAATTCACAAACAAAGTTGCGGCAGCTATCCACACAGCAAACCCGGAACTTCTCGTTTCGACAGGCAGCGTAAACATCAAATATCAGGCCTGGTGGAACGATGCAGCCCTCGTTGCAGCCGGTGGAGAAGCAAACGGCACCCTTGACTTTTTCCAGACACACTATTATCCGTACTACCAGGATGATGCCGTCTCGCCGTTCGTAAATACGGCTGCGCAGATGGCGACCAAGTATGGCTACGACAACAAGCCGATGATTATCGGCGAGTTCCCGGCAAGCGGCTGGGCTGGCGAAACCTACAAATCCACTTTTGCCGCCAAGACGCAGATTACGACAGAAGAATGTTACCGCAAGGCTTTTGACGGTGGCTACGCAGGCGCTCTCGCATGGCAGTACATTGGCGACAAGACCGAAGCGAATTTCGGCGGTTACACTTACACAATCGACCCGGCTCTTAAAGCGATGACGGCTCTCGCCGCCACAGAAGAAGCGAGCATCAAAATTAAAGATGCAACGATTGACAACACCACCGGCGACGGCAAGATGGCCGTAACCTACGGAGGCGACAACGCTCAAATCGAATACCAGAAAACATTCGACTTGAGCAAAGCCAACACGCTTTCTTTTGAAGCAAAGAATAACGGGACCAAAGCAGCCCAGTTGAACTTGATTTTCAAACTTACGGATGCATGGACATGGACCGAAGTCGAAGGCCCCTGCGAAGTGCCCGCCGGAGAAAAGAAGACCTGCACTTTTGATATTTCGAGCCACGCCGACCGCAACAAGACTTTGAGCACAGTCATCGCAAACTACGCAGCGGGTTACACTGGCACCATTCTTTACGATAACTTTGTCGCCGGAACGGACACACTTTGGAATTTCAATGCCGACAAGTACGACGCATTTAGCCGCGGTTTCGAAAATACCGAAGAAATGATTCCCGAAATCAAAATTGTCTACGACGACAATTACGAAAGCGGAACAACACGATATTTCCACACTACAAACAACATTTACTCATCCGTAAAAGTCAACGCCAACAGCATCTCCCTGGTCACAAGTACGGCAGGGATACTGAACGTGGATATTTTCGGCATGAACGGCCAGCACGTCGCCACCCTGCACAGGGGAGCAACAGCAGCCGGCAACCACACATTCAGCCTCACCGCAGTCAGGAGCGGACACTACCTCCTACGCGTCAAAGGCACAGGAATCGCAGTCACGCAACCGATTCGGTTGAAGTAGAGTCGACGAAATCCTGGCGGCCAACAAGGCCGCCTTTTTTTTACCTATATTGCAGGCTATGAGCGATAAGCACCCCCTTTACTTTACGATCCACGGACATTTTTATCAGCCGCCCCGGGAGAACCCCTGGACGGGCGTCATTGAGAATCAACCTAGCGCAAGGCCCTTCCACGACTGGAACGACCGCATTGCAAGTGAATGTTACAGCCCGAACTCCGCAAGCCGCATTTTGAGCGAGCACGGGCACATTGTCGATATTGTCAACAACTACGACTTCATGAGTTTCAATATGGGTCCGACCTTGATGAGTTGGATCCGCACGAACACCCCGGAAACATACAAACGAATCCAGGAAGCGGACAAGCGCAGCCGCGAACGCCTGAACGGCCACGGCAACGCCATCGCCCAGGTGTACAACCATGTCATCATGCCGCTTGCAAGCGAGCAGGACAAGCGCACGCAAATCCACTGGGGCATCGAAGATTTCAAATTCCATTTCGGTCGCATGCCCGAGGCCATGTGGCTTGCCGAAACAGCCATCAACCTGGACACCGTCGTGGAACTCATCAAGGCCGGCATCAAGTTCACCATCCTCTCGCCGACGCAGGCCGACAGTTTCCGCAAGCTCGGCGACAGCGAATGGAAGGGATGCGCCAATACCGACATCGATACCACGCGCCCCTACCGCATCTACCCGCGAGACAAGGAAGGCAACCTTGTCTGTGACGGTTACTTGGACGTCTTTTTCTACAATCCCTGGCTTTCTTCGGCCGTGGGGTTCGAACACCTGCTCCGCAACGCAGACACCTTCGGCGGACGCATCCGCGACGCCTGGGACGCTAACCGCGAAGACCCGCAACTGGTGAGCATCGGTACCGACGGCGAAAGCTACGGTCACCACGAACCGTTCGGCGACATGTGCGCGGCCTGGCTCTACAACCGCTACGCTCCCCAGCACAACATGGTGCCGGTGAACTACGGCTGGTATCTCGAGAAATTCCCGCCGCAGCACGAAGTCCTCTTGAAGAACTTCCACAGCGAAGGCTGTGCCTGGAGCTGCGCCCACGGTGTCGGACGCTGGTACCGCGACTGCGGATGCTCCACGGGCGGCGGGCCGGACTGGAACCAGAAATGGCGCGGCCCCCTGCGCGACGCCTTCAACCATCTGAAGGCCCTCGCCGACGAAATCTTTATAAACGAACTCCAGCACCTTACGGCAATGGACCCGTGGGATGTCCGCAACAAGTACGTTGACGTTCTCATCGCCCCCGGTGACAGCTACCGCCTGAAGAGTTTCCTCAACGCCACGCTTCTGCACCCGCACGACCCGGACGAGTGCGCCAAGGCCGTTCGCTTGCTCGAAATCCAGAAATTCTGCATGTTCAGTTTCACGAGCTGCGGCTGGTTCTTCAATGACATCGAAGGCCTGGAGCCCGTACAGAACATGCGCTATGCGCTGCGCGCCATGGAACTGCTCAAGCCGTTCCTCCCCGAAGGCCGCGACATCAAGGCCGAAGTTCTCGAAATTCTCGCAAAGGCCACGAGCAATGAGCACAAGTGGAGCGGAGCCGAAGTGTTCACAAAGTCTGCCGAAGAAGACGTCCCCGCCTTCGTCAAGCAGATGGCCGAACGCGCCGCCATTTACCACCTCGGACTCGAAGACGACTACCTGAACAAGGACTATCGCCTCACGGCCTCGAAAATCTCGTCGCGACGCCGCCAGACCATAGTTTATACCACCTACAACGACTCGACTATCGACGAGCATCACGCATCGACCATTCTCGTGCTCAATGACGCACTCGGGAGAGTCAACCTAGTTGTCTGCAACGGCGACCCCAGGGAATGCGAGCTCTCGTTTGTCGATAACCCGAACATGACTACCGAAGAGCTCAAGGCGGCATTCCCCGAAGCGTACGTCGTCCGCATGCGCGACCTGATGAGCGATTCGCTCAAGCGCATCAACCAGCTTTCGACGCAGCGCCACCTGACAGAAGTCACCAAGACCTTCTCCAAGTTCGCTTTGGACCACGGCATTCCTATCGACTGCCTGGCCGACCCGGACCATACGCTGCCCGATACCATGCGCAAGATTCTCTCGCTTGAAATCAACGCGAAGATCCACCACCTCGCGCTCACCTACCTGGACACGCCCAGAGACGAAGACTTCGCAAGGATTCACGAACTTATCGACGAAGCGAAGGCACTGGACACCACGTTCTCGTTCGGCGGCACGGGCCGCATGTTCCACAGGAAGCTCATGGGCCTCATCGAGAATGTCGAGAGGAACCAGGACGAGGCATCCGTCAGGCACATCACCGGACTCATCACCGTCGCGGACTGGCTGGAACTCTATATCGACAAGACCACGCTCGAAAACAAGGTCTTCCCCATCTACAAGAAGTTCATGGAAGACCCCAACGGCAAGCTGGCCGCGCTCAAGCCGATGTTCGACTGGTTAAACTTCGAGGTTCCCCATGCTTAACCTGTCATCTGCCCCGCTCATCGACGCCCAAAAAATTGCCAAACGTATCGGCGAACTGGGCAAGCAGATTGGCGGGGAATACGACTTCGACATCATCGTCGGGGCCATGACAGGCTCGTTCATCTTCGTAGCCGACCTCTGCCGGGCGATGCCAAAGAAGAAGGCACAGATTAAGTTCATCAAAGCCTCAAGCTATGGGGACTCCACAGAATCTTCGCAAAAGGTCAAGGTGAGCGGACTTGATTCCATACAGGTAAAAGGCGCACGCATCCTGCTGGTGGACGACATTTTGGACACAGGACGCACCATGAAAGCCCTCGTTCAGGAACTCTCCGCAAGGGGCGCCAAGGAAATCAGGACCTGCGTATTCCTCGACAAGCCCGAACGCCGCGAAGAGCCAATCAGGGCCGATTACGTGGGTTTTGAAATCCCGAACGCGTTCGTCGTGGGTTACGGGCTCGATTTTGCGGACGAATACCGTACTTTTCCGGACGTCTGGACACTTGTAGAAGAATAATAATTATATTGGAAATATGGCACAGAACGATTCAGACAATGTCAAACTCCACGCTACGCAAACGTTTGCGGCTCTCGGCAACAAGTTCAGCAAGTTGCCCCGTTCAAAGCGTTTCATCATCATTGGTGCGGTAGCCCTGTTCATTTACATTCTCGGGTTCATGACTTGCAGTTTCATGAACAGCGTCCCTAACGAAGGCATCATCGAGAAGGTGGCGGCCCTCCCCGACGCGAAGAACAAGTGCAAGTTCCGCTACGACCGTGCCCTCGAATACGCCATCATGCACGAATGCGTCTTTGCCAAGGGAACTCCCGGCAACGGCTCCAAGCTTGTGCAGCGCGTGAACTACTGCACCTGCGCCCTCGAAGGCGTGCAAATGAAGAAGCCGTACCAGAAGATGTTCGAGAACAACCTCGTGGACTTCACGTTCAAGATCCGCGAAGAGAACCTCTGCAACGAAGAAAAGAACATCCCCACACTGGAAACCGAAAGCGACCAGGGCGGGAACTAAACCCGAATGCGAACGGGATTTATGTGCAAACCGACTTTGCAGGAACGATTGTAGCACCAGTCCCGTTCATACCGACACCCGCGAATTCTGTTGTAGCAAAGACAAATAGATTCTTTAATTCAAACTATTCTATCAATTTTGGGGGAATATAGCTATGCGGAATCTATGTAGAATATTCGTTCTTATTTTTGTCTGCATTGTTCTTGGATGCTATGAAGAGGAAAAGTCGGAATGTTTTCCTAATCTTAGAATCACCTTAATGGCTGCACCTCATATTGATAGCATTCAATTATATTTAAATAATGAACGAGTGTGTTTTGAAAAAGCCGTTTTGATCAATGGCATATGCAAAAATTGTCCCGACGCAAAAGGCTTCATGCTAGAGCACAACATATGCAAAGATTCTAATGACAAATATGTCGCCTTGTTAAATGATGCAGAAAATACTACCGACTGTACACATTTAGGATACTATCCAGAATGGACTGAATACGAATGTTCTGCTAATGAAAAAAATTATGGGAAACCTTTGGACTCGCTGGCATTGTCATTGCATACTTTTTCAAAAAAAGATGAAACAGACATACAAATAGGAATCTCTCTTCATGGCGGAAATCACTATATTGTAATGGCAGAACAAGATACCGCTAAATGGAATAGTTATACAAGAGCTACAAGAAGCAGCCTTTCTGATTATGACTTTTCAGAATCGCAAAAAAACAAAAAATGTTTTGACGGTTATTGCATCACCACATTGACCACAACCGAAAAAGAATTCTGCTACGAAAAGAACTGAAGAAGATGATAGGTCATATTATGGTCTACTATTATGGAACCAACAAAGTTTTTGCGCAAACCGACTTTGCAGGAACAATTGTAGCACCGAATACAGAAGTCGTTGTTGGACAGGCCGGAAAAAATTTCTATGGTTCTATTGACAATCACGGACCTTCACGGTATTCTGTTGTTTTCTAGGACGGCAATCTATGTTTTCCCGCTTTATTTATTTTTCTTTGTTCATTGTTCTTTTAGGATGCGCCCCTTATGAGGATCATTCAGTATATTTTCCCGCTATTCGGATAAACTTTATATCCACATCTGATGTCGATAGTGTTCATTTTTATTTGAATAATGAACAGGTGTGTTTCGAAAAGCCTATTCTTTTTGAAGGCGACTGTAAAAATTGTCTAGAAGCAAAAGGATATACGAGTGAATACGCGATATGCAAAACATCAACCGAAGACAGCAATTATATATTCACGCATCGCGACACAGAAAAAGAGAAGCAATGCGTCCAATCGGAAAATTTTCTTAAATGGGTTAATTATGAATGTTTTGTGAGTGAAAAGCATTATGGGAAATCATTGGATTTATTGGCGTTCCAAGCACAAATTTTCTCTAATGAATCAGTGAAGACCATACAGCCAAGTATTATTTTTCATAGTGGAAATCGTTATAATATAATGCTAGAACAAGATTCTGCACAGTGGCTCAATCACATGGATGACGTATTTTTTGACCTCTTTGACTTAGCAGGATCATGGCTGTGGGAGGGATGCTCCGACGGCTTTTGCGTGGCAACCATTCCGATGAGAGAAGGAGAAGGCTACTACGAATGATTTCCTGTGAAATGGGTTACAATATCAACATTCCGTCGCCGTAGCTGAACAGTTTCAGCTTGTTTTCGACGGCCATTTTGTACGCAGCCAGCGTATTTTCGCGCCCGTAAAACGCAGAGACCAGCAAGATAAGCGAACTCTTGGGCCAATGGAAATTGGTGAGGAGCCCGTCCACAATCTTGTAGCGATAGCCGGGATAGAAGAACGCGTGCGTCACGCCCGTCTGCGCTTTCACGATTCCGTTCGCATCGGCAATTGTTTCGACAACGCGGGTACTCGTCGTCCCGACCGTCACGATACGGCCACCTTCGCGTTTGGCCTTGTTGATGATGTCGGCGTTTTCCTTCGTGAGTTCGTAATGTTCGCCGTGCATCTTGTGCTGGGTAAAGTCTTCGACCGAGATGTTCTGGAAGGTGCCGGGGCCCACGTGCAGAGTCACTTCAGCAACGTACACGCCCCTTGCCTTGAGGTCTTCGAGCATCTGCTCGCTAAAATGCAAACTCGCCGTCGGGGCGGCCACCGCGCCGGAATATTTCGCGAAAATCGTCTGGTAAGCCTTCTTGTCGTCTTCGTCGTCGGGGCGGTTGATGTACGGCGGCAGCGGGACGTGTCCTTCACGGTTCATCACCGACTCGAGTTCCACCGGAGTCACCGCAAAGCGCAGCACGCGGGCCCCATCTTCACGGACGTCTTCGACGACCGTCTTCACACCCGCGATTTCGAGTTCACGACCGACCTTGAAAGCCTTGCCCGGACGCACCTGCGCCTCGTAGCGGGCGGAGCCGTCTTCGGCGGGAATCAGCGACTGCACCAAAAGCGTTTCGACCTCGCCGCCATGCAACGTGTGGCCATACAACCTCGCGGGAATCACCTTGGTATTGTTCACCACCAAGCAATCGCCGGGATTGAACAAGTTAACAATCTCCGGTGCCTTGAGGATACGCCTCTCGCCACCGTTCTTGGGGCAATATAGAATGTGGGTCTTGCCCTTCCCTGCCGTGCGGCTCGCAATCAGCTCTGGCGGGAATTCAAAATTGTAGTCAGAAAGCTTGTGTTCCATCTTAACCCTGGAGAGATTTCATCGCTTCCTTAACGAGGTTTTTCATATCGGCCTTGAGGCTCGCCGGCTTCAGGATTTCCACATCCGGGAGCACGCCCAGAAGCCAAGACTTGAAATCCGGAGTGATACGCAACTTCAAATCCACGACAAAGCGAGACTTGGTTTCTTTAATGACTGCCGCCGGGACAAAGTTGGATTTTTTGAACTGGCTCTGCAACCACTTGGACTTGACCAAAAGCGAAATGTCCTGCGGCTGGAGTTTTGCATCGGTCCACTTGCCGAATGTGTACTTATAATGAATCTTGGAATCAAACGACAGCTTTACGACAGGAATATTCGTCATCGTCATGTTGACAATATTTTCAACAACATAATTCTTGAAAATCTGGGTTTCTTCGAATTCATCGTCGGCAGCAATCAGGTAAAGAGTATCTATGCGTAGCACGAGCTTGACCGGACTCACCGTAACTGTTGTCTGTTCTTCCTCATGCGTAGCACTGCGGTAGGTGATGTTGACTTTCACGCCGTCATGAATCGCCTTGAGGATTTTGGAAACGATGGTATCCTTGAGGTTGCGATCGCAGAAGGGGCCGTAATCCAGTTCAAAATCGGGGTCTACCGAAATGGGATCCACCTTGAAAGAATCCGGGTCGGTTACGCTCAAAGAATTAATCAGGTTGTCGATGATTTTCAGGTTTTTCATCCCGGTCGGGGAATCGCTTTCAAACGACTTGCGAAGCTTCTCCAGCTTTTTCACGAGATCCTGATTGAAGTCAGTCTTCTGTTCCGGCTGGATGACGTAAAAAGTCTGCCCTTCCTGCTTGAACTTGTGCAACCCGCAATTTTCTTTTTCCAGCTGCTGAATATGGCGATAAATCGTACGCGCCTTGCAATTCATAGAAATAGCCATACTCTCAACGGTCATTGGCTTGCAAAGAATATTCTTTATATTGCTAATTTTTTCGTAACCCGTAGCCATAACGACTCCTTTATTTTAAAATAATTCTCAGTTTATTTTCTACCGATGGCGACTTGGCCGTTTTCATGGCCGAAAGGAACGCCAACTGCTTTTGGAAATTGGAAGACACTCTGCCTTCCAGCAAAAATTTATTCCTGACAAACGAAACTCTAATCCGCGCCCCCGAAAGAAGCGTACTCGATTCCAGAGAATTCTCGATTTCTTCGCATAGAAGCCTATTGGGCATTGCATCCAACGGAAGGATGTTCAACGAAAAAACGAGTTCCTGTACGCCGGGATACTCCGCAATGCGGCGTTCCAGTTCTTTCAAATCGTAGTCCTCGAAACAAGAAGCCGTAACCGAGACTTTGCCCTGTTCCACTTTCACGCTGTAATCAAAGACGCGCACGCCCGGCGTTTCGAGAATCGAAAGAACATCGTTCTCCATGACCGTATCCGAGACAATGCTATTTGTCGCGACTCTCATAAAGTCAACGCAACCGCGCACCTTCGGGAGCGCCTCGACACAGCCCTTGAGCGCCCGCTTTACAGACAAATTGCGAACCAGGCCATCCAAGTAGACAACCCCTTGCCCCACATTCACCGAAATCCGGCGAGCATCTTCGGGAAACAACTGGAGCAACCTACTACGCACAATTTCGGCAAGCTTGGGATTCGGCAAATTCTGCGACGTTACGGGCAAGGCCAAGAAAAGAATCGTCCCGTCTTCCAATAACACGGCAAGCAAATCCTTTTCGCCGTCGTTGACCAAACCGACAGCCACACCGAAAGCGTTGCGGATAGCATGATAGATATGGTCACCGATAAGCGTCTGCGCACTCTGCGCCGGCAGCAAACGGTAACCATCCGGAGATTCCTCCTGATTGATGACGACGTTCGGGCATTCCACTTTCTGGTCCGGGCCGCCATCATAGCTAATCATGATGATTTCTTTTTCCGAAGTCTGGAAATAGCTCTTCACCAAACCCGGTTTCGCCTTCCCCTTGAAATACAGCCAGTTCCCCGGAGCAATCCTGTTGCGCCCATAGATTTTGGCATAGTCGCCATTCCTCGTCTTGTCGCTGCAGAAAGAAAACTCCTGCGAAAAGGCAATGAACACAGACTGGCACCGTTCGCAACAACAGAGCAGAGGAATCCCCGAATTCATGCCCCCATACGTCGAATAAGCTTCCCTGGCAAAAACACCGTGCTCGACCACGCGCTGACAGCGCCGGCAAAAGAGCGGCAAAGTGTAGAGCCTATGAGGAAACTGGGAACGCATGGGAACTAGGGGCTAGAATCTAGAGGCTAGGATCTAGGGAAACTATTTCATCAGCGGGAGGGCCACGTCGATGCGGCGGAGCACTTCTTCCTTGCCGATAATTTCGAACATTTCCCAGAGGCCGGGGCCAGCGGTAACGCCAGAGACAGCGAGACGCGGGGCACCGACGAGTTCACCGACCTTGTGGCCGCAGCGTTCGGCGAGATCGTAGAAACCCTTCTCGATTACCGGGGTCTTGAAGTCTTCAATGGAAGCGAGCATGTCGCGCACGAGCGTGGCAACTTCCTTGGAGCCTTCGCCAAAGTGCTTCTTGGCACCCTTTTCGTCGTAGGTGGTCGGAGCCACAAAGAAGTACACGGCCATCTCGGCCAAGTCCTGCACAAAGTGGGCGCGCGGCTTCAATTGCTTCACGATTTCATCGAGGCGAGCTTCCGGTTCGTTGGAGAGGTCGATACCCTTTGCGGCAAGGCCTTCCTTCATGATTCCCTTAAGGAACGCGTCATCGCACATGTGGATGTGCTGGCCGTTCATCCACTGCAACTTCTTTTCGTC
>CAMJHM010000011.1 GCA_946405515.1 uncultured Fibrobacter sp. | reverse complement strand
CCGACGTTCCAGCCGTTACCCATTCCACCCGGTTTGCTAGTGCCGTCCGGGTAAAGCGTGATTACGCCTTCGGGGTCAGTCTTGGCCTTGTACGGAGAGCTGCCAAATTCGCCCTGGCCACTACCGCCAATCGGGTGGTAGTCAATAACGAGCGGTACGGGCTTGTCGCCCTTGTAGGCATTCGGAATGTGCATGATGAAAGTACGCTTCTTGCCATCGACGGTCACGTCCATGTTTTGCTTATCTCCGACCTTTGCTGTCTTGCCGGAGCAGTCAACAGTCACTGTCGTATCGCTGGATGCGGGAGCTACGCTAGAAGAGCTCTGCTGGCTGGGGCCCGGATTGCTGCTCGATGTGACGGTGGAGCTGCTGGAGCCAGCAACGACGCTGGAACTGCTTCTGCCAAAGGGATTATCGAAGGGAATGTGGTTGCTAGAACTAGACGTGGTGATATTGCTGCTGCTGGAGCCAGCAGCTCCTGTAGCCTTCAAGACAATCCTGACATTGGCTTCGACTTCGGCTACCATCTGGTAGTTGAGGTTTTCAAAGCCTGCCTTCGAGAACATGAGCATGGCCAGCGGATCGCCTTCCCTGAGAAGGGCGCCCTTCGAGGTCAACTGATAGGTGCTGCTCTTGCCATCGGTCGTCACGCGCAGGAACGAGGCTTTTTGCCTCATGTACTTGCTCATGTCGATGGAGAGGTTCCCTTGGATGTTGCGATATTCTTTGTTGTAAGTCACCTTGCCAAGAACATCGATAAGAGAAACTGTTAGGGTTTGTGCGTTCAGCCCTTCCATGCTGAGGATGTTGCCAGAATAATTGACAGACACCTGCTTGCCCGAGATAGCCTTTATGGCGTTAAATGTGCCATCATCATTATGAATAATGGCAAAACCACCTGTAGCATCGGTTTGTGCAGCTAAACCGGGGAAATTGAAACAGGAAATGTTTACTTGGGGAATGCCTACGCCGGCTTCTGTCACCACCGTGCCAGAAATGGACCATGCGAAGGTCATTGTGCTCAGCAATGCAACCCCACTTGCAATTGCCTTGACGTGTGAACCGATCATGTTTACTCCTTTTTGGTTCGTTACATATTTCCAACGGTCATGTGAAATGGCCGTTGAGCATACTCCTCATTCAATATAGAAGTGGCCGCCTTGAATCCGTGTTTTTTTTTAAAAGGGCCTTGTAATAAGTGTTGTGAATATTGAGAAAAAAGGGGGGGGATAATGCAAAATGTCCACATTTTCTTTGTATGCGAAACTTTACGGAGCCGTGGTAAAATGCACGGGTGTCAATAAATTACGGACGAGATTTGTCTTGATAAAAAATCCATAAAAACGGTTCTGGAACAAATAATATGTCCGGTTTTCAAGGGTATTTTATAGGCGTGGTTTTGTTGCGCAGCGCCCTCCCGCGAAGGGTGGTGTTGCCAAGGAGTAAGTATGGGAACGTTTAAGCGCCTTTCTAGGCTTGTTGTGGCCGTTTTGGCTGTTTTTGCCATTTTTGACACCGCAAATGCGGACACGGTCAATAACCCGATTCTCTATGTCGATAGTCCGGACCCCTCCATTGTCCGCGTCGACGATGCCTATTACATGGTCACGACGACCATGCATTTCGCGCCCGGTGTGCCTGTTTTCAAGAGTACCGACCTTGCACAATGGCGCACGGTGGGGTATGCCTACCAGACCCTCATCAACAACAACAATATGAACCTCAACGGCCAGGACGCCTACGGCAAGGGTTCCTGGGCTTCGAGCATCCGCTACCGTGACGGCTTTTTCTATGTATTGACACCGTCATACACCAGCAATAAGACGCACCTCTACAAAACGGCAGATGTGGAAAATGGCCCCTGGACCGAGGTGCAGTTGCCCTTCTACCATGACCCGTCCTTGTTCTTCGATGACGACGGCACCGCATGGGTGTTCTATGGCAGTGGTGACCAGATCAGTTACGTGCAGCTCAATGACGATGCCTCGGGCGTCAAGCAGGGCGGCAAGAGCGGCAAGCTCGGTGGCGTGAGCATCAACCGGGTGACGGGTTCCAGTAACTACTACGTGCAGCAAGAAGGCTCGCACATGGAAAAGATTAACGGGGAATACTATTTGTTTACGATTTCATGGCCCGCCGGTTCGTGCCGCACCGAGGTGGTGTATCGTTCCAAGAGTCTCCTGGACGGTTTTTCCGGTCGCATTTTCTTGCAGGATAACGGTGTAGCCCAGGGTGGCATTTTTGACACTCCGGATGGCAAGTGGTACGCGCTCCTGTTCCGCGATTCCGGCCCGGTTGGCCGTATGTCGCACCTTGTTCCGATGGTCTGGAAGGATGGCTGGCCAGAACCCGAGGGAGGCTCCAAGAAGGCTCCGGCGACGCTTGAATTGCCCGCATCCCCGTTGCCGGGCTACGGCATGGTCACAAGTGACGATTTCGATTCCGACGTGCTCCCGCTCGAATGGCAATGGAACCACAATCCCGACGACAAGAACTGGAGCTTGACGGCGAATCCCGGGTATTTCCGCATTACCACGAGCCGCACCGATTCTAGAATTGTGACCGCGAAGAATACGCTCACCCAGCGTACGTTCGGCCCCAAGTGCTCCGGCAGGACGCTCGTGGATGGCTCGGGCATGAAGGACGGCGATATCGCGGGCCTCGTCGCCTTGCAGGATGACAAAGGCTTTGTCGCGCTAGCCAAGAGCGGTGATAGCTACAAGGTCGTGATGTACAGCGGTGGCGAAAATGGCGAAAGCCAAAAGGCGAGTGAACCGCTCTCCGATTCCAAGGTTTATTTGCGTGTCGATTTTGACTTGCCGATTGACCGCGGTACGGCCTCGTTCTACTACAGCACCGATGGTACGGAATGGAAAAAGATTGGCGACAACGTAAGCCTCAGTTATTCGCTCCACATGTTCGTGGGCTACCGCTTTGGCCTGTTCAATTACGCGACCAAGACGGCGGGCGGCTATGCCGACTTTGATTGGTTCAAGATCGGTACCGACTACAAGGATGAAATCTACCTGGATGCTATCGAGCAGGATACTACCCCTCCGGCTCCGTACAAGGGCGTCCGTGCAGCGATTCCGGGCAAGGTCGAAGCCGAGAATTATGACGAGGGCAAGGCGAACCGCGCCTATCGCGATAGTGACAGCAAAAATGAGGGTGGCGTGTACCGCGAAGACGGCGTGGACATTGTGCAGCTGGATTCTGCCGATGCTTCCAAGGGCTATGCGATCGGCTATACGGCCGACGGTGAATGGCTCAAGTATTCTGTCGACGTGAAGACGGCCGGGGATTATACCGTCTACGTGAGCATGGCGACCAATGCCGACGATGTGGGCGTCCAGCTGTTCATCGACGATGTGGCGGTTACGGATACGCTTGTTGCAACCAAAGGCGAAGACTGGTCCACCTACGCGAGCGTGTCGGCGAACGTTACCGGACTGACGGCGGGCGAGCATGTGCTCAAGATGGTCATTGTCGGCAACTATGTGAATGTCGACTACATCAATTTTGTGAGTGGCAAGGACGCTCCGGAAACGGATACGACGACGCTTTTGCGTAGGGCTGTTCGGTTGACTTCGGCCTCTGTCGGGACGTATGGTGTCTATGGTCTGGACGGGCGTTTTTTGGGCCGTGTGACCACAGAAAAAAATGCCGCTTCGCAGGAACTCCGCAGGCGTGGTTTTGGGCCTTCCGTTTATCTGTTGCGCGAGGTGCACGGTGGTAAAACCTTCATGGTCAATATCGCGAAATAGAAAGCGTTTTTGCCAAAAAATGCGCTATTCCATTGCCCCAAAAACCCACGATGTCATTGACAAAATGGCAATGGCGCATGGACTATTTATCCATAGATTTTAAGCCTCGGAAAAGGCTCTATGGATGGTGTCGGGATAGATTATAGATAGTATGGAATTAACCAAAACAAGGATGTGGATATGCTTAGCTTTAAATCTATAATTACCTCAGCCGTGCTTTTTGCTTCGGCGTATTCGTTTGCTGGTCCTGGGTTGGCTGACGGTGCCGCCAAGTTTGTCGGTAATATTACGACCCGCGGCCAAGTGCGTTCCGATTTCGGTACCTACTGGAACCAGATTACTGCTGAAAACGAATGTAAGTGGCAATCTATCGAAGGCTCCCGTGGCAACTACAATTTCAGCGGTTGCGACGCCTGCTATAACTGGGCGAAGAACAACGGAGGCTACTTCAAGTTCCACGCTCTGGTGTGGGGCTCGCAGTATCCGAACTGGCTGGGCAACCTGAGCGCCGACGATACCAAGAAGGCCATTACCGATTGGTTCGACCGCGTGAAGAAGCAGTACCCCGACCTCGACATGATTGACGTGGTGAACGAAGCTATCCGTACTGGCAACAACCAGTATCACTCCGGCTACAACAACACCAAGATTATCCAGGCCCTCGGCGGCGACAACAACGGTGACTACACCTTCGTGACCACGGCCTTCAAAATGGCGCGTGAACGTTGGCCGGAAGCCGTGTTGATTTACAACGACTACAATACCGTCCAGTGGCAGAAGAACGAAGGTATCCAGCTGATCCAGACCATCAAGAAAAATGGCGCTCCTGTCGATGCCTACGGCCTCCAAGCTCATGACATGATGACCCAGGGCGGTGGCGCCGGTGGTACCGGTGGTGGCGGCGGCTGCTTGAACATCAACACCCTGAAGAGCGTCCTTGACGAAATTTGGGAAAAAACGCAGACCCCGATGTTCATTTCGGAATACGATATCGGTACGGATAATGACCAGACCCAGAAGCAGTGCTATCAGGAACAGATTTCCCTGTTCATGGAAAACGAACACGTTGCCGGCATTACCCTGTGGGGCTATATCTACGGTGCAACTTGGGTGACCAACGGTAACTCCGGTATCATCAAGGATGGCAAGGATCGTGCGGCTATGACCTGGCTGAAGGAATACCTTGCGTCGAACAAGGGTGTCAATACGACTGGCCTTCTTAATGGCGCCGAGTACGTTCCTCCTCCTCCTCCTCCTGACCCGACTCCGTACAAGGGCGTTGCCGCAGTGCTTCCGGGCAAGATCGAGGCCGAAAACTACGATGAAGGCGGAAGCCGCAGTGCTTATAGCGACGACGATAGCGCCAACCAGGGCGATGCGAGTGTCCGTGCCGATGAAGGTGTGGACCTGGTCGCCGGTGGTACGGGTGTCGCGCTCGGTTACACAGCTACCGACGAATGGTTGGTCTACACGGTGAACGTGGCCACTGCTGGCGAGTACTCTGTCACCGCAAACGTGTCTAGTGGTGCGACTTCTTCCGGATTCAAGCTGCAGATTGACGGTCAGGATGCCGGCATCGAAGTGGCGGTCCCCCAGACCGGTGAAGACTGGAGCGTGTACCAGGTTGTCGATGCTGGCAAGGTCACTCTCACTGCCGGTCCGCATGTTGTCAAGGTCGTGATTACGGGTAGCAACTGCAATATCGACTACCTCGAGTTCTCGAACGGCACTACGACGACTCCGGGCGATCCTCTTGGCCTCGCGTCCAACATCCAGCTGGACGAGACCAGCACTTTACAGCACTACTACGTGTTCGACACGCATGGCATGCGCATGGGCATCATTAGCGGATACGGCTTCAAGGCGACTGCGGAATTGCTCAAGTCTTCTAGCGATATCAAGACTTCGGGTGTTTACTTCCTGCGCAACCGTGCGACAGGCAAGATGCAGGCTGTGCGAGTGGTCCGCTAATAACGCGTAGATTCTCTCATAAAACCAAATCCTAATCCATACACCATCGGTCCCGGTTCCTCCAACGCCGGGGCCGATTTTTTATGCTTTCAGGAGGGTACGGATATTCTCGATGACGCTGCTGTACAGGTCCAGCACGTTGCTGAACAGCGTCACCGATGATTCGGTGAACGCTCCGGGGCGGAGGTCTTCGGTCAAGGCGCTGCTTGCTTCGTAGAGCTTTTGGAATCCGAGGTTGGCGGCCACACCCTTGAGCGTGTGCGCTGCACGGAACGCCTTTTCGGCATCCTTTTCTCCGAAGGCCTTTTCGAGGTCGTTGAAACTCGGATCTTGCAAGAACAGCCCGAGGTACTTGGTGATGCGTTCTTCCTTGTGGAGGCGGTTCAAGACATTTTCTAGGGATTCATCAACGCTGGCGTAAAATTCTTGTAGGGTCATGGGATACCTCTTGGTTTGAACGTCCTAGGCCTTGATAAAAAATTGGGCCAAGTAGTCGGAGAGTTTTTGCGGGTCGACCGGTTTGGCGACATGCCCGTTCATACCGACCTGGAAGGCCTTTTGGCGGTCTTCTTCGAAGGCGTTTGCGGTCATGGCGACAATCGGGACCTGAGAATAGCCGGAATTGCCCAACTTGCGAATTTCACAGGCGGCTTCGTAGCCGTCCATCACGGGCATCTGGATGTCCATCAGCACGAGGTCATAGAGGCCTGGCCTGTTGCTCTTGATCCTTTGGAGCGCATCGGCGCCGTTTTCGGCTTCGTCCACGATGAAGCCGAGTTCTTTCAGGTGGTCTAGCGCAATTTCGCGGTTCAGTTCGTTGTCCTCGACAAGCAAGACCCTTTTCCCTTCGAACAATCCGCTCTGGATTTCCTTGGGCTTGGCGTTGCTGTCCTTCTTGTAGGTGTAGAACTTGTCCTGGATATTGAAGGTGAGGTGGCAGGTCACGGTCGTGCCCTTGCCCTGCTCGCTTTCGATTTCCATTGTTCCGCCCATCATCTCGACGAGGTTCTTGGTGATAGAAAGCCCGAGCCCGGTCCCGTTCACCCCGCTTGCGGTGGAGCTTTGTTCACGGGAGAAAGCGTCGAAAACATGCGCCAGGAATTCCTTGCTCATGCCGATGCCGTTGTCTTCGATAATAAAGTCGAAGCAGGCGAGGCCCTGGAAACTTGGGGTCTGCCTTACGGTGAACAAAATCCGGCTGTTGTGCGGGGAATACTTGATGGCGTTGCTCAAGATGTTCAGGAGGACGCGCTCCAGGTGCATGGCGTCGGCGTAGACGTTTTCGTTCTGGATGTTTTTCAGCGAAAGTTCCAAAGTGGTTTCGCTCTTGGCCGCAGATTCCTGCATGATGGAGGTGAACTTGGTGATGAACTCCGGCAGGTTGATGGGGTCGTTCTTCAGGTTGATTTTGCCGCTTTCGATATGCGCCATGTCGAGCACGTCGTTGATGAGGCTCAGCAGGTGATCCCCGGCGAGGGCGACCTTTTCGAGATAATCGATGGCTTGGACTTTGTTGTCGATGTACTTGCGGGCTAAGGAGGCAAACCCGAGGATGGCGTTCATCGGGGTGCGGATATCGTGGCTCATGTTGAACAGGAAACGGCTCTTCGCGGCGTTCGCTGCCTCGGCCTTGGCGGTTGCTTCTTGCAGTTCCGTTTTCTGGCGGTTCTGCTGTTCGCGTAATTCAAGTTCGGCTTTCCGTTCCTCGTCCACATTGCTTAAGCCTAGGATGACGCAGTTCCCGGTGTGGCTGTCCTTGTCGCGGGTGAGCTTTGCGCGGTAGAACTGCTCGTTTCCGTCGATGTTCGCCTTGAACTCGATAAAGAGGGCTGGCTCGCGTTCGAGGTAATTGAGGATGTAGTCCCTCTGCAGGCGTGCGTATACCTTCATGCGGTCGCTCTTGGTCACGAGACCGTCCACCAGGTTTTCCATCTGCTTGCTGTAGGGGGGCTGGGTCTCGAACTTCTTGAGGCAGTCCTCCATCCGCTTGCTGGTGCGGTAGCAGAAGTAGGTGTCGCGGTCCAGGTCGACGTAGAAGATGCTTTCGAAGTCGCTGGTGATGCCGTTCAGCATGGCATCCATCTGGGCTATCCGGGTATGCTTGCGTTCGCGTTCGGACACATCCTTCACTACACAGAGAGTGTAGATGTCGCCGTCGTCGCCCTTCATCAGGTAGAACTTCTGTTCGAGGCAGATGGGGGTGGTCCCTTCGGCGGGGACGGTCCAGTAACTGGCTTGGGTAGTCAGCACGTTCTTATTGAACTTTTCGATGAGTTTTTCTCGGCTTGCCGTTTCCAGGAACTCCCTGGACTTGGTGAGCACGTTTTCTTTTGCCCAAAGGTTGAGCAACTCCGTGTAGTGGACTTCTCCGTGAGGCCTCCCTTTCCGCATCGGGACCGGGCGGCCTCTGACAAATCTATAGAAATCGCCTATTACGACATCCTTGGTCAGGTTGCATTCGAAATAGCCATAAGCTTTGTAGGTCAGTGCGTCGAGTAGATTTTGCTCAATTTTAATCATAATAAAGGAATATACACTATTAATAAGAAAAATAGAATGGAAAAAAAAAGAATGGCATGCCCCTCCGTGAAAAACATCACGAAAATAGGCACGAACAGGAAATCTATGAGCAGAAAAGAGCATCGGCCAAGGATGGGGAGGGGTATATATTGCTAAATTTCGGCTATAATGCCGAAACCTGCGAATTATTTCCCGGCCATCGACGGACTGCGCCTGCTGGCGAGCCTCAATATCGTGATGCTCCACCTGGGCAGTTCCAATGCCCTTGCCTACATGGCCGACTGCACGTGGCTCATGCCCGTTTTCAATGCACCCGCTTTTGCCGCAGGCATTTTCTACGTGCTGGCGGGCTTCCTTTTCGCAAGCAAGTTCAGCGACCCCGAGCGCCGGATTCCGGTCATCCCGTTCATGTTCAGCCGCATTGCCAAGCTGTATCGGCTCCACTTCTTCATGACTCTCCTGATGTTTGTCGTGCTCGTGTTCAAGTTGAGCGGCTACACGCATTTGCCTTCTTTTGGCGAGCTGGGAGATTGCGCATCGAAGGGCCTTGCCGCCATGACCCATCCTTGGCGTAGCCTGCTCATGCATATTTCGCTCACGTGGTCCATCGTCCCCGATTTGGGCATGAAGTTGAACGAACCTTCATGGTCGCTGACGAGTTTCTTTGTCTGCTACGCCATCACGCCGTGGTTCAGCCGTTGGTTGTTCAGACAAAATAACCGTACGCTCTGGGTGCTTTTCGGCGCGGTCTTTATTCCGGGGATTGTATGGGCTGTGATCTTTGGTTTGACCGATAACCTCTGGTTCGATGGCTATGCCGCCAAGTACAGGTTCTTCCACATGTTCGCCCCGGTCCGCATTTTCGAGTACTTGTTCGGCATGGTGATTTACCGCCTCTACAACGAGGGGTTCTTTGACTTCCTCAAGCGCGACTACGTGAGCGGCGTAGCGCAGGTGCTCTTACTTGCGGCCCTTTACGGGAGCTTGTTCTTGTTGAACCCGAACTTGAATGCCGGTTTCAATTACGCTTTCCACCACAGTCTCCCGGTGTTTATCTACGGGCTTCTCGTGCTTTCTCTGTTGAGCGGCAAGGGCTTCCTCGCTTTGTTCTTCTGTATCCCGCTTGTTCGTAAAATCGGTCGTGCATCGTTCTACCCGTACTTGATTCACCTGCCGATTATCACGATTGCCTGGGGAATCTGCAACTTGAACCGTCCCAAGAATACGTTGCTCCTGTTGTTGTTCATTTATACGGTGAGCACGCTTTATATGGAGTTCAAGGTGTGGCGTCGCAAGAAGGCGAAGGCCTCTAAATCGGCTTCTGAAACGGCTCGCTAGACTCGCTTTATCCATTGTTGTAAAAATTTCTAAACGTTGTGTACGGAACGTTGTGACGAAGTGCACAAACTTTGTGTAAAAAACCGTGTTTTTCTTCACTGTTCACAATTGAAACCGATTTATTACACTTGGAAATCTTTTAAAAATGCTATTTGATTTTATATTTATAGTGTCTGCCTTTAAATTGGATTGGTGTTTGTGTATTTAGAGGTGGTGCTGGGAGTTATCCATTTTTTTCAGAAGGTAACAGAATGAAAAAAGTATTTACAGTTTTGACAACGGCGGTAGCCCTCGCTGCGGTCTCCTCTATGGCCGCTCCGAAGTACCCCTTCCCCCAAAACATGAAGCATCCTCACGGCAACGTCATTGAGTATGCCGATGTCTCCATGATCAAGGAACATTATAACAAGTGGAAAAATGCCTGGTATGATGCAAGTCAGGGCTATATCCTTGCTCCCGAAGGCACCTGCTCCACTGTGTCCGAAGCAATCGCCTATGGTATGTTGATTGCCGTGTATATGGACGATGGCACCAATGGCGCCAAGGAAATGTTCGACAAGATTTATGGGACCTGGAAGTCCAATGGCGGTAACGGTGCCGGTATGAACTGGCGTGTTGGCTGCGAAGGCGGTACTGGTTCTGCATCCGACGCTGACTTCGACGCTGCCCTCGCCCTTATCATGGCTTCCAAGCAGTGGGACAACGCTTCCTACCTGGACGACGCCAAGAAGATTATCGGTTGGATGTCCACCAACGATATCAATGGCACCAAGATTAAGCCGGGTAGCCAGTGGAATGACGCTTTCAACCCGAGCTACGCCACCTTGGCCAACTTCCGCGTGTTCGCTGCGGTGGGTGGCTCTGGCGACTGGAATGGTGTTGCTACCTGGGGCGCAAGCGAAATCAAGGCTTGCCAGAACCAGTCCACGGGCCTCGTTCCGGACTGGTGTACTTGGGACGGCCATCAGCCGACGAAGACTTCTGCTTCTGTGCAGCAGTCCGAAAATGCCGGTTTCTTTGACGATGCTGCCCGTACTCCGTGGCGTACCGCTTGGGACTACTACTGGTTCGGCACCGCTTCTTCCAAGACTTTCAATGCCACCGTTACCAAGTGGCTCTATACCGAAGCTCCCGTTGCTAGCGAAATCAACTCCGGTTACTATATAGACGGTAAGGCTGAAAAGTCCAAGAAGCGTAACTTCGCTTCTTCCACCTTCTCTGGTGGTCTCGGTCTCGCTGCCTCCAGTGACGAAACTGAAACTGGTATGAAGTATCTCGGATCGGTCTATAGCTACCTTGCTTCCAAGACGGCCTGTGCCAAGGCTGCAAACTGCGGCGAAGGGGACAATCCGGGTGAAAAGTACTACCCGTCCACTCTGAACCTCCTTTACCTCCTCCTCATGACTGGTAACATGCCTAACTTCTACGACATGACCGGCTTTACCGCTTTCACTCCGGATCCGAGCAAGGCTCCGTCTTTGAGCGATGTCAATGGTAAGCAGATGGAAATGAAGGACACCACCGTGGGTGTTTCCGGTTTCTGGCACTGGGGCGCTTACCATGACAAGTATGGTATCGGTACCGAAATGAAGCCGGACTCCGGTACGTCTCCGCTGGTTCTCCGTGGTGGCAAGATCTATGCCGAAGCTTCTATGAAGATTGGTCCTGAACCGGAATGGACGCAGGAAGCTGCCGACGCTGGTACGCTCCTGTACCCGAGTGCCGGTATCGCCATGTCCTTCCTCCCCGACAGCAAGCAGGGTGTTGACCTCAAGGCTCTCGGTGTAGCAAAGCTCCGTATAGACATCAAGGCTTCTGGTCCTATCCGCATGGCTGTTCTCAATGGTCAATCTGTAGAAGCTGGTTCTGAACCGGGTATCTACGTTGAAAATTCTGCTGACTACAAGGTGATTGAATACGACATGACTCCGGAAGACTACGGTTTCAAGGGCTTTACCGAAAAGGGTAACTTGGGCGGTCTTCTTGACTGGGTTGACAAGAACAAGGCTCCGGAAGGTTCTCAGATTATCAAGGATGTCAGAGGCCTCAAGTTCGAAGTCAAGCAGAAGGAAGGCGGCATCGGTGATGTCTCTATCAGAGCTATCGAATTCCTCGATGCGAGCGGCAGTGTGATTGATCCGGTCTCCATCACCAAGATGCCGGGTGTCCGTGGCGAAATCGCTGAAGAAACGAAGCCGACTTCTTCCGACAATCCGGCTGGTTCCAGCTCGTCTGGTTCTAATCCGGTCAACCCGAATTCTTCTGGCATTGTCGTGTCTGGCTCTTCGGGCGACGCTCTCCCGACGGTCTTTGCTCCGGCAAGGTTCAATGCTTCCGTCAACGGTCTCCAGATCCAGATCAGCAACGCTGCTGTTGGCTCTAACTACGCTGTGTTCTCCATGCAGGGCAAGGTCATCCAGACCGGCATGATCAAGAACGGCAGCCAGTTCGTCACGGTCAAGAACAAGGGTGCCTACGTGATTCGCGTTGGCAACGAAGTTCGCTCTGTCATCGTGAAGTAATCCAAAAAGGATTTTTAAAAAGGTCGCGGGTCTGCCTGCGGCCTTTTTTGTATATTCTAGTCTGTTTCGGGGGAATCCCCTTGATAATGGAATTGGAATCGAAATGGATATCGGTGCACTGCATTTTCAGAATCCCGAAGCCTTCTGGCTACTAGTTTTTGTCCCTGTTCTTGTCGCGCTTTATGTTTACCGCAACCGGCGCCGCAAGAGTACTATCAAGTTTCCTGCGCTTTCTATCGCACGTAGGGCTGTTCCTAGCCGTCGTGTTCGCTTGAGGCATATTGTCCCGGCCTTGCGTCTTTTTGCCCTTTGCTGCTTTGTTATTGCGCTTGCACGCCCGCAGAACGCGATGGAAGTGGAATACACCTCTACCGATGGTGTCGATATCATGCTCGCGCTAGACGTGTCGGGGTCCATGGGCACGCTCGACATGTTGACTCGTGCCGAACAGGCGAAACTCGGGGTGATGAACGCCGAACGCCTGCTCAAGAGTGGCGATTTTTGGAAGTATAGCCGCCTAGGCTATGCCAAGGAGGTCATTGCGGACTTTATCCAGAAGCGTCATAGCGACCGTATCGGCCTTTCCGTATTTGCAGGGCGCTCTTTTACCCAGTGCCCTCTAACATTGGATTACGGCTCCCTGCTTGAGATTCTATCGGCGGTGAACGATTCTACCGCCACGGGCAACGGAACGGCCATAGGCGATGGCCTTATGAACTCGCTTGCGCGCATCAAGAAGTCTACCGCGAAGTCCCGTGTCGTCGTGCTTTTGACGGATGGTAAGGACAATGCAAGCCTTGTCTCTCCGCTGCATGCGGCCGATGTGGCCAAGGCGCTCGGAGTGAAGGTCTACACGGTCGGTGTAGGCAAAAAGAAGGGCAAGATTCTCGGATTCCAGCAGAACCCTTGGACGGGTGAAATATCGTGGGCAGAAAGGGAAATTACCCCCGAGGAGGGCATCGATGAAGATGTTCTCAAGGGTATTGCCCAAAAGACTGGCGGAAGGTTCTATCGTGCCGAAAATCGTGAAGAACTTGAGAATATCTATTCCGAAATCGATGAACTCGAAAAGACTGAAATAGAAACCGTCGCTTACGCCCGGTATTCGGAAAAGTTCTACCCATGGTTACTAGTGGGTGCTTTGCTTATCTTGTTGGAACTTCTGCTCGCCAATACGCGCTTTGTGAGGATTCCTTAATTAGGGTTTGAATCCGCTTCTCGTGTATAGCGAGGTCGTCGGCTTGTAGCAGTTGTTCTTGGTGTCGTCCAGGAATTCAATGACGTTGTTCACTCCCGGCTTGCCAAATTCGGAATAGTTGATGCTGAATGTGAGCGGCCAGGGGGCGAGACTTTGCAGTTTCGTCGAGTTGCTTGTCGAAATGAGCATGTTGCAGAAGGCTTCCACATCGTTCCAGGTCTTTTTTTCAAGGACTATGGCAAAGGAATGTTTTTGGTAGTGGGCTAGGAACATGTTGTCGCCAGGCATGCGCTCCCTCAAAAAATTGGCGAATGCCACGACGATTTCTTCCACTTTTTTCCGGCCGAATTTGCGACGAATATGGCGCATGTTGTCCAATTTGATGGTCAATAAGAAGAGCCTTTGTTCCGAAGTGAGGTCTGCGGTCTTGTCCCGGAGGAAATTATTGAGCCGTCGTTCGTTGTTTAGCCCTGTCAAGTGATCCATCGTGATGAGCATGCTCTGCTGGGAAATATGGATGTGCAAGAGGACCAGGGTCACGACGGGTGTTACGATGGGAATCTCGAGCTTTTGTAGGGCTATCTGGATAATGATTGCGACTACAGGAATGAGCATGATCCAGCAAAGATACTGCTGTTGTCTCCAGCCTGTTTTCGTGTTGTTCTTGTGAGCCGATCTAAACGAAATGAAGCTCGCCATCGCTATATAGAAAATGCTGATGGAGTTCGTTATGGTCCACAATTCGGTGACGCTGAGTTCCTTGTGTCCGGGCTGCAGTTGGTAGATGCGAGTGATGCAGTATAGGACGCCCATGACGAGCGGAATCGTGATGGGAATGGCATATTTGCGGAAATGGTAGGCGCTCCCGTATATCTTGTAATGGACGAACAGGTTCCAGAGATAGGGAATGAATTGCGTTAGCGCCGCAGTGAGCACGACGATGAGGTACTTGACATCCGGATTCGAGAATCTGTCGGGAAACTGGAGCTTGCCGCCAATATCCAGGATAGTCTCTGCAATCATCAAGATGAGAATTTTCTTGAACGTGCGTTCTTCGGGGAACTGCAAAAGCGAAATACGGTACTGGTATAAAACCAGCAGCAGGATAGCTGTACAGCAAATACCGATTTCTATTAGCGCAATGTTGTGCATTTCAAATCCATAACCCCCAAAAAACACAAAACCCATTAGGGCGATAGCAATATTATAAGAAAAAAGACCGGAAGTGGCAGAAAAAATATTGAAAAATAAATGAAAAAAATTTTTTTTCGAATGAACATATAAACGCTATATCTACAACATATTCACAAAAACGTAAACTGGAGGGAGCATATCTGTTTTTCTCGCAAATAAACAATGGAGAATAGCGTCTTTTCTCTCAATTGAAATGGAGTCGTGGGCGTATAACGCAGTTTTTTGTATATTCAGGGTGTTTTTGGAGATTGCCCGTAACGGGCTCTCCATAGGAGACTTGAATGCGATTTGCCGAACCTGATTTTCTGTGGTGCTTGTTTACATTGCCGCTGTTTGCCTTGCTGTTCGTCTACGCGTATCACCGTCGCAAGAAACTTGCCGCGCGCTTTGTCTCGCTCTCCATGCTCCCTAAACTTTCTACCTCGGTGTCCCCGTGGCGGCGCCTGACCAAGATTCTGTTGCTTTTGCTTGCGCTTGCGTTCCTGTTCGTTGCGCTTGCCCGCCCGCAGTGGGGGCATAAGATGGAACATATCGAGCGTCGTGGCCTCGACCTCGTGCTTTTGCAGGACATTTCCCTTTCCATGTTGGCGGAGGATATCAAGCCGAACCGTCTTGTGCGTTCGCGCCATGAAATTGCCGCGTTCCTGGAATCGCTTTCGGGCGACCGCGTGGGCCTAGTTGCGTTCAGTGGCGAGGCTCAGGTGATGGTGCCGCTCACGCTTGATTACGGTACCGTGCAGATGATGTTGCAAGAACTGAATCCGGGGTGGCTGATGCCGGGTACGAACTTGGAATCGGCTATTCGCAAGGGCATGCAACTGTTCAAGAATTCCGGCGGCGCTGGGAAGTATTCCGTGATGATTTTGATGAGCGACGGCGAAGAACTCGAAGCCGAAGCCGTGAACGCGGCGAAGGAAGCTGCCGAACTCGGTATCAGGATTTATACGGTGGGTATAGGCTCCCGCGAAGGCGTGCCCATACCGGTAAAGACCAAGAGCGGCGAGGTCGCCTACAAGAAGGATGTGCAGGGCAATATTGTCACCACGCGCCTCGAAGAAGGGACCTTGCAAGAAATTGCCAACGTGACGGGTGGCCTGTATTTCTATGCGAATCCGAGCGAGTTCCAGTTGCAGAAGGTGCTGACGGAAATCGCATCGCTCGAGAAAAAGGAGCAGGCAACGGATCGCCTGGAAAACTACCAGGACCGCTACCAGATATTCCTGGGCCTTGCGGCGCTCTTGTTCCTTGTCGAGGCGCTTGTTTCCGAACGTGGTCGCCGTCGCCGCCAGCTTGTTGGCCGCTTCAGCTAATTTGACCGAAGGAATAAAAGAAGACCCAGTGCTGGCGGGCACTGGGCTCCTTGGGAAGATAGATAAAAGCCTCCCGGGTGGGTTTGACTCTTGAGAGTCGGGCGGCCCGAGCGAACTCGGCAACCGATGATGTATCCACCAGGAAGGCTCATTAATGAATATATGTTGTTTTTTGAGGGGTGGTCGATAAAAATGTCAAATCGATACTCCAATTTGGATTGTATAGTTTCTGTTGCCTGTTCATTTGCTATTTTCTAGTCAAATGCGTAAGTTTGTATCGTTTTCTGCCATTACCGCACTGGCCCTGGTTGCGTGTTCCGGGGCTCCGGCTCCCGAGACATCGGCTGGGGAGGTGACCCCGCGTGTTGCTGCACAGGATTCCGCTGTGGCGCCTGCTCCTGCAACTCCTGCCGCTTCCGCTGTACCGGCTAGCTACAAGGATATCGCTTTCCCCGAGTTCCGCTATGTCGCTCCGTACCCGAAGGATTTCAGGGTGCAGCTGTCCGATAGCATTACGGGTTACGTCGTGTCGGACCGGACACTCCCGCTTGTGAATTTTACCGTGTTCTTCGATGAACCGCACGAATCCCTCGCTCTCAAGGACGAGGCCGCGAGTTCTATGGTCGGTGCCATGTTCCGCCGTGGCGGTGCCGTAGGGCTTCCGGCTCATGCGCTGGATGATTCTCTTGAATTTGTGAGTGCGGGCATTTCTACTTCGACGGGAACATTTACGTCGTCGTTCGATATCGACTGCCTTTCGAAGGATTTCCCTGCGATGCTCGCTCTGGTGAAGAAGATTGTGAAGGAACCTGCTTTCGACAAGGATCAACTCGAAATCGTGAAGGCGAACTTCGTGACCAGTTACGATCGCCGTTACGATACTCCGGGGAAGGTCTTGCAGGCGTTGCAGATGAAGGTGAACTACGCTCCTTCGCCCAGGCTCTGGGACGCAAACGCACAGGAATACTCCAAGGTCTCTGTCGCCGACGTGAAGCGCCTTTCGAAGGGACTGTTCTCGTCACGCCGCATCATCTTTGCGCTGTCGGGCGATGTGGACCGCGATTCTGCGGTGACTATGCTCAAGGAATTTTTCGCCGACCTCCCGACGGCTCCGGTTGCTGTGAAGGCTCCACCGAAACCGCTTGAGTTCTTGCGCAAGCCAGGTGTGTTCGTGGTGGACCGCGACATTACCCAGGCGAACATCGTGATGAACCAGCCGTTTGTGCGTAGGCCCCATCCCGATTACTATCCTGCTGCCGTCGCAAGCTTTATCCTTGGCGGAGGGAGTTTCTCGAGCCGCTTGATGAACCGTGTGCGCAGCGACGAAGGCCTGGCCTATAGCGTCTATAGTGCAGTCGGCAACGAGTACCGCGACACGGCGCTCACGACGATTGCTTTGCAGACCAAGGTGGAGTCGGTTGATTTCGCCATCAAGCTCGTATTCGAAGAAGTGGAAAAATTGGCGAAGGATGGCCCGACCGCCGAAGAACTTGCCCAGGCGAAAAAGTCCTTGGTCGAGAGCCTGCCGAGTTTGTTTGATTCTCCAGAAGCGACGGCTGTCATCTTTGCGAAGGGCGAACTCCTGGGCAAGACCTACGACCATTACTTGGAATACGTGAAGGAAATCAATGCGGTGACCGCCGAACAGGTGAAGGCGATGATTGCCAAGTATTTCAGCCGCGACAAGATGACGATTTCCATTGTCGGCCCAGTGGCGAAATTTGATGCGCTGAAACCCTTCACGGTCCTTTCTCTGGACAGTCTTGAGTTTAGGTAGCGGATGGCTTGCTCAACTGCAATAGGTCTGGTAAAGCGTTGCCTTTGTGTCCTTGCCTTGTTGCAAGCCGTGTGCTTTGCCGGTGCTCCGGCCGAACCGGCGAAGGATGCTTCTATCCACATGGCTCCTATTGCCGAGAACCGTTTGCGTACGGCAATCAAGGCCCGTCTCAATAACGATGATGACTACCGGTCGCTCTGTTCTGGTGTCAAGATTTGCCTAGACATGGATTATCCGACGTGCAAGCCCGAAGACCAGGCCCCATGGCCGAAGGTGAAGTACGATGCGGAATTCTGCGCTCCATTTATCGAGATAACCAAGCGCGGGTTCAAGGCGGATCCGGGTGTCCCGATGTCCATCGAAGTTTATGCCCGTCTCGGTCGCCAGTACCGTGTGATTTACGAGAACAAGGGGACGCTGCCGCTCGGTGCCGATGTCATCAGCTATTTGTTCGACAACATGCCTTTTACCGCGGAACTGATTAACGCTTATCTGGATTCCCATTACGAACTGCGTTACACGAGTCCGAATCGCAGATTCTTCTCGGGGAGTAACGGACGGAGCCTTTCCGGTGATTTTTATTGGGCCCTGCAAGATAGTGCGGGCCATAAGTTGGGCATGCGCAACCTGTTCTTTGGCTACGGTCATGCGAAAATATTGAGATGGTCCTTGCACGGGACTGCGGTTGCCTACCTCGACATGGACGAGGTTAGCCGGAACGAACTTAAGTACAAGCTAACGGCTATCGTGTTCCCGGCAAATACCGTGCTGAACTCGATTATGCAGATGAACGTATTCAAGAGCGTTGTTGACGAAAAAATCGACCACATCGTCAACGATATCAAGAAGGCCTCGAAATCCTACTTCTCCGGCAACAAAGAGCCGATGCTCAAAAGCGCTGTGCTGAAGTCCGATATGAATGTCCAGTACATTATCGATTTCGAGAATGTCGTGAACGGGGGCCACTGGCGCCTGGGTGATTTTGAGAAGCTCCAGAAGGAAAGGGCCGAACGGGACAAGAACAGTGTCCCCATTATCATGAACGAAAAGTCGGCCCCGCTTTTCATCGAAAAAAAGAAAGGAAAATAGAGATGAGTGAATTGGAATCGTTGCTTGCCCGTGTGACGGAACGCCGTCGTGACTTGCTGACGGAGGTCGTCAACCGCCGTACTAGGCATTTCTGCATGGTTCTCGAGGACTTGTTCGACCCGCACAATATTTCGGCGGTCATTCGCACGGCAGAAGTGTTCGGGCTCCAGGACGTGCATATCATCGAAGAGGACAACGCCTACAGCGTGAACAAGTCTATCCTCAAGGGCAGCTACAAGTGGATGAGCCTGTACCTGTACAAGAAGCGCATGCTGTGCATGGAAAAGCTCCGCGCGAAGGGCTACAAGATTGCCGTCGCGAGCACGAATACCACGAACTCCGTGCTGGACCTCGACTTGAGCCAGCCTACCGCATTTTATCTCGGGAGCGAGTTCCACGGGAATCACCCCGATACGCTCGCCCATGCCGATTACGAGTTCAAGCTGCCGCAGTATGGCATTACCGAGTCCATGAACGTTTCGGTTGCCGGTGGCGTGCTCATGACTTATCTCGATGTGTACATGCAGAGGGAAGGCCGCGAAAAGTTCGCCCTGCCCGCTGCCGAACGGGACCAGTTGCTTTTGGACTGGCTGGATCGCCACGTGAACGGCATTGAAAACAATAGCCCCATTGTTCGTGTGGACGAATAAGGGCCCGTTTTGTATGTGAAAAGGGCATTTTTGCACGTATGCAAATAAAAATTGAAATGGAATTACTAGATTAGGTACAGAAAATGAAGAAGAATTCTGTACTATACTTTTCTGTAGGCCTCGTCGTTCTCCTAGCCGTGGTTGTGCTGGTGTTCGGCATTTTCTTCTTGAACGAGAAGGACCCGCGGGAAAAATTCAATACGTTCCATTTGAAGTTTACGCAGGTGAGCACCCTTGTTCTGGATGACCCTGTCAAGATTAATGGCGTCAAACTCGGTAAGGTCGAAAATATCGAACTTTCCGGCCACCGCGTCGTGGTAACTATCCGCCTGCGCGACGACGTGCGAATCCCGAAGGATTCCGAAATCCGCGTCCAGAATATCGGTATCATGGGCGAACGCCAGATAGGCATTATTCTCGGTGACGAGGAAAAGTATTTTACTCCGGGTGATACGATCGATGGCCAGTTCGATGCCGGCATTGCCGAAGCGCTTGGTCTGGCTGGCGAAGTTTGCGACAGCACCAAGGTCTTGCTCGAATCGGTGAAGGCCGCGCTGAATGGAACCATCTCCAATCCAGAATTCCAGGACCGTTTCAAGACTTTGCTTGACAAGGCCGAAAATCTCGAGGACCGCCTGATGGGCCTCGTGCAGAACACGGATCCGCAACTTAAGAGGACTTTGGCTGGGCTTAACGAAGCAACGGGCAAGGTGAACCAATTGGTCGACGGCGTGAAGCAGCCTATCGACAGCCTCTTTGCCAATACGGACAAGGTGGTGGGCAATGCCAACAACCTCATCGGTGAGCTGGAAGGCGTCACCAAGCATCTGGACGAACTGGTTGGCCAGGTGCAGGCGAAAACGCAGGCTAAGGACAACACCGTTGGGCTCCTGTTGAACGATAAGACGCTGCACGACGAACTGGTCAAGACGGTTCGTTCTGCGGACAGCCTTTTCAGAATCATTCTTCAGGATGGTCTGGATATAAATGTGGACTTCTTCTGAGGAAAACGATGATTGTAAAAACATTGACGGTCACTAACAAGCTTGGCGTGCATGCCCGACCTGCGGGCATGATCGTGGATATCACGGGGCAAGCCAAGAGTGATGTTTCCATTGTTTTCGAAGGCTCGAAGGCAAATGCCAAGAGCATTTTGAATGTAATGATGCTTGCGATTCCTGCCGGCTCCGAAGTCAAGTTCGAAGTTGATGGCGAGGATGAAGAAACCATAGTTCAGCAATTGGAACAACTCTTTAATGACCACTTCAACGAAGAACCGTGTTGAGCTTGATCCGGCAGTGAAGGTCGGGGATACTGGGAAGGCCAAGACGAGAACCGTCCAGGTCGGTGTGCCTTCTTCGCCCGGCTTTGCCATGGGGAGAGTCTTCCCCGTAATTAATCGTGAAATTTCCGTTGTCGAAGAAACCCTGCCCGAAAGCAGGATTCCTACCGAGGAGCAACTCTTCCTGAAAGCTGTAAGCAAGACGGCTAAGGAAATTGCGCAAATCAAGGAAATATCTGAATCTCGTGCGGGCCTCAAAGACAGCATGATCTTTGCGACGCACTTGATGATTTTGCAGGACCCCCAACTGGTGAACGGGGTCCTCGAGAAAATTCGCGTCGGCCACAAGAATGCCCGCTGGGCAGTCCACGTTGTGCTGGGCGCCTTTATTGACAAGTTCGAAGCGATTGATTCACCGGCCATGCGTGATAGGGCAACGGACTTGAGGGACTTGTACAACCGCCTGATGGCGGCCATGGAAGATTCCGGACCGGTATTAGAGGACATTGCTGCCGAAGATGGTGTGGTCCTCGTGGCCCACGAAATTTTACCCAGCTTGCTCATGTCGATCAAACCGGGGCAGGTCAGCGCGATTGTCATGGACACGGGCGGACGCACGAGCCATGTCGCCATTCTTGCCCGTTCGTTGCAGATTCCTGCGGTGTTCGGCTTGCGCAACTTGGCGGGCCTCGTCAAACCCGACGACATGATTATTGTCGATGGTTCGGGTGGCAAGGTCATCGTGAACCCGAACGAAGACGATATCCGCCGGTTCCACGAACGCCAGGAAGTTTACGAACGCCAGCGCAGGGAATTGTACACCATGCGCCAGCTCGAACCGATGACGCGCGATGGCAAGTACATTACGTTGCACGCAAACATCGAATTGCCGACGGAATCCGACAAAGTCAAGGATTACGGGGCAACGGGGATTGGCCTGTTCCGTTCTGAATTTCTTTATTTCCGCAAGGATGTCCCCTCGGAAGAAGAACAGGAAGATGCTTACCGCCTGATTCTTTCGAACATGGCGCCCAACCCGGTGACTATCAGAACGCTCGATGCTGGTGGCGACAAACTTGTTCCCGGTGTGACTTCGCCGAACGAGGCGAACCCGTTCATGGGGTGGCGTTCCATCCGCGTGTGCCTCGACAAGAAGGACATTTTCCGGTCGCAGCTCAAGGCGATGCTCCGGGCCAGTTCTGCGGGTAATTTGAGAATCTTGCTCCCGATGATTTCTAGCATGAGTGAACTTCACCAGGCTAAGGAATGTATCGAAGAATGCCGCCAGGCGGTGATTGCAGAAGGCACGAAAATCGGCGACATCAAGGTTGGGGTGATGATTGAAGTCCCTGCGGCCGTGATGCTTGTGGAAAAGCTCGCCAAGGAAGTCGATTTCTTTAGCCTCGGTACGAACGACCTGATTCAGTTCACTTTGGCCGTTGACCGTACGAACGAACTTATAACGGATATGTTCCAGCCGCACCATCCGGCTGTGCTGAGCATGATTTACCAGACGGTCGTTGCTGCCCACAGGGAGGGGATTCCCGTTGCGGTGTGCGGCGAAATGAGTTCGGACCCGTTGAGCGTACTTTTGCTCGTAGGGCTTGGTGTGGATGAACTTTCGATGACGCCGTGGAGCGTCATGGCAACAAAGAAGATTATCCGCTCCATTAACTTTGAAGACGTCCGCGAAACGGCCTTGACTATCCTGCAATTGGACGATGCCAAGGACGTGAACGAATACTTGTACAAGAAGTATGCGCAGACGATTACGGATTTGGGTATTTCCAGCTTCGTGGGCCAGGTAGAACGCCTGTAACGTAGTTGGGCTTGCGGTTGCAATGTTGTTGCAATTCGCAAATAGAGAGAAAATATGAGATTTGGTTATTTTGTATGTGTTTTGTTGATGGCGTCGCTTGCTTGGAGCTCCGACACGGTGACTGTTGCGCCGGCAATGTCTTCGACCGCCGTGCTCGATTCAACGGCGACAGTCATTCCTCCGAGTCCCTATGCGGATTTGGAACAAATTCCTTCGGCTCATTTCCAAAATGTAGTCATCCGTGCTGAACGGGCCCAGAATAATTCGTTGGATTCAACGCTCCCTAAAAAAGTCCGCGACTTTGCGAAGGCTGCCTACTATTATTACAAAGAAGATTGGGACAGCGCCTATGCGGCATACGATACTTTGCGTGCAGCCGACCCGCAGTTGACGGGTGAAGTTATTTTGCGCATGGCGCGTTCCAAGTACCGCAAGGGCGACTACCGAGGAATGTGGAATACTTTGAAGTTAGGCAAGGGGCTTGAAAAAGATGAAAAGTGGATGCGGGTTTCTTCGCGCCTGCGTATCGAGGCCGCCATGGCCGATTCAACCCTCAGCGACCGTGCCCATGCGGATTCCCTCAAGGTCTTTTTGGACAAGTATTCCAAATCGTCGGATGCTCATGTGCTCAAGTACCGCTATGCGCGTTACCTGGAAAAGTTTAAACAACTGAAACCGGCCAAGCGCCTGTATACGCAGTTGCTTACGAGTCCGACCTCGTACAAGGATTCTGCGTTTGCTGCTATTCGCCGTTTGCGCAAAGTTCGGGGCGTCGAGGAAACATTGCCCGAAAAGGTGGCGTACGCTAGGATGGCCTGTGCCAAGGACGAGGCCAGCGTGTGCCTTTCCTTGCTCGATTCCATCCGCATTCTCGATTCGGCTTTGGTCATCTCGAACCCGGAAATGGTTGTCCCGCCACCCGAAGACACGACGCTCATGCCTCTCCCGCCGAGTACGCTTGCGCGTGATGTCCGCATTGTCTTGTGGGAAAAACGCGCGGTCAGCTTGCGGACTCTTAAGCGGGATGCGGAATCCATTGCGCAGTTCCGTTACCTTTTGGATTCTGTGGAGGCGCGCCCGTTGTGGATGCAGTCCACTTTGCGCCTGTTGCGCAACAACTCTGCGAAAAACGCCGCCGAAATCAAGAGGCTCGATTCCTTGCTGCACGAGGTGAACCAGTTCAGCAAAGAAAACGCAAACAACCTTTGGGTTCGCGGCTTTGAGTACGAGCAGAAGGAACAATTTGACAGTGCCTTGATTTGCTTTAGGCAATTGACGGATAAACGGTTTAGGAACAACGTGAAGAGGCAGTGGGCCAAGTTCCGCATAGGGTTCATTTACTACAAGCAAGAAATGTGGAACGAAGCTATTGCGGCCTTTACAGAAGCGACCAAGGAACAATTCCTTTGGAGTGGCAGTGGCGCCCGTATGTTCCTCGGCGATGTGTACATGAAGCTCGGTAAGGATTCGTTGGCTCGGGCTGCGTACCTGGATTGCATCCGGGATTTCCCGCTGGCTTATTATGCCCATCGCAGTCGCATCAAGTTGGAAGAGTACAAGCTCATGGCCGCGAAAGACATTCCGTTCGCTCACGGCATTCCGATGTCGCCGGAGCAGACGCTCGCCTGGATTCGCTCCTCGCAGAAGGGCGTCCGTGCCGATACGTCGTACAATCCCGAACGTTACAAACGGATCAAGACGTTGTTCCAGTATGGTTTTGCCGAAGAGGCGTTCGCCGTTTACGACGAGGCCCGCAAAAAGAACTACAAGCGCTTGGATTTCCTTTACGAATACGGTAAGCTCTTTTACGAGATGGGGGAGACGGCTGCCGGTTACCGCCTGGCCCGCCAGTTCCAGAACAATATCGATCGTCGCCGGTTGATGGCTCCTCCGATAGATGTTCTGCATTACCTTTACCCCGTGCCGTACACCGAACAGGTCGTGTACCATTCGGGTACGCGCATCGACCCGTTCTTTGTCTACAGCGTGATGCGCCAGGAATCCATATTCAACTTTGAAATCACGTCGCCTGTGGGGGCTTGCGGACTTTTGCAGATTATGCCCAAGACCGGAAAAATGCTGGCCGATGCCGAACAGATTCCGGACTTCGACCCGAAACTCCTGTACAACGCCTACATGAATATCCGTTTGGGCGTCCGCTATTTGGTGGATTTGAAGGCCGAGTACCAAGACGATTACATGTATGTGCTCGGGAACTACAATGCAGGGCCTAAGCCGACCAAGCGTTGGCAGGCTGCTGGCGAAGGGCTCCCCTGGGATATCCGCGTCGAAGAAATCAGCTATTGGGAAACCCGTGGCTATGTGAAGCGCGTTATGGGCAATTACTGGATTTACCAAGAAATTTACGACAAGCTGTAAATAACCCTGTGGCATAAATTCTACATTGGCCCAAACGTAATTATTGTGATTTTCTGAAGATGCTCTTTTTCTTGTTGACTATTGGCCCCGCGTTTTGCTTTGCCTGCGGCAACATTCTCGAGAAATCGGGAATTTCCAAGGTGGGCAAACGGACGGGAGGTGTCGCGAACCCTTGGCAATTCTTTAAGGGTGTCGTGAGCAATGGCTACTGGTGGCTTGGAATTTCTTGTTCGGTAATTGCGACTCTTGGTTACTATGTGGCCATGGCCCGTTACGATTTGAGCCAGGTACAGCCGATGATGGTGCTGAACCCTGTGCTTACGGCCCTCATGGGATTTTGGCTTCTCAAGGAAAAGTTGACCAAGCGCATTATCATTGCCATTTGTTTTGTGGTGGCGGGGCTTACTTACTCGGTCGAGACGATGGGGGAGGCCACCGGTACGCAGAATGTTGCGATGCTCTGGAGCTATGCGGGAATTCTCAGTGTAGTTACTTTATTTGTACATCTGTGCTATAAGAATCGTGAGATAGTGGATTCCCTGATTATGGGGATGGGCTTTGGGCTTTCGGCGGTGTTCTACAAGAGCATGGCCATGGATTTTGATTTGGATACTCTCGGTATAGACACCATTCTTGGGCTCCTTCTGGATGCTCGCCTGTGGGGCTATGTGGCGACGTACTCTATCGCGTTTCTCTATTCGCAGGTATCTTTCTCGAGGGGGCGCGCCCTCTTCATTGTTCCGTTCAGCGCTGCGGTCGGTGCTGCCGTGCCGACTCTTGGCGGCGGAATTGTTTTTGCTGAATCCTTCCCGTTAGGGAAAATCGTTTCGGTATCTTTGGTGCTGATTGGTGCGGCTCTTTTTGTAGTCCGCAGACCAAGAAAAAATTCTCATTAAGCAAATAGATGCTAGTCTTGTGACTGGTAATTAAAATTTTACTCGGGGTGTGACGGCCATCACGGTGCGTTCGGGTTGATGTAAAAAACACAACGTATATCTCCATTTTTTCGCAAAATCATGGCTTTGGGGCCCGTTATATGGTTACCTTATAGATATGCAGTACAGACAATCTCCACTCTCGACTGTATGGATTAAGGTTTTGTTTTGTTCGGCATGCATTGCCTTAATGTCATGCTCCAATGATTCGGATTCCAACAATCCGAATCCCATCGCCCAGTCTGGTGACCCCCAGGGCGGTGATGACGTCATTGTCGGTTCGTCCTCTAGTGGCGAGCAAAATGGTGATGTCACCCCCGGCTCGACGGATTCCCAACCGGGTAGTTCCGCGTATGTCGACCCTGTCACGGGCGAAGTCGTGGCCGGGTCCAGCGGTAGCGGGGTTCCGGCCAGTAGCACGGCCCGCGATTTCTCGGCAAAGGACTCTCACGAGGGCCTCCTCCCCGGCGAAGATACGACGCAGGTCCCCTTGACTGAACCCCCTCCCTATGTAGGGAATTTCCCGGTGGTCTTCAGTGAAGTTTCTCCATCGAACGCAAGTCTTAAGGACGAAGATGGTAACGACCCGGGTTGGCTCGAGTTGTACAACACTTCGGATTCCCCGGTGGATTTGAGCGGCATTGCGTTGAGTAATGACCTCAAGTTCCCGCGTCGCTGGTCGTTCGGTAATGCGGTCATTCCAGCCAAGTCCTACATGGTCGTATTCATGTCGGGCAAGAACTTCTCTGACTATACTCCTCCTTCCGATTCCATCAATCTGATCTCCACGAACTGCCAAGCGAACGAAAGCGTTGTCAGCGGTATGGGCGGTTTCGACTTTGGCGGCATGATGGGTGGCGGCATGATGGGCGGTGGTATGATGGGCGGCGACCAAGGTGGCGTAAACCAAGGTGGCATGGGCATGGGCGGTACTACGGGAACAAGCGCTCCGGCCGTTAGCAATTTGCCGGGCCAATCCGCTCTGTGCTTTAATCAGAATGGCGCTAATATGTTTGGTGCTGTCTTGAGTGTGCCTGCCGGTGCCTCGAATGCTTCGTTCGTCGTCAATTCCAGCACGACCAACTTGAGCAAGGTAAATCAGTTGGTGCTCAAGGGCTATGTCACAAAGGGGCACAAGATTCGCCTGAACCT
Source organism: uncultured Fibrobacter sp. (assembly GCA_946405515.1). Classification (GTDB taxonomy): domain Bacteria; phylum Fibrobacterota; class Fibrobacteria; order Fibrobacterales; family Fibrobacteraceae; genus Fibrobacter. Next base: position 21,970 of record CAMJHM010000011.1, on the reverse strand, counting down.
GAACGACAACAATGGTTCTATCGGTAGTTGGAGCGGCAAGAACCTCAAGGGTACAGGTGACTCCTCCACTGTATATAGTATCCGTCTTGGCGACAAGGCCATGGGCCTCAACCTCGCAAATGTATCCGGTACGACGTTCTTATCGGAATCGCAGGCCGTCGAAAATACCGAAATCAAGATTTTCTCTTATATTGGCCGTAACCGTGGCCATGAACCGCATACGACCTTCAAAGTGGACAAGGATGGCGGTGCGCTTTACCTCGTGAACAAGGAAGGCGGAATTCTGGACTCTGTCCGCTACAATGCCGTCCCTGTCACTGCGACATGGGGCAAGAATGCTGCCGGTCAGTGGGGCATTGCCGATCCGAGCCCGTATGGTGCCACGATTGGCGAAGTGAGCGCGACTCAGGCTGCTTCTGGCGAGTCGTCCGTTCCTCCGTCCGGGTTCTATTCTTCACCTGTGACGGTTACGCTCCCGCAGGGTAGCCGTTGTGCTACGGGTGGTGCTGAACCGACAATCAACAGCAGCCCGGTAACGCAATCTCTGAATATTTCTTCCACAACTGTGCTCCGTTGCGTGACGTATGTCGATGGCGCGTATCGCAGTGAAATGCTTAACCGCACTTATGTGTTCGAAACGCAGCCTTCGCTCCCCGTTCTCTTTGTCACGACAGATCCGCTGTCCATGTTCAGCCCGGATTCGGGTTTGTACATGACCGGTGATGGTGCCCAGATGATGGACCCGCACAAGGGCGCGAATTACTGGAGCAACAGGGAACTCCCCGTGTATGTGGAACTGTTTGAACCCGGTGCCAAACAGCCTGGTTTCGGAATCATGGGCGATTTCAAGATTTCGGGCCAGTACAGCCGTGCCAAGGAAAAGAAGTCCTTCTCCGTGACCTTCCGCGAACAGTACGGCGACAAGCGCCTTAAATACAACCTGTTCCCCGACCACCCCGAACTGACCAAATTCAAGGCCTTCTCGGTGCGTAACTTCGGTAACAACTGTGGAAATGACTACGTTCGTGACCGCGTGGGAACGCAGATCACAGAAGGCTTGGATGTTGATTACCAGCGTGGTCGCTACGTAATTGTCTATTACAATGGCGCATACTACGGCATCCACGATATGCGTGAACGTAACAACGAGTACTATTACGAGACCAAGTATGGCTTTGACGGCAACGACATCGACTTGCTCGACGCCAATGACGAGGCAACGGCCGGTTCCAGTGCCGATTACGTAGCCATGATGGATTGGCTCCAGTCCAATACCAATAGCTTGAAGGAAGATGCGAACTTCAACAAGGTGGCGGAACAGATCGATATAGACAACTATATCAACTACATGCAGACGGAAATGTTCATAAACAACCGTGACTGGCCGCACAACAACATGAAGAAGTGGCGCGTGGCAAGCCAGAAGACCAAATGGAAATGGTTTATTTACGATACCGACTTTGGATTCGGAACAAACTATTCCATGAACAATACGAATATCTTCAGCTATGTCACTAGTGCAAACGGTACGCAGATGGCTGCCGGCTTTGGCATGGGTGGCGCCGCTGGTGGTAACGGCACTGCCAAGGAAACACTCCTGCTCCGCAGGCTTCTTGAAAATGCATCGTTTGCGCGTGCGTTCGTGAACAGGTTTGTCGTGTTGCTGGCTTCCTATTTCACCTCGGAACGCATTCTGCAGATGGTTAATGACTTGCAGAGCCAGGTCCAGTCCGAAATGGCGCGTGACCAGGAATTCTGGGGCTTCAATGCTTCCAGCATGGATCAGGACTTTGCCACGATTACGAACTTCGCTTCTTCACGACAGCAGCAGGTGACGTCGGAGATGGAATCATTCTTCGGGTTGGCCGATACCGGAGTTCAGATGACGATTGGCACGTCTGGTTCCGGGGAAGTCCTCGTGGACGGACTCCCGTTGGGTAAGTCTTCCCTCACGGCAAAGTTCTACAGCAATGTGCCTGTAACGCTTATTGCCAGGGCAACCAACGGTGCAGTGTTCTCCAGTTGGAGCGATGGCGTGACGGATGCAAAACGCGTTGTCTCTCCGGGCCAAGTCACCAATATTATCGCTCAATTCAAGTAATTTTGTTTAAAATTATAAAGCACTCCTTTTGTGCTCCCCTCTACGAAGGGGGGCTTTTTGTTGTTGGGGGGCTGATTTGGAATTTATGGGCTACCTCAAGGGCTGGAGTGGCCATACCCTCCTAATTTATTTATTATTTCGTGTAATGCTATCTCTTGATTTTCGTTATTATATCGGCTGTCTTTGCCTAACGGCCTTTCTTGCTGCTTGTAGCAATAGCGAATGTCTTGAATGTGTCGCGGAGCAAATGGTTGCCGCAAATTCGCAAAGTGAGATGGCATCGAAACAAGTTCTGCGTCCTAGTTATGCGATAACTTCTTGCTCTGCTTACGAAGATTTAAAAGAGGATTGTTTGCCGGTAGAGGAAACTCTCCTGTTCAACGACTCTCTGTACCCGTATGTCGGTTTGCCCAGAATTGTTATTCGTACAGAAAATAATAAAGGGGTTGAAACCCGTAAAAACTTTGTAAATGCAAAATTTCAGATTTTTGGACAAAGTAATCCAGAGTCTAAAGTTTACGATATGATGATTCGGGGGCGCGGGAATACGACATGGTTGTTCTATCCCAAGAAACCTTATGCTATTAAATTCAACGAAAAAGTCTCTTTGTTTGGCTTGCCCAAAGCAAAGAAATGGGTCTTGTTGGCGAATTATCGCGAACGTACTTTGATGCGCAATGCATTGGCGCTGAAAGTCGCATCGGATACCGATTTGAAATGGAATCCGAAAGGTGTTTTTGTAGAATTGTTCTTGAATGAAAAATTTTTGGGAAATTATTATCTCTGCGAAAAAATAGAGGTGAAAAAAAATAGATTGAATATCGATAAGGAATCGTATTTACTTGAATTTGATACGAATTACGATGAAGAATACAAATTCAAAACGAAGATAAAGAAATATCCTGTGAATATAAAAAATCCCGAAAACCCGACGGATGCTTCGTTCGAATATATTCGAAACTACATAGATACGGTTGAGTCTATTATATATAAAGGAAAGTGGGATTTGGATATAGAGGATTACATTGATTTTAATAGTTTCGCAGATTATTTTATTGTGTATAATGTTTCGCAAAATTATGAGATCAATCATCCTAAAAGTGTTTTTATGTATAAGGAGCCAAATAAAAAATTGAAAGTCGGGCCTGTTTGGGATTTTGATTATATGACATTTAAACCGACAAAATTGGGCCTTTGTTGTGTTGGCAGCTTGTGGTACGATAAATTGCGGAAAAATCAGAATTTTATTTCGATTTTGAAAAAGAAATGGAATTCGTATAAAAAAGAGTTTCTCAAGAATGATGTGTTTATTGATTCCATTGCTGACTATATTCGTGAATCTAACGAAAGAAATCTTTCGTTATGGCCCATTGACATAGAGGGGGATTTGATTGGGGATGAGGAATTGGATTTCGATGACGCCATAGAAATGCTCAAGAACGCCTATAAAGACCAAATTTCGGAATTAGATTTAGAAATAAATGGGTTGTAGTTGAAATAATGGGATATATGGGCAATCCCTTTGCTGATGCGGTTCCAATTTGCTAAATTGAAAGCATTATGAGTTTCAAAACCAATATTGTTTGTATCGGTGCGGGCTACGTCGGTGGCCCCACTATGACTGTTATCGCCGACAAGTGTCCTGATGTCAAGGTTACCGTAGTCGATATCAATCAGGCTCGTATCGATGCCTGGAACAGCGACAACCTCCCGATTTTTGAACCCGGCCTCGATGACGTGGTAAAACGCGCCCGTGGTCGCAACCTGTTTTTCAGCACGGATATCCCTGCCGCCATCAAGGAAGCGGACATCATCTTCGTTTCGGTGAATACGCCGACCAAGACTTTTGGCCACGGTGCCGGCAAGGCTTCTGACTTGCAGTACTGGGAAAAGACTGCCCGCAACATTCTGGAAATTGCCGACGAAGGCAAGATTATCGTCGAAAAGTCGACGCTCCCGGTGCGTACCGCCGCTGCGATGGAACGCATCCTGAACAGCAACGACAAGGGCCTGCATTTCGAAGTGCTCAGCAACCCTGAGTTCCTCGCCGAAGGCACTGCCATCAACGACCTGTTTGAGCCCGATCGAGTGCTCATTGGCTCCCATCAGACGGAATCGGGCCTTGCTGCCTGCCAGAAGTTGGTGGACGTGTATGCTCACTGGGTGCCGCGTGACCGCATCCTTACGACGAACCTCTGGAGTTCCGAACTGACGAAACTCACTGCGAACGCCTTCTTGGCTCAGCGTATCAGTTCCATCAACTCCATCAGCGCTCTCTGCGAAAAGACTGGTGCCGACGTGGATGAAGTTGCCTACGTGATGGGCAAGGACCGCCGCATTGGCCCGAAGTTCCTCAAGGCCTCCATCGGCTTTGGCGGTAGCTGCTTCAAGAAAGACATTCTGAACCTCGTGTACCTGTGCGGCTACTATGGGCTCCCTGAAGTCGCCGCCTACTGGGAATCGGTCGTAAAAATCAACGAGTGGCAGACCCACCGCGTGGTGGACCGCATGCTCGAAACGATGTTCAACACGATTGCAAGCAAGAAGATTGCCGTGTTCGGTTTTGCCTTCAAGGCAAACACCGGTGATACCCGCGAAAGTCCCGCAAATCTCGTCGTCCGTGACCTGCTCGCCGAACATGCACAGCCGGTCGTGACCGACCCGAAGGCTATCCCCGACGCGAAGCGCGACCTGAAGGATGTTATTGATCAGGTCCAGTTCGAAGAAGACCCGTACAAGGCTGCCGAAGGTGCCCATGCTGTGGTCATCTGCACCGAATGGAAGTGCTTTGCCGAACTCGACTGGACCCGCATCTACAAGGGTATGGCCAAGCCTGCCTTTGTATTCGATGGCCGCAACATCCTCGATGCCGACGCTCTCCGCAAGATCGGTTTCGAAGTGTCCAGCATTGGTAAGGGTAAGGCAGAGTAGAATTGCCAAGTCCAATTTTAGTGCAGAAATTGTTTTGAATAAGCTGGAAAGAGTTTATGAAGATTCTGCATATTGTCTATAGCATGACTCTTGGCGGCATCGAAACGATGTTGGTGAATATTGCAAATTCACAATCTCGTTATGCGGATGTGTATGTGCTGGTCATTAACGATGTGTATGATCGTGAGCTTATGGGCATGTTTTGCCCACAAGTGAATGTTGTGTATAATCAGAGACCTGCTGGGAGTAAGTCTCCGTTACATTTAATCCGATTGAACCGTCATATCATGAAGATTCATCCGGACGTTATTCACCTGCATAGTCCAAAGTCGTGGCGCTTTCTTTTCCACCCTTTTATTCGATGCCCGATATTTGTAACGATTCATGATGTTTATAATGAACAGAATCCTTTTAAATGTATTCATAAGTTCAAGACGATCTTTGCAATTTCAGAAAGTGTTCGACAGAGTGTTTTGGAGCATTACGGTAAAGAAAGTATTGTTGTGGAAAATGGTATCTCGGTGGATTCGTTTAAAAAACGTTCTTCCGACGATAGAAAGATTCGAAAATTTGTCCAGGTGAGTCGCCTAGAAGCGCATAAAAAGGGGCAGCTTCTTTTGATGGAAGCTTTGAATCTTTTTCATGAGGCGCATCCGGAATGCGAATTTACTTTGGATTTTATTGGGGATGGTTCGTCAAGAGAATTGCTCGAGAAAACGGCTTCAGAGCTGAAGTGGCACGATAAGATTCGTTTTTTAGGTTCGCAGAGCCAGAAGTATCTTTTTGAAAATTTGTGCAATTACGATTTGGTGATACAACCCTCGTTGTTTGAAGGTTTTGGGCTCACCATTGCCGAGGCCATGGCTGCGCAGGTGCCTGTCTTGATTGCGGATAATGCCGGCCCTATGAGTATTATTGAATCTGGTAAGTATGGTGCGTTCTTTAAATGTGGGGACGTAAACGATTGCGCTAGAAAAATCGAGTCCATTGTTTTAGGGGATTTCCCAAAAGAAACTGTCGAAAAAGCATTTGAACATGTTCGCAAAAATTACAATGTTGCTAATACTGCAAGGGCGTATTTTGAACATTATTCCAAGGCTCTTTAATTATGTGTAGACGAGGATTTATTTCAATGAATGTCTCAGTTTGATGCGGAATTATAGAGGAACCTGAAAATCGAAAGGATGCGTGATTGCTGATATGAAAAAGAAAGAAGCAATAATTATTGGGTGGATAAATTCAGGCAAGCCCGCGGATTGTGGTGAAACCATGAAAAACCAGTTGTTGATTCAAAAACTGGAGTCGTTTGGTGTTCGCTGCCATCAAGTCGATTTCAAGAACTGGCGCAAACATCCTTGGGTTTTCTTGCAATTAGCATTGCTTATGCTTTTTCATCGTCGTTATGTGCTTATTTTTTCGACAAGTACAGTGAATGTATATTCAATGATGAAATTGATGAAAAAATTAAGATGGAAGCAGCCTTCTATCCATTGGGTTATTGGTGGAAATTTGGGGAATCAGGTCAATAATGGAATGTATGCGGCGAACGTAATCGATTATATCGATCTGACTATTGTTGAAAGCCCGATAATGAAGGAACAGTTGGCGCAAAGTGGTGTGAAAAAAGTCAAGGTCCTTCCGAACTTTAAGCCTATTCCGTATTATCCCAATATAGACAACCGATTGGCTACTTTAAACAACCGTCCTTTAAAATTTGTTTTCCTTAGCAGGATTATGTGCGAGAAAGGCTGCGATTATATATTGGAAAGCGCCAAGATTCTTAATGACGAGGGGCTGGGAAATAAATACTCGATAGATTTCTACGGAAAGGTTGCAGATTCCTTCGAGAACGTTTTTACGCAAAAAGTTTCGAAGCTCCCTAATGTACATTATAGCGGTTTTTTGAATTTGCGCGACAATGCTGGCTATGATAAACTTGCGGAATACGATGTCATGTTATTCCCGACTTATTGGAATGGCGAAGGCTTTGCCGGTATTTTTATCGATGCGTTTATATGTGGCCTGCCGCTTATTGCAACAGATTGGGCCCATAATAGGCAATTTATGCAGGATGGTGAAACAGCAATGTTTATTCCTGTTCACGATGTTGTTGCCCTTAAAGAGTGCATGAAAAAATGTATAGAGCAAAAGTATAATCTAGCTGAGATGGCAAGAAATTGCCAGAAAAATGCAGCATTGTATGATATTGACAATGTTTTGACATCGCAAACGATGAAAGAGATGGGCCTATGGCAAGAGTAGTTTTGTTCGGAGATTTTAAGGTCAATCAGGTGAAACACCTGAATCTGAGCAGTGAGTTGACTTTGTTGCTCAATTCTAGCGATGTCAACATGGCTAATTTTGAGGCGCCAATAAAAACGAGTGGCGCTCCCTTGAAAAAAAGTGGCCCCAATATTTGCCAGCACATCGAGTCTCCAAACTGGCTGATGGACCGGGGCTTCAATGTTGTGTCTATGGCCAATAACCACACAATGGATTTTGGCGAACAGGGAATGATCGCCACACAAAAGGCTTTCGAAAAGATTGTCACGGTTGGTTGTGGGTCTTGGGATGAGGCTTATTGCCTTAAAACAATTGACACAAAGGATGGCAAAAAGGTTGGCTTTATCGCATGCACGCAATGTGAGTTTGGAACGCTAACCGAAAAAGGCGGCTGTGGATGTGCATGGGCCATGAGCCCGGCTATCAATAAGTTGATTGTTGACAGCCGCGACAAAGTGGATGCGTTGATTATTATGCCCCACGGTGGCGTTGAGTATATGGACATGCCTCTTCCTGAATGGAGGGAAGTTTACAAGCAATGGATTGATTTGGGCGCAGATGCTGTAATTGCAAGCCACCCGCATGTTCCGCAAGGCTGGGAAATCTACAAGAACAAGCCGATATGCTATAGTCTAGGGAATTTCTGTTTCGAAGCGCTAAAGGAAAATAATGTTCCAAAGCATTGGTATGAGAGCTTGTGTTGCGTTTTGGAAGTTTCGGGCTCTCATGATATAGAAATGCAAATTCGTCCGATCAAGTTCGATGGCAAGGACCTGTATATTAGTGATAACGATTCTCAGGAGTTCGCTGAGCATTTGAAATGGATGAATGACACGTTGTCTGATGACGAAGCGTACAAGAAGGAAGTGGACAAAAGCGTAAAAAAACTTCTGCCTCATTATATGGGAATGTTCTCCAGAGGTGGGCTAGTGACCGGTGCCTTGCAGAAGAATTTTATTAAAGGCTTTTTGGAAGGCTTGATGGGTCGAGGATTTTTCAATAAGGTCCATGCTCTTAATAATATTCAATGCGAGAGTCATCGTTGGGCTATTCTCCGCGCCCTAAGGCTAAAGGAAAATATAAAATGAAATCTTTGATAAATTTCATTGTCACGATTCTTACTCACTTGCATGTGCTGACTCCGCTTAGAACTTCTAAATTGAAATTCTTGGTCAAGTGCCATAAATGGCCGAATTTCAAGCATCCGAAGGATGTTAATGAGAAAATCAATTGGATGAAATTCTACGGTGATACATCCATGTGGCCGATATATGCAGACAAGTATAGGGTCCGTGAATTTGTGAAAGAATGTGGGCTGGGCGATACGCTTATTCCTCTGATTGGCAAATGGGATTCTGTAGATGAAATCGATTGGGATGCCCTACCGAATCAATTTGTGATGAAGTGTAACAATGGAAGTGGCGATGTTGTTGTGTGTACGGATAAAAGTAAACTAGATATCGAAACGACCAAGAAACATTTTGAGAAACAGCTCAAGAAAAAGCTGAGCGTATTGTCTGGTGAACTTCACTATGCAAAAATTAAGCCCTGCATTATTGCGGAGCAAATGTTGGATGCTTCCACGCAGCCTTGTAATTCTACGTCCCTGATTGATTACAAGGTTTGGGTCTTTGATGGCAAGCCGTTGTTTACGTGGTGTACATGGAACCGTCAGCAGTACCATGCAAATGTGGCTGTTTACGACATGGATTGGAATTTTCATCCGGAATGGTCGGTGTGGACGAGCCACTATGTAATGCCGAAGGATCATGTCCCAAAACCAGCTTGCTTTGACAAGTTGATGGATGCGGTCAGTCGGTTGGGAAGGGGAATACCCGTAGCCCGTATAGATATGTATGTGTGTGGCGAAAAAATCTATTTTGGCGAAATTACAATGACTTCGCAGGCCGGATTTATGGATTTCTATACGCAGGAATTCCTGGATAAAATGGGCCAGCTGACTGTTTTGCCGATAGATTGCGAAAAATAGCTATAACTGATTTGTGCTTGAAAAAAGGGTGTTGCCGTTGCCCTTGTTTGCTGGGGAGCGGTTGAATAAATGCCCCTGTTAGAGTATATTTGTATGCACGTTAGACAACACTCCGAAGTTGCATTGACGATGGAATTCCACCAGGTATAGTTCTAAGGTCCCTTGATTATGTGTGAACAGACTTTGATATCGATTATTGTTCCGATCTATAAGGTAGAACGCTACTTGGAGAAGTGTGTCAATAGTATTTTGGCCCAGACGTATTCGAATTTGGAAATCATTTTGGTGGATGACGGCTCTCCGGATAATTGCCCCCAGTTATGCGACCAGTTGGCGAAAAAGGACTCTAGAATTATTGTCGTTCATAAAGAAAATGGCGGCCTTTCGTCTGCTCGGAATGCTGGAATCGATATTGCCAAAGGTGAATATATTGGTTTTGTCGATAGCGATGACTGGTGTGAGCCGGATATGTTCGAATGTCTTCACGATGCTTTGGCGAAATCGGGCTGCTCCATCGCTATTTGCGGTGTTGAACATGACGATGAAAACGGCAAAGCGTTAGGGTCGCGTTGCTTGAATCCAGGTTCGTTGACGCTTCCGCAAGAGCAGGTTTTGCATTACTTCTTCGACGGATCGTCTATGCCGTCTTGGGCCTGGAATAAATTGTACAAGAAGTCTTTGTGGGAAAACATACGCTACCCATTAGGAAGGAATTTCGAAGATATTCCAGTGACGCGTGCCTTTATTATGCAAGCGCCCGAGGTTGCCTTTGTCCCGAAAGTCCTGTACCATTATTCAACCCGTTCCGATAGTATCAGTGGGACGACAATCAATTCGGATTTTTGGTACCTGATGCAGGAAGTTGAAGAAAACGTTAGGCTTTCTCGTGATGTGTATGGCGGCCGTTACGACAAGGAAGCCAGATCTGTTCTTGCCGGGCATTGTTTCCATTTCATGCGAAAAATCATTGTGGGCAATAATCGGGCGTTCTTTGACAAATTGCCCAGTCTCCTGAAAACGCTGAAGGAGAATGGCGAGTATATTCGCTATGCATTGAATTTGAAACCATGGGATAAAGTTTTTGCGCGAGTTTTGTGTAAGGGCGTAAGCCCCATGATTGTTTTCCGTATCCGAAAAATTTTAGTGGCTGTTTTCAAGTAGATGCAATATTTAATAGCAGTTGTCTTTTTCATGCTCTTGTGCTATGATTATAAGCGCACCGTTTTTTTGTTGGCGCCATTGCACTTGGTTTTGTTGATGCTTGTTTTCCCGGGGGTGCCGTTTTCAATGTACGAGGTGGTGGCTGCCATGGTGACGGCCCTTGCTCCGTTTAAGTTGAGGCGAAAAGAACGAGACATGATGAGAACGTATCCGTTCTGGATAGGTTCCGTGGCCATGTTCCTGTCTATTGCCGGGACATCCTATTTCATTGTGCCGCATTGGCCTACCGCGATGATGACTTTCAACGCGTATTATATTTATCCGTTAATCCTTTGGGCCTGTATTGAGACAAAAGAAGACTTGCAGTCCTTGCTGAAGGCTATCATGATATTTGTCGTTGCCATGGGATTGTACAGCTTGTTTGAGATGGTGAGCGGTTCTAATCCCGTGATTCGATATATTATTTCAAGTGGAATGGGCAATGATAGTGTTTTGGATTACGACAAGATGCGCTTCGGTGTTAAGAGGTGCCAAGGATTCTTGTCTACGCCGGCTCCAACTGGACTCATTTATGGATTGGCTTTGTCAACGATTTATTGGGTTACAGATAAATTTTCAATAGACATGAAAAAATTCCTATTGCTGCTGTATCCCCTGTGCGCTATTGGCATGTTTATTACAGGAACTCGTTCGGTTATTGCAGCTTCGTGCGTGGCCCTTCTGGGGGTGGCTGGGCATGAAATGTTGAAAGCACGATACATGTTTGTGAAGATTGTCCTCTTGTTGGTTGTATTGGGCTTTTGTGCTCCGTTCTTTATAGAAGTTATAAACGCCTTTGTCAATACGGACCAGACATCTGTTGGTGGAAGCAATACCGACATGCGGTTGGAACAGTTGCTGATTAGCTTGTATTATTGGGCGAATTCTCCTATTTGGGGAAATGGATCTGGGTTTATCTGGAGTTATGTTCAGGATGTGGACAAGGATATTTATGGAGCCGAGAGTATTTGGTTCCAGTTGCTTGTGGATTATGGTGCTGTAGGAGCAGTCGCCTATATGACTTGTATTATAAATTCTATGGTAATCCTTTGTAAAAAGCATTTTATCTGGATTTTCTTACCCCTTGGGTTCCTTGTCGGAAAAACGATGTCTACGGTTATAGGCATTGAAATGTCTGTTTTGTTCATTTTCTCTATTATACTCTTGAAGTATGAAATTTTATTCAATGCAAAAGAAAATGAAAAGGAAAACAAACCGTTAGAGGAATCCCCTTGATGAAACCTATTTTGGACATCTTGGATAAGAATGATTGTTGCGGATGTGGCAGCTGTGCTCAAAGTTGCCCAAAACAATGCATTCGAATGGTCCCGAATCAAGAAGGCTTCTTTTATCCTCAAATAGATCGCGATGCTTGCGTTGAATGTGGTTTGTGCCAAAAACATTGCCCTCAAATGCAGGAACCTATTCGTAGACCCTTGCAGAAAGCCTATATTGTCCAATGTGGTGATGTGGATCGGTTGGCCAAGAGCGCCTCTGGAGGAGCCTTTGCGGCGCTTGCTACAGGTGTTTTGGAAAGGAATGGCGCTGTTGTAGGTGCTGCTTTCTCGGATGCTCTTGTTGTGACCCATGTTGTTGTTGAACGCATGGAGGATTTACATAAGCTCCAAGGTTCCAAGTATGTGGCTAGCTTTTTGGGCGACATCTATGGTCAGGTGAAGTCGATTCTTGCAGAAGGTCGGGAAGTTCTTTTTTCTGGGACACCTTGCCAGATTGCGGGCTTAGATGCATTCTTGTCGAAGAAGTATGATAATCTCACAACTGTGGATTTGGCATGCCATGGAACCCCCAGCGCGCAATTGTTTGGCGCTTATTTGAAATGGCTTGGCGAAAAACACGGAGAAGTGGTTGAGAAATATTGCTTTCGCGATAAGGGCCCCAGTGGTTGGGGCATGGTAGGGTCGTTTACCTGCAATGGAACTGTGACAACATTGAATCCTTTCTGCGATCCATATTATGCTACTTTCTTGCGAGGGGAGACATATCGAAAATCTTGTTATAGATGTAAATATGCGAACCTTGATCGGCCGGCTGATTTGACAATTGGTGATTTTTGGGGAATCTCGCAATATTCGGGAAAGCACGATTTTTCCGAAAAGTTGGGACTGTCCCTGCTTTTGGTGAATACGGAAAAAGGGCGCGAGGTATTCGAAAGCCTCTCGGACAAAGTGAAATCTATGGGATTGTCTGTAGATGAAGCCTGTGCTGGAAATGGAAACTTGTATCACCCGACAAAAGAACCGGCTATCAGGGATGTGATATACAAGAAAATGGAAACGCTGTCTTTTGACGAACTACAGAAAAACTACTTGGCTCACGAGAGCCCGCTCATGTGGCGCGTCAGGCGTTTCCGTCGTAAATTGATTCCTCGAAAAATTAGAGATTCCCTTAATCGTTTGTTGCGGCGAAAAAGATGAAGCGTGTTGGTATTATTACAATGCATAAGGTGCTGAACTATGGTTCGGCTCTTCAGGCGTATGCTTTGCAACGTAAAGTGGAAGATTTAGGGTGCCAGGCGACAATCATTGATTATCTGTATCCCAATAGGGAACATTGTGAACGCCAGCAGGTCAAGTTTTTCCCAAAACGCAGTTTGGTCCATTTCGCCTTGATTGCTTTGGTTGGCGTGCTGCTGAAGATACTCCGGGTAAAATCGAAAAAGAAAAAGGCCGATGCCGCGATTCGCCGGTTCCGGCAACACTCGGCATTCCGTGCTTTCTACCGGAAGTATTTCAAACTCTCAAAGGAATATACGACGATAGAATCGTTGATGGGTTCTCAGGAACGCTACGACATTTATATGACGGGCAGCGACCAAGTGTGGAACCCTCAGTACATGGTAGACGATCCGAATTTTTTGCTTGGCTTTGCGCCTGCGGGAGCAAGGAAGTACAGCTATGCCGCTAGTTTTGCCGGAAAGGCCATCCCAGAAGGTTCGGTGGAACTCTATCGAAAGTATCTGGAACAGTATAAGCGCATTTCGGTCCGAGAACAGTCCACTTCGGATGTTGTTAAAGGATTGATTGGCTCCCCGGCAGAGATTGTTTGCGATCCGTCGTTATTGCTGGATCGGGAAGAATGGTTGAAATTCTGCCCGGCTGCTCCTTTGGTCAAGGGGAAATATTTGTTGGTCTATATCCTGCATTATTCTTTTGACCCGTATCCATCGATTATTCCTTTTGTAAACAAGCTTGCCCGCGAACGCAATTTGCAAGTCGTGGTCCTTCATGGCCTCAAAGAAGGCTATAGTATTGAAGGGGCTTTGTCTTTTGACAGCGTTGGGCCTGTCGAATTTCTCCGCTTGTTCCGGGATGCGTCGCTGGTGGTGACCACATCGTTCCATGGGACTGCGTTCTCGCTGAACTTTGGCCGGGACTTTTACTCTGTCGTCAAGCAAATAAATGGTTCCGATAGTCGCGTTGTTGATTTGCTTTCTGTTTGCGGAGCGCGTCACCATTTGGTTGAACTGAATTCCCTAGAATCTTTGCAGGGCAGTTCGGTGGATGCAATGGAATCAGAAAAACTCAATGAATTCCGAAATCGCTCCATTGATTATTTGCAGAAGATTTTGGCAGAAGACTAATTGTTAGCCAATAACGCTCTTTATTTCGTCTATGAGAGAAGGGCTTGCGAAATCGCCTAATTTATGAAGCGGAACGAGATCCTTTTTCAAGAGGAGCGCTTTCAGTTCGTCTTCGGTATAGGCTGTGTAAACGTAGCCGAGGGCTTGCATTTTTTCGGCTGTTGCTAACTGGTGCTCGTTCCGGTGTTCCCCAAAGCTCGCCTTTCTAGGAAAGATGATGATGGGCTTTTCCGCTTTGAGTGCAGAGACAATCGTTCCCATGCCGGCATGGGCCACGATAAGCCTTGCAGACATGAAGATTTCGTTGAATTCTGTGGGCGGGAGGAATTCAACGGTGCGAATATTCTTGAAGTGGAGCTCGCTTTTGTATGTCTGGGCGATGACTTCTTCGCCTAAAGTCGGTGCGATTTCATCGATTATTTTGAGCAGGCGATCAAAGGGAGCTTGTGTTCCTATCGTGCAAAAAATCATAGGCTAGTCCCCTAAAATGTTCCCGGCGTACTTGACTTTTCCGTTTGCCAAATCCGGCCATTGAGTGTAGACATTTTTTACGAATTTACGCGCGAGTTTTCCACATCCGCTGAGCTCTTTGACGTTAGCAATAGAGTCAATCCATAGGGTATTGATGAAAAGAAGACGTGCCGCTAAGAGAGTGAGCAAACCTGGCGCAGCCCCGGTTGTGAGGACTGCATTGGGACGGACTTTCAATAAAATGAAAAAAATCTTTATTGTTGCTGGAATCGACTTCCAAATGGTCCAACGGTTGAAATCTGGAACGTGAAAGAACTTTTTACCAGGAACCATCTTTTCACATTTGGGATGTGTACTCATGTATACAACCTCGTAGCTTTCCTCTAGAGGTTGGGTGATTCGAAGTAGCTGAACCCAGTGGCCCCCAATGGATGCCACTGCTAAAATACGTTTCTTGTGCATGACTGGCTGTAAATATACTTTTTTTGCTAGGAAATATTTATCGGAACGTTGCTGTATAGACGGCATTGTCTGTCGGTGATATGATGCGCGGATTCTCGCGAGACCCATCTTCCCAGCTGTCAAAAATGAATCCGGCGTCCGGTTCGGCGGTCAAAACCATGTTGACGCCACCAAAAAATTTCCCTGTGTAGTTTTCGGGAACCGACCGGTCTTCGATGAGGATTTTCCCGTGACCTTTGGACTTGAACGTCAGGGTAATATTTTCGGGCAACTCGAACTCTTTCCTGTATTCTTCCCAGATGTCGATGTCCCTTTGCTTTGCCCAAGTTTTCATTGTCTCGCCGTCCCTGAAAAAGGCGTGATGACGGCGAAATCTGTTTAAATCGCGATCCATTTCGGCTGGATCCAATTGAGAAACTATCTGGTCTACGGCTTTCTCTACGTTTGTGCTGTTGAAGAAAAGGTTGAACAGTATGGCCGAACGATTCAGGAATTTTTGCTTGAACTTGGGATTTTTAATAAAGGCTATAAAAAATTCATTGAATCTCATTGCGCTGTTTGTTTTCCTAATCCATTCGAACATGGTCTCGGTTTCATCGAAACCGTATATGAATTTTTCGTTATCAAAGCCATAGTCTATATCGAAAGCGATGAACTTCCAAAGGGTGTTGGGGGCTTTCCATGCCCTCACGTTGTTTTGGGGCCAGTCGTCATTTTGCGCATAGATTTCGTATGCCATATAGTCTGCAAAGTTATTCATGTCTATCTGCAATTCGATCTTGGCGTAGTTGTCGGGATTGTTTTCGTCAAAGTTATGGGTTGAAATGAATTGCGCCATGTCATAATAATCGGGGGATTCATCGTTTGCGGTTATATCGGAACCATAATGTTTTACGACTGTAACGATATCGTCATCAATGCCGTAGTTTGTTTCGATAAAGTGCTTGTTGATTTTTTCCCTGAGGTCGTGTATGCCATAGTAGATGCCATTGTAAAAGACGACGACTAGTTTGCTCCTCTGATAATCTATACCGGTTCCCTCCAAAATTCTTGTCGCTGCCGCATCGCCATAGAAATCTCGCAAGAAGCGGGTTCCGTTGTTCCGCAATAAGAAGGACTTGAACTTGTTCACTTGAGGCCGGGTGTCAAATAGAGGATAGATGAGTTTCCCCTCTTGATATTCTTTTCGCATTGTAATCTTGACAGGCTTTTTTTCTTCAGAACGGCTGTAGTTGCCGGCGAAAGAGATACCTGCGTCAATTTCGAAGTCTTTTTCTGTGGATTGGCTCCCGTTGCTAAAATATTCAACGTGTACGGGGAATTCGATGTCTTCCCAATAGGGTGCCGTTTTGCACGGCTTTTTGCAAGTCGACTTGTTGTCTATGTAGTATTCGTTCAGAAAGACCGGATCCACTGTGATGGATACGATGGGCATTTTTACGGCGTTTTCAATAAGGAAGGTGTGCGTTGCGGTGGGTGTTACGGGGGTGCTGTCTTGGAAACCGATACAGCGTATAATTGAATTTTCTTCGATAGAGAAGTCTTCTTGGAAAATAGGGGAATCAATTGTTGGAATGGTTCCATCATTGGTGCAATGCAAGTGTGTTACTGAATCTAACGAAGGAAGGTGTATCGTTGCTGCTTTTGGGGAAATGTGGGTGGATGTTTTGAAAAAATCAGTGTCGTATTTTTTTTCTTGTTTGATTGACGGGGTTGAGTCGGTTGACTGGGTCGAAGCGATTGACTGGGTTGAGTCAATTGACTGGCTTGAATCGATTGATAGGGTTAATTTGGTTGAGGATTTTGTGGGTGTGTTAATACCTTCAGTTGTGGATGAAAAATAAGTTTGATGATTTGAATCTAAATCGTCAAGATTCATTTCTCCGGTTGTGGTAGCCTCTTCTGTATAGCCGTCACCATAGAGTATATCTAGAATTTCCGATTCGCTGTCGTAGAACTCCGGTAAAGAATTGCTGCACGCGGCAAGTAATCCTAAACATAGGATGACCGAATGTGCACAAAAAATTCTCCCCGTTGTCTTCATAACGTCCTTCTTAATGATTACTTGAATTTTGCAGTATATTTCCTGTTGTCGTTTGGTGATATTGTTCGCGGATTCTCGCGAGATCCATCTTCCCAGCTGTCAAAAATGAAGCCTGCGTCCGGTTCGGCGGTCAAAACCATGTCGACACCTCCGAAAAATTTTCCTGTGTAGTTTTCGGGAACCGACCGGTCTTCGATGAGGATTTTCCCGTGACCTTTGGACTTGAACGTCAGGGTAATATTTTCGGGCAACTCGAACTCTTTCCTGTATTCTTCCCAGATGTCGATGTCCCTTTGCTTTGCCCAGGTTTTCATGGTCTCGCCGTTTTTGTAAAAAGTGAGTGTCCGGTGGAATCGTTCCAGATCACGGTCCATTTCATCTGGATCCAATTGAGAAACTGTTTTGTCTACGGCTTTTTCAACGTTTGTGCTGTTGAAGAAAAGGTTGAACAGTATGGCCGAGCGGTGCAGGAATTTTTGCTTGAACTGGGGGTTTTCGATAATGGCTGTAAAAAATTTGCCAAATTCCTTTTTTGCAGATTTTTTCCGGATCCATTCAAACATGGTTTCCGTTTCATCAAAACCGCTGATTATCCTTTCATAATCAAAACCATAATCCATATCGAAAACGATGAACTTCCAAAGTGTATTGGGGGTTTTCCATGCCCTCACGTTGTTGTGTGGCCAGTCGTCATTTTGTGCATAGACCTCGTAAGCTATATAGTCTGCGAAGTTGTTCATGTCCATTTGCGTTTTAAGCCAGTCGTAGTTTTCTTGATGGTCCTTGTCGAAGGAGTTGTTCAAGATGAAATCCATCAATTCGTAGTAATCATTCGTCCCGTCATTGATTTTGATGTCTCCGTTTCCGTTGTGCTTTACAATGGTGACGATGTCGTCGTCGATGCCGTGATTTGTTTCGATAAAGTGTTTGTTGATTTTTTCCCTGAGGTCGTGTATGCCGTAGTAGCGACCGTTGTAGAAAACAACGACCTGCTGGCTTCTCTGGTAGTCCAGTCCCGTTCCTTCAAGAATTCGCGTCGCTGCCGCGTCGCCATAGAAATCACGACCATAGCGGGAACCATTGTTACGCAATAAGAATGACTTGAACTTGTTTACCTCTGGCCTGGTATCGAATAGAGGATAGACTAGTTTCCCTTCTTGATATTCCTGCCTCATCTCGATTTTGACTGATTTTTTCGGCCACCAGCGACTATAGTTGCCGGCGAACGAAATGCCTGCGTCTATCTCGAAATCGCTTTCTGTGGATTGGCTCCCGTTGCTGAAATATTCAACGTGAACAGGAAATTCGATGTCTTCCCAATAGGGCGCCGTTTTGCATGGTTCTGCGCAGGTAGACCTGTTGTTTATGTAGTATTCCTTCAGAAAGACCGGATCCACTGTGATGGATACGATGGGCATTTTTATGGAGCTGTCGATAATGAAAGTGTGTGTTGCGGTGGGTGTCGCGGGGATACTGTCTTTGAAACCGATACAGCGTATAATTGAATTTTTTTCGATAGAGGTGTTTTCTTGGTAAATGGGGGAATCAATTGTTGGAATGGATCCATCATTGGTGCAATGCACAATTATGCTGGAATCTTCTTCTTGAAGTTTGAATGTCACAAATTTATTATAAATATGTGTTTTGGTTTCGTAAAAAAAGAGAGATGGAACGGGCTCCTGGATAAGCACGCCTTTATTTGCGCTATTTCCGGTCTCGTCAAGGGTTATGAGGTCGGTGGCAATTATAGCATCGTCGACTTCTTCAACGGGAAAAGTAGAGTTGCTACATGCGAAGAGCAACTCTATGATGAAGAAGGAGAAAAACTTAAATTGCCATTTCATCTTTTTTTGGGGGCTTATTTTGCTGATTTAAATGGACAGTGGCAAGAAATACAATGGTACAACGCTTTCATTTTCCCGATGAACGAACGCTTTTTGTAATGAGATGTTGACTTTAATTTTGTCCACATCCCATAATCCCAGTACAAATTGAAATTGTTGAGGTCTATTTTTTCTTGGATTGCCTGGGTATATTGATTATTGGTGAATTTATCGTAGCTGCGAAGCGATTTTTCGCAACCTTCAATATGGGCTGATCTCTTCGCGAAAGCCTGCTTACCGATCAAAGTGGAACTGGACCATGAACCCTGGCTGAAAATTCGGTACACAGACATGGCCTCGGGCATGTAATGAACTTTGCCGACGTATGCGCAGGACAATATTAAAGGAAAATCGCCAACAGGGCTTACGTCCCAATATTCTTCGGCATAGAAATTTTTGATTTCGGTGCGATAGACAATGGTGTTCGTGCCGAAAAAGCCGCCGCCCCCTAAAATTATTTCTTCGGTGGGGATGTCGCGTTCTGTTTCGAATTTTGGGAATAGTCCTTCAATTTTACCAGTTCTGTCGTTGAGCTTCATGCAGCGATGAATGACTGCCGAACAATCAGGATGCGATTCTAGATATTTTATTTGACGCTGCAACTTTTGCGGATCGGTCCAGAAGTCGTCCCCTTCACATACGGCAATATATTTGCTGTTTAGCATTGAATTGACCATTCTGGTGAAACTGCCGTCGTTTTTGGAATATTGGTTTTCTGTTTCTATCAGGGGTTTTATAATCTTGGGGTATTTTTCAGCGTATTCCCGGATGATTTTGGCGGTGTTATCCGAGGAGGCATCGTCGTGTATGCAAACTTCGAATGGAAAGTCCGTTTCTTGGATTAGGAACCCCTCTAGACACTGTGCGATGAATTTTTCGTGATTGAACGCTGTACAACGGATGCTTACGAGAGGCTTCTCGTTTGCAGACCATTTGGCTGTCACTTCATCTTGGGCTCGGCTTATCATATATTTCCAAAGAAATGCTTTAAATGTTGCATACTGTAGACAAATATATCATACAATGGACAAATATATTTATATGAGGGGGTTTAGTCAACTTTTCCCCCTGAGGATTAATTGTTTTGGTTTTTTATTTTCTAAATTAGGCCTATAGATTGTTTCAATAATAGGTTTAGCATGGCAAAGACTGTTTATCTAGGAATGATTGGTGACATTATGCACCCGGGTCTCATCAATATCATCAATGAAGGGACCAAGTATGGCGACGTGATAATTGGGCTTTTTACGGACAAGGCGATAGCGACGCATAAGCGTCTTCCGTACTTGAACTACGAACAGCGCAAGAATGTCATCGAGAATATCAAGGGCGTTTCGAAAATTGTTCCCCAGGACGAGTGGAGCTACGTAGAGAATCTGAAAAAATACAAGCCGGACTACATCATCCACGGCGATGACTGGCTTTATGGACCGGACAAATATATCCGTGACGAGGTGTTCAAGGTCATGGAATCCCTGGGCGGGAAGGTCATCGAAATCCCCTATACGCAGGGTATCACTTCGACTGGACTTAAAAAAGAAATTGAATCGCTGGGTACGACCCCGCAGGCAAGGCTTTCTTCGCTGCGTCGTCTGATTGCGGCCAAGCCGATTGTCCGCATCCTGGAATCCCACAACGGGCTTACGGGCCTTATCGCAGAACACACGAGCGTGGAAGTCAACGGCTGCGTCCGCGAGTTCGACGGTATGTGGTCTTCTTCGCTGACCGACTCCACGAGCAAGGGCAAACCGGACATCGAGGCCGTGGACCTCACGACCCGCTTGCACGACTTGAACGACACGCTCGAAGTGACGACCAAGCCGGTCATTTTTGACGGTGACACGGGTGGAAAGGTGGAACATTTCGGTTTCACGGTCCGCACGCTCGAACGCCTCGGCATTTCGGCTGTCATTATCGAAGATAAGGTTGGCCTCAAGCAGAACTCCCTGTTCGGGACCGATGCCATCCAGACGCAGGACACTATTGAAGGCTTCTGCACCAAGATCCGTGCAGGCAAGGATGCCCAGGTCACGAACGACTTCATGGTGATTTCCCGCTGCGAATCGCTCATTGCGGGCAAGCCTGTGGACGATGCCCTGGAACGCTGCCATGCCTACGTGGCTGCCGGCACCGACGGCATCATGATTCACTCCAAGGACAAGAGCGGCGAAGACATCAAGGAATTCTGCAAGCGCTTCCGCGAGAAAGACGCGCATACGCCGATTGTCGCCGTGCCTACGACTTACAACCAGTTTACCGAAGAAGAACTGGCGACTTGGGGTATCAACATTGTCATCTATGCAAACCACATGTTGAGGTCTGCCTACCCGGCAATGGTGAAGTGCGCCGAATCCATCCTTACGCACAGCCGTAGCCTCGAGGCTTCGAACGACTACTGCATGCCCATCAAGCAGATTTTGAACCTCATTCCCGGAACGATGAAGAAGTAACGGTATTCTACCTATGATCTCTCCGAAGTTTTTTATCGACACGCTTGGCTCTTACGGCATTGACTTTTTTGCCGGAGTCCCCGATTCATTGCTTAAGAACATCTGCGCTTACATCGCCGACAACAAGGATGCAAGGCATAACGTGATTGCCGCGAACGAAGGTGCCGCCGTGGGGCTTGCCGCAGGTTACCACCTGGCTACGGGCAACATCGGTGTCGTGTACATGCAGAACTCGGGCGAAGGCAACATCATCAACCCGCTTGCATCGCTCACCGACAAGGAAGTCTACAACATTCCCGTGCTGCTCCTCATTGGCTGGCGTGGCCGCCCCGGCGTTCACGACGAACCGCAGCATGTGAAGCAGGGCAAAGTGACGACCGGCATCCTCAACACGATGGGCGTGAACTTCGATGTGCTCTGCAAAGAAGAAGACAAGGCCGCTAAGCAGATTGCGAAGGCCGTCAAGACGATGAAGGAAACGGGCGAGGTCTACGCGCTCGTCATCGAGAAGGACACCTTCGAGGATTACAAGCTCCAGAGTGTCGAGAAGAACG
>CAMJHM010000010.1 GCA_946405515.1 uncultured Fibrobacter sp. | reverse complement strand
GCTTGTTCGGGGTCGTATTCACTTCGATTTCGCAGCCGCAGAACATCTTCGTCTTCGTCGCGAGCTGACAATGGATTTCAAGACCGATAACAGGACAATAGTTGGACATAAAAACTCCGTAATTTTACGGGGAAAAGATAGTTTTTTAGACGAGAGACGAGAGACGAAAGACGAGAGAATGCTCGTTTATTTCGTGATTTTGAATTTTGTTTATTGTTGGCTGCAATTTTCTAAAGCCATGGCACGTTTTTTATCGTATTCAATCAACGTTTCTGGGCAATGTTTGTTACGGTTAAAACCTCTTCTACACTTAACTCTTTTTACGGCTTTATCGTATTTAGCAAAGACAACGCTATCCATATCCTCTTTACGCACAAGGCTATCTAAAATGTGTCGAATTTCTTTTTTATACGCCAAAGAATCAAAGCGATTTACGCATGGACAAGTTTCATCGCAAATTTCTAGAACAAATCTTGCAAAAGTCACACTGTCCATAATGTAATTCGAATGCAGAACAAATTCATCACCTGCAGCAAGGCAGGCCCTGCTACAAGCATTGACGGGAATGATATTTTCAAAAGGACGGCAGGATTTTTCACATTCGGATGCAAGAGTACGCACATTCATACCACTGACAGAATCGCCTTCTTGATCAAGAATCTCCGCAGCGTAGCATGCGCGATAGCATTCGTCAACAGAATGCAATGTTTGAATGCGAGGAGGTTCTTTCGTATCTTCCATCACCTCAGTTTGCGGGTTTAGTTTCTTTATTCGTTCACGCTCCTCGATTTGTTTTAGCGCACGTTCTCGCAAGCGATTTTTCGACTCTTCCGACATTACAAACTTCCCCTTTGGGGGGGGGCAGATTGTTCTGTCTGCGGCAAATTCTGTGTTTCTTTTTTTTCATCGGAACAGCCAACGGACAGCATGGCAAATAAAGCCACACAACAAAAAATGTGCAAAAACTTAATCATATTTTCCCCCAATCACTTTTCTAAAAATACAATTCTATAACTTGAATATTATCGTTTTGAACTTATAAATGTAAGTGAATATTGGTTAAGAATATGCTAGACTTCGTCGAGTGTCACGACGAGGGCATCGGTTGCGTCACGGAAGTTTGCGCATTCCGTAAGAATGCAGTCGGCGCCGTTCACGAACGCGGTCGCAAGGCGCAGGGACTCCGCCTCGGTCAGCCTGTGGTTCGTCTTCTGCGAAGCGGCATAGAGTTCGGCAGCCTTTACAGAAACTTCGGCATCTATCGGGCATACCTTCACGTTCGCAGAATGTTCGAAGAACTCGCGGTACTGCCGGGCAAGCACGCCCTCGTTCGCAGCGAACGCCTTCTGGCTAATCTCGAACAAGGTAACGGACGATACCAGAACTTGCATGTTCTTCTCGTACACCATGTCAAGCACGCCCGACACTGCCGGATAAAAGTCCGGGTGCATCTGCAACAGCCGGACCAGCGGCCCAGAATCAAGGAACAGGATCCGGCTTTGCTCGATGGAATTTATCATTCGTAAATTTCCATGTAGGCGATATCTTCACGCATACCGGCGCGGACCATCTTGAGGCGTTCGGCCTTCGGGTAGAAATACCAAATCATCCACTCGCCACTCATGTCGGTGCGCTTGGTCTTGATGGCAATGGGCTTTTCACCTTTGTAGTAATCGCGTTTGTGCGGAATCATGTGCTCGAACGGACGATAAGTGTGGACTTCCTCGCCTGCCTGGCGTTCGACAAAACCGTTGCCGTCCTTGCTCCAGGTGATAGTGATAACGCCGTTGTCGTCCTTCACCTTTTCGCAACTGTCAAAACCGCTACCGCACCAGAAGTACTTCTTGAACTTGAACTTCTGCTCGGGCATTTCAAATACTTCGACTTTGCGGGCATTGCCTTTGTATGTGGGGTACTCGCCTTCGAGTTTGTACTTGCCCACATTGTATTCATAACAACCGCGCTGTGCGACTTTCACCTTGCGGTTATTGACAGCGATGTCGATATTGCAACCTTCTTCGTGGTAGGACAACCGCGCATGCCCATTGCTCTCTTGGATTTCCAGATTACCCATCTCGATTTCTGAACGTTCTGTCACAGGGCCGTTCTGGATAATCACGTCGAACCGCTTGGGATTGTTCGGAGACTTTCTCAAGAAGACACTGCCAGTGGCAGACGCATATTCGCCACTGAGGTCCTTCGCCTCTTGCAGGAATCGGGCGAGTTCAGCACGTTTCACAAACACCTTTCCGTGTTTGCAATCAATGGGAACAAAGGGCGGCGGGTTCTTGGGATCGCGGGGACGCCAGGAAATATAACGCTTGGTCACATTCTGGATTTTCTTCTTTCCGTTCTTGCCAATAACTTCGCGACGTTCTTTCTCTATACGGACACGTTTGACCGAATCCTTCGGAATAGGCAATTCCGTAATCCAGTCCGACATGGAAAGTGTACCCACAGGTTTACTTTCGTCGACTTCCCTGCCGTTCTTCTTATAGACATTCAAAGTTTCTTGTCCAAAACAACATGCACAACCCAATGTGACCAGAATTGCAAGTAAAATTTTCAAAATTCCGCCTCTTCGAACAAAAAAACACACCATTTTCAAAAAAAAGGTAATATTTTAAACCTACTTGGTAACAATATTTTTATAATTCTAATTGAATTTTACAATTGGAACATTCGTAAAATGCCATCCACAAAAGGAGATTGTGTCATGAAGAAAATTTTCCTAGCATCCTGCATGCTGGCAGCATCCGTGTTTGCCGCACCGCAGGCTGCTGCTAATGCTAATGCTGCACCTGCAGCAGCTCCGGCTGCTGCCGCTCCCGCCGCTGCACCGGCCAAGCCAGCTCCTGCTGCTGCACCTGCAAAGGACGCGAAGGCTGCACCGGCTGCCGAAGCCGCCAAGCCCGCTGCAGCACCTGCAGCCGCTCCTGCCGCACCGGCCAAGGACGCAAAGGCAGAACCGGCCAAGCCCGCAGCCGCTCCCGCCGCTCCGGCCAAGGATGCGAAGGCAGAACCGGCCAAGCCCGCAGCCGCAAAGCCTGCAGAACAGGCTGCTGCTCCCGCCGCTGCACCGGCTGACACAACAAAGGCTGCTCCCGCCGAAGAAGCTAAGCCGGCAGAAGCTGCCGCAGCTCCCGTAGCCGCACCGGCAGACTCCGCAAAGGCCGAACCCGCAGCCGAAGTCGCTGCAAGCGACACTGCAAAGGCCGCCCCGACCGAAGCCGAAATTGCCGCAAACACCGACGAACAGGGATTTATCTCCGCTCCGGATCAGCAAGATCAGCCCAAGAAGAAAAAACGCCGCAAAAAGAAAAAATTGGTTGAAAACGCCGTCATCTCGACGGACAAGGCCGAATTCGGCATTCTCGCTGACTTCGAATTGAGCGCCGAAAAGGTGTTCTGGAATAGCGAAGACGACAACAACAACGACAACCTTGAAACATGGCAGGGCGAAGCCAACTTCGCCATCCTCGCCGAAGGCGAGAACTTCAAGGGCAAGTTGGCCGTTGCCTTCTACCCGGGCGACCTCAGGGACGAAAACTTCGGTGGCAAGGACGCCAAGCAAGAAGCCCTCCGCAACAACGAAAACGGCACTCTGGACGACTACTTCTCCCTCGACGAAGCTTGGGCCTACCAGAGCACCGAATTGTTCAACTTCAAGGTCGGTCGTTGGGACAACACCGACAAGAACGGTGACTACTTCGGTGGTTACATCGATGGTTACCTGGCTGGATTCCTTTCCACCCAGAAGTCCGAAAACCAGTTGCAGTTCGGCATCTCCCCGACAGACAACTTGGACTTCACCCTTGCCTTCATCAGCCAAGCTGTGAACCTGGATAACGGCGACCTCCGTGCTGCCTTCAACTTCCACGGTCTCGAAGGCCTGAGCGAACTGAAGATTCAGCTCGCCTACCGCAGCAACCTCTTCGACAAGGTGTATGACACCGACTCCAAGGTCAAACACAACACTTCGTTGAAGGCCAGCCTCCCGCTCGTCAAGAACGCCGTGAGCGTCTTTGCCGAAGCTGCACTGCTCGACATTTCTAGCGACGACGACATGGTTATCCCGCTGACGGGCGGTTTCCTGTTCCAGACGAAGGTCGTGGACCGCATCATCCTCGAAGCAGAATACATCGGCGACCGCCAGGATCATCCTGAATACTGGGGAGTCCAGAACCCGAAGCACATCAAGGACGTGCTCGGTGCCCTCTACCTCGAGAAGGCCTTCACCGACCGCTTCAGCCTGTCCGCTGGTTTCCACAACTTCGGCTGCACCAGGGACTTCGCCCTTTCCGGCAACCTGATTGGTCGAATCAACTAATCGTTTGAGTATAAACAAACAAGGCTCCCGAGCAATCGGGGGCCTTCTTTTTATTTTACAAATAAAGTGTTTTAGGTTTTAGCAACAACCGTAATTAGAAGCCTTTACGTTCCAAATCTAGCAGTAGCGCCTGAAGCGATTCCTCGACAGAAGCACGGAAGCTGGTAGAGCCGAGGCTACAACTTGCGACAACGTCGTTACCGGAAGAAATTCGTATTACATCAAAGCCGTTTTCAGATGTAAAACAGACGGACAAACCTTTATTCAAAGCTTTTTCTAGCAAATCGCGCATAGCGACTCCTTTAATGATGTGGTCGGAATAAACCTAGGTTGGCGAACCAACAAGTTTAAACTAGGCTTTTTTGATTCAAAAAACAAGCAATTATTTTTAATTATCCAAGTTTTCTATGTATTTTAAGCTATCATGCTCGATTTTCACATTCATTTAGCACGGCTCCCCCACCCAAAGCAACTGACGCAATTGCTTTATAGCGGGGATTTCGACTTTATCGCCATCGCTTGCGAGCCGTGGGAATGGGAAAGTACTGCCAACCTGAAAAAGGATTTTTCTACAGAAAATAAGCCGTTCAAAACGTCTTACGGGATACACCCCATGATAGCGACCCAGGTGTCCGATGCCGATTTTGAACAACTCAGGAGTTATCTAGAGACAGATGGGGTTGCATCCGTCGGTGAATGCGGGCTGGACAAGCGCTACCCGGGATACGGCGAGAACGGTGTGCAGGAGGCTGTGTTCAAAAGGCAAATTGAACTTGCAAAGGAGTTAGGCCGAGACCTGCAAATCCACTGCGTAGGTGACTATGGCAGGGTTGTCGCATTGCTCAAAGCGGCAAAATTTTCAGAAGTGGCAGGGGTTTCAAGTTCGGCAAAACCTGTACCAAGACCTGTTTTCCACCGGTTTGGCGGCGATGCGGGTATCGTGCGGGCGGCCCTCCCGATGGGGGCGATTTTCAGCTTGCATGCAGACAGTTTCAAGAAAAAGTCGACGCTCGCGGCCATTCCCCTGATTCCGGCGGAAAGCGTGCGGTTCGAGACCGACGCCGATGAGACGACATTCGCGGGCAACGCTACGGCGGAAAACAGCGTGGAACAAACCGTCCAAACGCTCAAGGAGCGCTGGCTTGCGGCGAAATCCCTTTGGGAAAATCTTAGAGTTTAGCGGGAGTCGTCTCGATAGCGGCAAAAGCGCGGAACGCTTCGAGCGTCTTTTCGGCGTAGATATTGGGCGTGCCGTTACCGAGTTCGATGACAGCCTGCATAGGCGTGCTGCCAAGAATGCGGATGGGGAACGGGCAAAGCGAAGTCATCTCCGAAACAACACGCAAGTCGGGAGGCGGGAACTCCGCGAATGTCGCAGCGAGCATTCCCTTGCGCTGCACCAAGCCCTGAATGCGCAGGCGTCCAGCCAAAAGCCCGATTTCGGTGACGGCCAAAAGCATTTTTGTTGCGGCGGGCAGCGGGCCGAAGCGGTCCACAAGTTCTTGCGAGATGCTGTCGACTTCGGCAGTGGAACGGGTGCGCGAGATGCGCTGGTAAAGCGAGATACGCGTAAGCCCATCCTGGATGTAGTCTTCGGGGAGGAATGCATCCACGCCCAGTTCCACGCGTGGCTGGATGGGCTTGTCGAGCGGGCTCCCGCCGCGAAGGGCCTCGACGGCCTCCTTGACCAAACGGACATACGTCTCGAAACCGACTTCGGCGATAAAGCCGTGCTGTTCCTGGCCCAAAAGATTGCCGGCTCCACGAATTTCGAGGTCTCGCATGGCGAGCTGGTAACCGCTGCCAAGGTCGGTGAACTGCTCGAGGGCCTTTAGGCGGGTCATGGATTCCTGCGAAATCTCGCCGCGGGCAGGGATGACGAGCAAAGCCTTCGCGAGCACGCTGCTGCGCCCGACGCGGCCGCGCATCTGGTACAGCTGGCTGATGCCGAAATGGTGCGCATTGACAATGATAATCGTGTTCGCGTTGGGCACGTCGAGGCCGGACTCGATGATGCTCGTGCTCACGAGAACATCGAACTTGCGGCTGAGGAAGGCATCCATCACACGTTCCAGGTCGTGGTCGTCCATCTGGCCGTGCGCGACAGCGATGCGGGCCTGCGGCACCAGGGCCTCGATTTCTTCGGCCAACGTATAAATCGTCTGCACGCGGTCGTTCACGATGAACACTTGTCCGCCACGGGCCAGTTCATCGAGGATGGCATTTTTGATAACTTCATCGTCGCGCTTTAAAAGGACGGTCTCGACGGGCAGGCGGTTCACGGGAGGCGTGTTAATGAGCGAGATATCGCGGACGCCAGTCATGCTCAGGTGAAGCGAGCGCGGAATCGGGGTGGCGCTCATGCTGAGCGTGTCGACGGCGAGACGCAGTTCACGCAGTTTTTCCTTTTGCTTCACGCCGAACTTCTGTTCCTCGTCGATGATGAGTAGGCCCAGGTCCTTGAACTCGTTCTTGGCAGAGAGCAGCGCATGCGTACCGATGACGATGTCGACTTTACCCTCGCTCACGCGCTTCATGATTTCCTTTTTCTCTTTGGGGCTCTTGTAGCGGTTGACAAGTGCGATGTTCACGGCAGGGAAAGCGGCAAAGCGGTCGCAGAAATTTTCGTAGTGCTGGGCGGCAAGGATAGTCGTCGGCACAAGGACGGCCACCTGTTTTTTGGCGAGGATGCACTTGAAAGCGGCGCGCATGGCAACTTCCGTCTTGCCGAACCCGACGTCGCCGCAGATAAGGCGGTCCATGGGCTTGCGGGCTTCCATGTCGCGTTTGATGTCGGCCGTGGCCTTGACCTGGTCCGGAGTGGGCTCGTACTCGAAAGCGTCCTCGAATTCCTTCTGGAACTTGCCATCGGGCGGGAAGCCGAAACCTTCCACGAGTTCGCGGCGGGCATAAAGGTCCACAAGTTCGCGCGCAATCTGCACGACCTTCTGCTTCATGCGCTTTTTCTTGTTTTCCCAATTCTTGGAACCCAAGCGGTCTAGTTTGAGCGGGTTATCTTGCGGGGAATCGACCTTCTCTATTTTCTGGAGGTCTGCCACGGGGAACTTGAGGCGGTCGCCGCCCTCGTATTCGAGCAGCGCACAGTCTACAAGGCCACCATTCACCTCGACGCGGACAAGCCCCAGGTAACGGCCGATGCCGTGGTCCTCGTGGGCAACAAAATCCCCGCGGTTCAGCGATTCCACCATCAAGGCACCAGAGACGGAGCTTGCAATCTTGCGTTTGCGGGCCTTGTTGGGGTGGCGGTTGAAAATTCGCGTTTCGGTCAAGAAGGCGACCTTGTCGTCTTCGAGCCAGAAACCTTCCGAGATGTTGCCGACAAAGTAACCTTCGATGGGAAGGTCCTCGAAATAATGTTCTAGGCGAGTCAGACCGCCTTGCGTCGGTGCGACCACGTAGACCCGCCCACCACGGGCGTAAAAATCTTCGATTTCTTTTGCAACGGCGTCGGTCCCGGTCGAGGAAAAGTCCTGCTTTTTGAGATTGACCTTGAACCAGTTTGACGCATCGGCCTCGACGTTGGTCATATCGAGGCACGGGCGCAGGGCGAAATTCGCAGAAAGTTCGCCCATCTTGAACCAGAACGCATTCGGGGGAGAAATCTCGGCCACGAGGCCGCGTGCGCCCTCGTAGGCGGCCTCGTAAGCAAGGTACATCTTGCTCGCCGTCTCCGAAAGCACGGAAAGTTCCTCGAACACAAGCGCTGCGCGAGGCAAATAATCCAAAAGGCTCGACGTGAGTGGCTGGTAACGGTCCCTACGCCACCAGATGTCGTGTACGGCATCCCCCATCAGGGCCGCTTCGCGTTCCGGAATCGTGAATTCACCCATCGGGAACAGGTCAACAAACTTTTTCTCTTCTACAGAGCGCTGGCTGAAGATGTCGAAGGAGCGGATGGATTCCACCTCGTCGCCGAAGAACTCGATACGGATGGGGTGCGGGTACAAAAGGCAGTTCACGTCCACGATGCAGCCGCGGATGGAGAACTCGCCCACTCCGCTCACCACGGGCTGTTCGATGAACCCATGATCCAGGAACCACGGCCTGAGCTTGGAGGGTTCAAAAACATCCCCCACCTTTATGCGGAAAACGTTTTCCAGCACGGTTCCCGGCTTCGGGAGTTTCGCAAGCAGGGCATCTAGGGGGCAAACGACGACAAACGGGCGGTCGTTACGGCCAATATCGCGGAAAAACTTGAGGCGTTCTTCGAGCACGCCCTCGAACGGGACCTTGGACTCGTAAGGTTTGAGCCCAAGAGAAGGGAAAAATCGGACAAAATCCTCGCCCACGAGGCTTTCAAGGTTCTCGACCCAGACCTCGGCGCTCCGGTAGTCCTTCGCGACGACGAGTACAGGCTCCGGGCACTTCAGGAAACGGCTTGCAACCGCCATGGCAAGCATGGGAACGCTCGCCCCGCACACATGCAGCGAACCGGAATCCACGCCATCAAAAAGCGCAATGGACCCGCTAGCCGACTCCTGAAGAAATTCCGATAAAGTTTCCATAAAAGACCAAAATAAAAACCGGCCCCGAGACTTCGGAGCCGGTTTTCTGAGCTATGAAGGGCTCGAACCTTCGACCCACGCCTTAAAAGGGCGTTGCTCTACCAACTGAGCTAATAGCCCGAGCGAACCAAATATACTAAAAAACGCCTATTTTGTAAAGGCAAAAGGCAAAAAAATGCATTTTAAGCCCATTCGCTTTTATGGATTTTTCTAGATTTGAGGCATGAACCTGTTGAAAAGAGTTTCGTTTTGCGCCGCGCTCGTGTCTGTTGCACCGGCCTTGTGCCATGCCTATTTTTCACAAGACAATTCCGGCGAAGAAGCATTCTCTTTCGTAAGCACTTTCGACAGCCCGCGTAATGCCGCTCTGGAACGCTCCGCTGGGGCCATGCCCAGCACAGACCCCACCGTTTCGCAGATGAACCTGGCCGCTCTCCGCGTGCAGGAAGGCAAAAAACACGTCGTAGAAGCCCACTGGCAAACCGGAGACTTCGCCGAAAACCAAGGCTCCCTGTTCTACACGACAAAGTACAAGGATTACGCCATCCAGATATCCTATAACTGGTACGATGTCGGTGAAATCCAGGGCGTAGACGAAATGGGCGAATACACAAACCAAAAATACAACCCCTTCGGCCATCTGTTCACGGCTGGGCTCGCCTTCCCGATGAAGCACATCCAGTTCGGTGCTGGCCTCAAGGTGGTTGCCGAAAAACTCGCCGAAGAACGAAACACCGACAGGACCGCTATCGGTGCCGCACTCGACTGGGGTATTGCCTGGCAAAACAACAGCAACAGCATCGGCCTTTCACTTGCAGGTAAGGATTTCGGAGCCATGCTGCGCGACTACTCCGACGACGGAGAAGAAGACTATTACGCCATGAGCCAGGCATTCACGGCATCGGCATTTTTCAAGCCCAAGAGCATCCGCCGCCTCACCATGTACACGGCAACAGAGTTCCCGCGCTTCACGCCCCCAATTCTCGACATCGGTGCCGAATACGCCCTAGGCAAAAGTTTCACCATTCGCGGAGGCTGGACACGCAGTTGGCTTGACCTCGTTCGCGATATCAAGGAGTTGGCCGCATCCAACAGCCGCCCCGACGAAGCCAACACGGCAAGGCTGTTCAGCCTAGGCCTGGGATACAGTTCCAACCTTTTCGCTCTTGACTACGCATTCTCCTATTTGGCCCAAGGGCTCGGAATGGAACACCGCATAGGCCTCCGGCTGGGGTTCTAGGAATATCCTCATGCTCCGCCAATTCGACGTCATCGTCGTGAGCAAAAGCTTCGCAGACGGAACAAAACCAACACCACCATTTACAGACCCCTCCCTCGGCTGGTTCTTTGTAGACGACATAAACAAAGGTTTCGAAGCAAGCGAAGCCGAATGGATTGTCGTGGCAAGCGAACATGTCAAAGTGACGCGCGAATTCTTGAACAACCTTGCAGAATGCAACGCCTCGTTCCCCATGGTCGACGCCCTAGCCCCGCGGATCCGCACGGCAAAAGGCTTTGTTGGAGCAAAAGTCATCGGGAAAAAAGGCGATTTCGTACAAATTGACGAAAAAGCAAGCATCCGCTATGTTGCAGCACCACAGCCGGACATCGTGGCGTTCAGCCGCCGCATTGTCCAACGTACGGGGAGAATCGACAATTCACTCCTAGAAAATTTTCAACTTGCGGACTATTCACTCCGAATGCTCCATGCAGGGGGCAGGATGCTAAGTGTTCCTTACCTCGTCATCGAGGGAACCCCGGCAGATAGCCCACTTGACCCAAAAGAATACAACACGGGCTGCATCAGGACTTTGTACAAAAGCCTCGGCATTACGGCGGCTGGTAAATTTGCGTTGAGGCACCCACTGGCCTGGTTTTCTCTATTCAGCGGACTTAAGTCGCTGAACATCAAGAGGGAGGCGGCCATCTCGCTCAGCAAGATGACGCCCGAAATGCTCCGCGATATCAGGGAATAGGCAGCAAGCCTAAAAAATCATTTATTCAAGAGACTCGAGAATCGCACCGCCGATACGCCGTGCAAAGGCAGCATTGGAACAATATTCCAGCAATTCGGCCTTCTTGACATCGTCCACGATATTCTCGCCAGCGAGCACCCGTTCCAGAATATCCACGTAGGCCGCGGCATCCGTCGGCGGGTCTACCAACGGGACAACGCCATCCAAGTTTTCCTTCATGGCCGAGGTCGCAGCAGAAACAGATGGGGTTCCACAAGATAGCGCCTCAATGGGCGGCATGCCGAAACCTTCCAAGAACGAAGGATAAACTAGCAAATCTGCATGGCGGTAAAAATCGCGCAGTTCATGCGCCTTAAACTCGGGAAAATGGAACACGTTAGTCAAATGATCGCGGGCAATAATTTGTTCCAACCGCTCAGAAACCTTCCCCACCCGCACAAACGCCACATCGGGGCACAGGCGGGCCATCTCAAAATAAGTTTCGATATTCTTGCGAGGTTCGTCCAAGCTCACGTTCAAGCACATAGCCTTGAATCCGCAAATATTGAATTTTTCACGAAACGCCTCACGGGCTGCAGAATCAATCGGCTGCGTGGGAGCACTAAAAAGGTTAGAATCAATAGGGCAACCGATAACCGTACCCCTGGTTCCAGCCGTACCGAAATGCGCTTCAGCCTCACTCCGGGTCCAGCGGGAATTGTACACGTAGTAATCCGACTTGACCGTATCGCGGATAAAGAAGCGATTCAGCACCTTGAACTTGAGGCTGTCTGGGTAGAGAGTTTCGGCAAAAGTATCGTGTACGAACATGACAGCCTTGGTCGCGGGGCACGCCGATTTAGCAATAGGGACGAGAAATCCCAATTCTGGACGGATGAAGAAGACGACATCGGGCTGTTCTTGCCTAAGAATCCTCTTGAACGGACGGCGGAATGTAAAGAACCCTACATGCAAGGACGGGGCCCAAATTTCAAGTTTTGCGCGAGCGGATTTATTACCGAAGAACTTGGGAGTCTTGAGCCAGAGCGTGTCGACATCAAAATCGGAGCCAAGAGCCTGCATGATGGAAAGCGCCAGTCGACCGAAACTGGTACATTCGTTTTTGTCGCAAACAAGCAAAATCTTTTTTCGGCTATTCATCATCGGCCTCATCCGCATTCCATGTCCATCAAACGCAAAACAAAATACAAATATAGAACAGAAACGGGTGTCCGCAATCACAACAAACCAGGCCATTATTAGCTATATTCAAAACATGGCGAAAATCTGCATTGTTCTTGCAACCTACAACGGAGAAAAGTATCTTCCGGAGATGCTTGATTCCCTGGTGGCGCAAACACGACCCGCAGACATGATTATCGCCATCGACGACGGTTCCTCCGATTCCACAGCGAAAATTTTAGAAATGAACCGCACTCGTCTCCCCATGCAAATCCTCCGCTCCCCAAAAAACCAAGGACACAGGGCGGCCTTTGCAAAGGGGCTCGAAGAAGCCAGGCTCCAACTGGGCAACGATGATTTTGTCGCGCTTGCCGACCAAGACGACATCTGGCTCGCCGACAAACTCGAGACCCTTGAAAACGAAATCGGGGATGCTGCACTCGTGTACGGCGATGCCGAAGTCATCGACGGAAAAGGCCAGAGAACCGCTCCCTCGTGGCGCGAATTTTCGAACATCGATACGCACAACAGCATGAGACGCCAAATTGCCGGAATCAACAACGTCACCGGATGCCTTTCCCTGTTCAGGGCTAGCCTATTACCCGTAATTCTCCCCATTTCGGAGAATGTCACAGTCCATGACCGGTGGGTAGCCATGCATGCACTGAAAAACGGCGGAATAAAGCCAATCCCGCAAACGGTCGTCAAATACAGAATTCACGGAAACAACGCCGTCGGAGGCGCACGCCAACCATCCATGAGCGAAACACTGGCGACACAGCAAAAATGGATCGAAGAAATTCTCTGTCATAGGCACGAGCTCAAACTTTCGAACGGAGAAACTCGCTTTGCCGAAAAGCTCCTGGAGATCTCGTTGCTCCGCCAGCAGTCTGCTTTCAGCCTCTCGGCCATTCCGTGGGCTTTCGCCAATCGCCACGACCTCTTTTTGCAGGCAGGCACCATCAAAACATTACAGCGGGTGTTTTTCATGGCAGTAGGCCTCCCCCTCGCCAAAAAAATTTTTGGTAAGAACTGATGCGCATCGGAATCGACATAAAATGCCTCCGCTACAACAACGCCGGAATCGGGCGTTACTTGCGCAGCATACTCGAAGCCTTGCAAAAAATCGACGACCAAAACGAATACGTGTTGTTCGCCCCGGCAAAAACACCATTTATCCCCACGGCAAAAAACTTCAAAGTCCAAGTCTGCAAAAGCGAAATACGCCTTCCTGGCATTTTGTGGCAGCAGAGCACGCTGCCTGGTTTTATCCGCGAAAACGATATCGATATTTTCTGGGGGCCAGAACAAACTCTCCCCGTCGGGAACACTGGGAAAGCCCTCCGCGTATTGACGGTCCACGACCTCGTGTACAAACGCTTCCCGGAGACCATGGTCAAAAGCGTCCTTTGGATTAACAGGCTCTTTGGCAACAAGTCCATCGAAATCGCAGACGCCATCTGCCCCGTTTCTGAATTCACGAAAAGCGAACTTTTCCACTTTTTCCCGAAAATAGACCCTGCAAAATTGCATGTTGTCTACAATGGGGCCAATTCATTGTCAACACAGTCCATAGCGGAGCAGAGGGGCACAAATCTCCTCTTTGTCGGTAGTCTGGAGCCACGCAAAAATTTATCCACACTCATCCGCGCATTGGAAATTTTACACAACAACGGCCAAGACATTCCGCTAACCATTACAGGGCCCAAAGGTTGGAGAAACAAGTCTATCCACAACATCCTTTCTAAAACGCCAATCGCAAATAACATAACACATTTGGGCTATGTCAACGACAACGAGCTCTGCGAACTTTACCGTTCCTGTGCCGCCGTGATATTCCCATCGTTGTACGAAGGGTTCGGGCTCCCCGTTCTCGAAGCGTTAGCACAAAAGACTCCAGTCCTTACGACCAAGGACAGTGCAATGGAAGAAATCGCCGGAGACTTCGCTGTATATTTTGACGCAAAAGACCCAGAATCCATCGCAAGCACCATAAAGTCGTTCTACAACAACAGAACAGCTGTAGAACAAAAGCTAAAGGAAGATGCTGGGCTGAACAAGCTCCTGGAACACTATAGCTGGGAAAACTCGGCCCGTACTCTATTAGAACTATTTGAATCGCTGACCACGAGGAGGAACACATGAAAACCGCCATCATCATGGTCACGTATAACGGCTGGCCCATAACGCAGAACTGCCTGGCCGACCTCGCCGCGCTCCCGCAGGACGACTTTGTCATCGCCGTAGCCGACAATGCAAGCACCGACGGAACTGTAGAAAACATTCGCAAGCAATTTCCGCACGTGAGAGTCTACCCCCAAACGGAAAACCTCGGGTTCGGACGAGCAAACAATGCGGCAGTCCAAGGACTCAAGGATGACGAAATCAAGTTCGATGCCATTTGCCTCTTGAACAACGACACTCGCCTCGACTATGCAGTCATCATCGAGTTGCGCAAATCCCTGACCGAAGCGCAAACCCGCTTTGGCGATGCAATCGTTGTCCCGACTGTTCGGAACAGCGACGGGACCCCACAGCACAATTATTTCACAAAAATAAACCCATTACAATTTTTGTTGAACGCATTCCGGATGGAATCCGCAGCGGCACGCCATCTGGAAGGGACTCCCAAATTGTGCGACGACACAACTTTCTACAAGACTTACTGGGCGAGCGCTGTTTGCTGGATGATGCCCGCAAACCTTTATGGAATGCTGGGTGGCTTTGACGAGAAAATATTCATGTACTACGAGGACTGGGACCTCGCCCATCGCGCAATCCAAATCGGCTACCATTTCTATATCCAAAGCAAATGCAGCATCATCCACCTGGGCGGAGGATCGGCCAAAAGCAATCTCAGTCGAGCTCTACAGCACGACAGATCCCAGCAATACGTGTTCGGCAAACACATGGGGCAAAAAGGCATCCTGCTATCCAGAGTTTTCCGTTCCTGCCGCAGTTTCGTCCGGCTCCTCCCCACCTGCATTTTCGCCCTGTTCAACAAGAAATTTGCGGAATACGCCAAGAACCATCTGACTTTGCTCAAGGAAGCCCTATGTGCCCACTAAAACGCCCCTCGTTTAAGACTCTCTCTACCACCTTGGCGATTTCAATCACGCTAGCTACGCAGGCGCTTGCCTACCAAGGCTTCGAAGATTCTACGGCATTCACCCTCGCAGACACTTCTCGGGGCGCCCTGGTGAACATCCACGCGCAGTTGTTCGATTCCGCCACCGTCACGAACCTCTCGAACGCCCCGACACATTACGACAACTCCGCATCGGTTCGCTTGTTCCTCGACGGCAAATTCACCGACGCTTTTAATTTTGAAGCCTTTGTCAAAGTGAACACGGACCACACCAACAGGGAAATCGCGGACCATTTTTACAACCCCAACGAAGGTCTCCCCTACAACAAGCAAAGCGAGAACAGACGCACATGGGACCAGTTTGCCGCCAATATATCTTACAAGCTCAAGCCCATCACCCTGCTTGCCGGATTTGACTTTTTAGAATTTGGGCCCGCACGATACAACCATGTCATCTTGCGCGGAGACAAGAGCATCAACCGCCCATGGCAAGATTCGACAAGCCGTATCTGGGTACCTGCTCCCACGCCCTACTTTGGCTACCGTTTGGAACTCGGGCCCATAGAATACACGCAATACGCCGCCAAATTGTTCGAAAAGAAGAACAAAGGCAAATACATGCATGCCCACCGGCTTGACCTGCACCTGCCCAAAAACATCACGCTCGGCCTTTCTGAGACGGCCTTGTACGGTTCCACAACAGAACCGGCGCACACCAACCCCAACGCCGATGCCGACAGCACCGACCGCGACTTTGAATGGACATACGTCCTTCCGTTCATGCTCTACAATTTCCAAGAACACATTTTGGGCGACCAGGACAACATATCGCTCGCCTTCGATTTGAGCGTGAAGACTATCCCTAACTGGGAACTTTATGCAGAACTCCTCTGGGACGACATGAAAACCCCGACATCCATGTTTGACGATTCCTGGTGGGGCAACAAGTGGGCGACAACAATCGGCCTCGCTCGCGACAACCTGAGACTCGGCCCCGTGACACTGGACTGGTTTGCCGAATATACTCGAATTGAGCCTTGGGTGTACACACACCACAAAGGCGGCGGTTACACGTATGCGAATTATGCGCAAAGCCTAGGCAGCGACCTTGGCCCCAACGCCCAAGAAATTCACAGCGAACTGAGCGCCACATGGAAGTTTATCAAGGGAACTCTTATCGCAGGAACTGTCGCCAAGGATACCACCTTCGGCGGAAACATCACGGATATTCATGGGCCCGAAGACCGTACCGACAAGAAATTCCTCAACGACAATTCCACCCTCCGATACAACGAACTCGGCGGGGCCATCGACATCACCCCGTGGTACTGGGCAACGCTCAGGACATCGTACACACGGTATTTTGGCGACTACGAAGGTTACCGGGCAACGCTGTCCGGCTCGATACAGTTCTAAGCTAAATTTTCAACTGAGCTAAAAGAGGTTGGACACTTCGGAGTCCGACTGGCACGCGAGCGCTTTTTCCTTCCATTCCTTGTCAAGAATGAGACGAGCCATCTCCGCAATGGCCTGGGTATGCACGGTCGCCGACTCGGCCGGAGAGAGCAGCAGGCACATGAACCTGGCCGTTTCCCTGCCGGGGATGGTCACTCCCGAAAAACCTTCCGGAGCAACGACAAAAGCCATCAGTGGAGCGGGCAAACCCGGGATGCGGGTATGCGGCAAAAGCAAGCCGTCCCCCATGTAGACCCCTTGCGACACGCGTTCCGAAAGCTTGGTCCACGCGGCAATGGAATCGAATTCATGGGGCGAATTGACGAGGGATTCATAGGCTAGGCCCAAAGCCCGCCCAAAATCCACGGTTTCTTTATAGAATTTACAAGATATCGGTTTCATGTGGCCTACGAAAGGGCTTCTTCCATGAACGGGAAGAGTTCCTTGTCAGTCGCATTGGCAATGAGCTTGAATTCCGAGAACAACGCCAAGAGTTGCTTCTTGCCCGGCTCAATGTACTGTTCGAACTTTTGAATTTTCTTTTGTCTAGAAAGGAAACAATACGCTCCCAAAGCCTGCATCACGCGCTGGAGGCTAGCATGGATGAAGCACATCCAGGCATCTTCCTTGGAATAAATGCGGGCGCCAGCATAGTAGGTGTGCCAGTATTCGAAGAAATCCTTAATCATGTCGAGAGGGAGGCAAACGTAAGGGTCCCAAAGTAGCGAAGCAATGTCGTAGAACATGGAACCACGGCGAGCCCCCTGGAAATCGACGAATGCGATTTCGGAATTAGGACGCACCATAATGTTTTGCGACTGGAAATCGCGATGCATGAGCACCTTGGTCTGCGCCTCAACAGAAACAGCGAGGAGCGAATAGAAGTTCGTGACGGCAACCGGAATTTCCTTGATGCCCTTGTAGTCCATCAGGAAGTTCTGGGTAAAGTAATCCGTCTCCCACTTGAGGGCGGCAAAATCGAACCGGTACAGCCAGATGTTGGTGTGGTTGCTGAACAGAGACTGGGATGCGTTCTGCCAGCGGATGAGCGCTTCGATCACTTCGGGGTAAAGGATGCGGACGCTTCCGGACTGGGCACTGGGATTGACGTAATCGTAAAGGCTGCGCTTGCCCAGGTCTTCTTGGAGAATTTGGCAAGCCGAAGCATCGACACAATAGACACGGGGAACAGGCAGCTTGTAATCCAAGAACATCTTGGAATACTCGACAAAACGGTTGAAATCGTCGTTCACCTCGGGAGAAACCTGCACCACGCAAGACCGTTCGGAATTCTTGATACGGTAATAACGGCGGCCAGAACCGGCACCGGCAATGGGTTCAACCTCAAAGCCGTCGGAATAGCCATGAGCAAAAAGGTATTCGTTTATTTTGGGAGATAAAACAAGTTCTTCTATATTCATACGTTCAATATATGTTTTCGAGAGCGCCTAAAACAGTTTTTTTCAGAAAAAAGCACAAAAAAAGGCACTTCTTGTGATTTCCCACAAGACTTGGCGTCTAAAGTTTCCAGCAAAAGCCCCTGCCGCGGATTTCGCGGACCACACTTTCGCCCGGTTGCACAGTCGCCCCCTCGTAAAGAATGGAGTCCGTAAAGGAGGCATCGGCAGGAATATCAGCAACACACTTCACCACCGAACGGACAAAACGCGAGTCAGCAGAAGGTGCGTTGCCCACCCAGCTGTCAATGCCTAGTTCCTCGCGGCGGGCGTCGCAGGCGCGCTTGAGGCCTTCAGGCGAACCCATGTCTATCCAGAGAGCATCCTTCTGGCTCATGTCCACGAAGGGAGGCCTTCCGGCGTCCACTTCGGACTTCCAGAAATTGACGATATTGAACTCGGCGGCGTCCATCCTCGAAAGGGCAGCATCGCTATACCACGACACGCCCGAGAACGTGACCGCCTCGCCTTCGCTCTCGCCAAAATTCTTGAGGACCCCGGAAAGCCTCCCCCGCGAATCCACACGGAGCGTGTTCACCTTCGGGAAATCCACACCTAGCAGTGCAAAGTCGGCCCCAGCCGAGACCGCCGCCTCGACAAACCGAGCCAAATCAAACTGACAATAAGCGTCGCCGTTCATCACCAAAAGACCGCCGCGATACCCGGCGCGGTAAATGCGACTGAGCGGCCCCGCCGTCCCCAGAATCTCGGGTTCGAGCCAGACCTTCTCAAAGCCGAGACGTGCGGCCTCGGCTTCCACCTGATCGGCGAGGTAATGGGCGTTCACGTGCAGAACAACCTCACCCAGCTGCCGGGCTTTTTGCGCCTGCAGTTCAAGCACCGAGGCATCCACCACGGGCACAAGCGGTTTCGGCATATCGAGAGTCAGGGGGCGCAGGCGCGTCCCCAGCCCCGCAGCTAGGATAAGGACATTCATCATACTAGACCATGGCCGCGCTGAAGCTCGCCTTGCTCATGAGCGTATCGCCCTGGTAGATTTCGCCATTGTACTTGTAGATACCGCGGCGCGCAAAGGTAAGCGTAGCCTTCAAGACAAGGTCGGCCTTCGGGATGACGGGAGCGCGGAAACGGCATTCCTCAACGCCCATGAATGCGGGGCGCTTGCCGGCCACATCGGCTTCTTTGACAATCATCGTAAGGATGGTGGCCGCCTGGGCCATCGCCTCGATCTGGATGACACCGGGCATCACCGGGTTACCAGGGAAATGGCCCTTCAAAAAGCCTTCGTCACCAGTGAGGTGGAACGTGGCAACAATGGAGGGGTTCACGGCTTCCACACCTTCGGCGGCTTCCTTACCGACTTCGAGCGAAATGACCTCGTCGACAAAGGCAAAAGGGAACTTCTGCGGCAAAATTTCGTGGACGACATCGGCGTCGTACAGGATTCCCGGCTTATCGGACTTGCGAAGGGATTCTAAGAGAGACATAAGGTAACAACCTCCTTACTATTTGGTGATGGGACACATGGCCCCCGTTTAAAATTTCAATGCGTACTTTCGGTAACGACGGGCAAACAAACGCAAGGTCGCCCAACAAATCGAGCACCTTGTGCCTCGCCGGTTCCTCGTCTACGCGATACACTTTTTTGCTACCGGCGCCGTCCTGCAACAACAAGCCGCAAGATTCATCGACACCGGCCAGGAGCCCCGCTTCGCGGGCCTCCCTGTAATCTTTTTCCGTGATGAACGTCCGCGCCATGAACACGGAGAACAAATCCTCGGCCGAATAAATCGAGACAGACGCAGACGAGCCGACAGAATCCAAGACGTATTCCACCTCGAACGCCTCCGAAGGCGTAATACGCACGCACCCGGTCGGGGCTTCGCCCGGACGGCGGCACAAATCCCACTCGGCACGCAAAGGCACATCATAAAAGGAAAGTTCATGTGGAACGCCCGCCTCACGGCGCAAGCGACTGAAGAACGGCAAAGCACTGCCGTCCATCATCGGTACTTCCGGTTCATCCGCCGATACGAGATTCACGTCGAAAATGCGATCCGGCCACATCAAAAATACAGGGGCAAGATGCTCCGGAGAACAAAGGCGAAGTTTACCGGCACTGCCTAGGCCATCGTCGAGTTCATAAATCGTTGTCCGGCTCACGGAATGGAGCAAATCGCCATAAAGCTTATGCGCGGATGTGCTGTAAAATGGATGCCCGCCCACGGACCAGTTTACGCTCGGTGCGCTTGTCACGCTCGCATCGCGGAGTTTCACCTCCACCGAAGTAGACTTGTAGCTGAGCGAGGGCGAAGTAAAGAGAACCTCGCGAGTATTGTTGCCTGCACGTCCCTTGCCCATCACTTCTTCCCCATCTGTCGCAAACGGACCACGGAACGCCTCCACACGGCGATATCTTCGGCAGGGAAACCGGCGTACACGGCATTTTCGGGAATATTCTTGGTGATGCCCGCTTTTGCGGCCACCTTCGCCCCGCTGCCGATGGTCAGGTGTCCGGCAGACTGCGCACCGCCTGCGAGTTCCACATTGTCCCCGACAGTGACTGAGCCCGCGAGGCCCGACTGCGAAGCCATCATGATGTTGTCGCCCAAGCAGCAGTTGTGGGCAATCTGGACAAACGAATCAAAGTGGCAATGGTTCCCGATTTTTGTCGGCGAAATGAACCCGGCTGCCACAACGCTGTTGGCACCAAAACTACATCCGTCGCCGATGACAACTCCAGCAAGGTGAGGCACCATCCGGCGTTCGCCACCATACATGTAAAAACCGTAACCACGGCTCCCCACGACAGAACCCGCCTGGAAAACGCATTCCCGGCCCACCTTGACATTCGAATAAATCGTGACGTTCGCCTCGAGTACGCTACCGTCTCCTATCTCGGAGTCAGCCATCACGACGCAACCCGGGCCAACAACGACATTCTCGCCTAGGCAACCTTCGACGACGGCGCTCGGGTGGACCTTTGCCGAAGCCGGAATATGGGGTTTGCTCTGGGAAACGGTAGTAGCAAAATGTTCCAAGAACTGGACCATCGCATGGTAGGGATTTTCCACCCCACAGACAAACTTCACATTCGGGAAAGCCTTTGTGGCGCCGCCTTCTACCGAGGCGGCAAACGCCTTGGGCACAAAGAGGAGCCCGGCACGGACCGATTCGAACATCGCAGCCGTAACGCCACCGGCATTCCCGAAAAGCCCCGTCTCCACTGAAGAATCGCCCGTCCAGAACGACACGTCATACTCTCCGGCCGAAGCAATCGGAGCAAAACCATTCAGTGTAAAATCAAGCGATTGGGCCGATGCAACTTGAGCATAGCCCGAACCTTCAAGACAGTCAATAAAGGAAAGTACTTCTGCAAGCGTAACTGGGCGCATCATGCCCCCAACGAAAGCATTTGCACTTGGCTTGCGAACTTGATGACGACTTGGTCACCGAGTTTCCCGCTCACGTCTTCCCCATCAAGTTGCAAAAATTCTTGGGGATCGAGTTCAATTTGTACGGACTGCACCTTGATTGATTTCTGCACAAATTTCTTGAAGAGGTAACCAATCACAGGGACGGAGCCAAAGGCAATAGAAGAAAGGAAATTAAACATATTGGGTACAATAACAAGGTCTAGCAGTCCATCGGCCATATCGGAATCGAAAAACGGATTGCTGCCGCTCGCATAACTCGGGATGTTACCGATGATGACAGTACGGTTGCCAGAAATATCCACTAACTTGGCCTCGCCAGTCTCGTCTACGTAGCGAATCTTGGTCGCCTTGAGATGGTACGAGCGGTCAGCAAAGAAGCGGCGCACATAATGCAGTTTGTTAAAAAAAACGGAATTCGAGGCGATAACCCCCGTCGCGCGGTCCTGGTTGAAATCATGCGCAATACGGGCATCGATGCCACCCGAAAAATAATTCGCCATGGCGAGTTTCCCGTTTACCTGCCACAGGTCGAACGGGCGCGGGCGCGCAAGGAGGAGCCTGCGGACCAAGAATAACAGCCCGCGGTCGACAAAGGGTTTGTATAAGTGCAACACACGGGCAAGATCGTTGCCTGTTCCGAGCGGGATAAGGCCGATTTTCACCTTGTTCGCATAACCACTCAAAAGCATCGTGGAAAGGACTGCCGACACAGTTCCGTCGCCGCCAACGGCAATCAAGGTCTCCGTATTGGCCAGTGCCTCGCGGGTCTGTTCTTCCATCCTATCCTTGTCGGTGAATTCGGCCTTCCATTCAGAGTCCGCATGATTCATGGACTCCATGATTTCAGGGAGGAACTTATAGATGACCTTGCCCTGGCCGCCACCGCTTATCGGATTGATGAGAAAAAAGAACTTGTACACAAACTACCTTTCTACCCAAAAGATATAAAAATCATTCCCCTTTCAACAATTCGTCCTTGATTTGGAGGTAATGCTGGGCGTTTTCCTGCGCCTTGCGGATTTCGTCTTCGGTAAGGCTCCGCACGACATGCGCAGGAGTGCCCACGATAAGCGAACCTTCCGGGAATTCCCTATCTTGCGTAACGAGCGCCCCTGCCCCGACAATGCAGTTGGACTTGATGTGCGCCCCGTCCATCACAATGGCCCCCATGCCAATAAGCACGCGGTTTTCGATGGTGCAGGCATGCAGCACGGCGTTATGCCCGACAATCACGTCGTCGCCGATATGGACTCCAACCCCCGTAGAGAGATGGACAGTCACATTGTCCTGGATGTTGGACCTCTGCCCGACGCGGATTTCAGCAAGGTCGGCCCTGAGAACCGCATTATAGAACACGGAAGAATCGTCGCCGATTTCCACATCACCGATAAGGCGTGCGCCCTCGGCAATAAACACGCGTTCACCAATCTTGGGAGTCTTTCCCTTGTATTCGATTAAAGAAGCCATACATCTAATGTACATAAAAAAACAGCATACGATAAGCTACTTCCCCCCAAAAACAGGCC
Organism: uncultured Fibrobacter sp.; assembly: GCA_946405515.1. Classification (GTDB taxonomy): domain Bacteria; phylum Fibrobacterota; class Fibrobacteria; order Fibrobacterales; family Fibrobacteraceae; genus Fibrobacter. Next base: position 26,807 of record CAMJHM010000010.1, on the reverse strand, counting down.
GTAACAATTAAATAAGCATCTCGGAACACAGAGAAAAGCCGAAATAATTCTAGTTTAGTTATTACTCCACCCTCCTCTCTCTCAACAACCATGCAGTTCATCGATTCAAGACAAATTAATCGTATCTTTGAAGACCAGGGACGAAAACGCTGGTCTGTCGCTGCGACTACGGCACCGGAACGCATTGCCAAACTCAAGAAGCTCCGCAAAGCCCTCGTAAAACGCAAGAATGAATTTTTTGACGCCGTCTGGAAAGACTTCCGCAAGAGCCGTTTCGAAGCCTGGACGACAGAATTTCTCCCCGCTATAGAAGAAATTGACTACGCGATTGGCCACCTCAAAAAATGGATGAAGGACCGGCCCGCCAAACGAACACTCATTTTACCGACAACCCACAGCTATTCAAGATTCGAGCCCAAGGGCCGTGTGCTCATCATGTCGCCGTGGAACTATCCGTTGCTCCTTTTGGTATCCCCCATAGCATCGGCAATTGCCGCAGGCAACGTGATTATCGCAAAACCGAGCAACAAGACGCCATGCGTCAGCGCCTTCCTCGCATCGCTTTTTGAATCCCTGTTCGAAAAAGACGAAATCGCCGTCATCGAAGCGTCCGGCTCAGCAATCGGCGATACATTACTGCAACTTCCCTTCGACCACATGTTCTTTACCGGCAGTTCCAAAATCGGAGCCCATGTCGGCGAAATGAGCCAGAAGGTCCATGCCGGTCTCACGCTGGAACTGGGCGGGAAATCCCCAGTCATCGTCCTCGACGATGCCGATGTGAAAGATGCCGCAAAAAAAATCGCATGGGGCAAGTTCATCAACGCCGGGCAGACCTGCATCGCGCCGGACTACGTCCTCTGCGCCCGCAACAAGGTCGACGCCCTGGCCGACGAGATCGTCAACAGCATCAAGGCCATGTACGGAGGAACCGAGGAAGACCGCAAGAACAGCGCCGACTTCGCGAGAATCATCGACAAGGCCACAACAGAAAAACTCCAAGGGCTCATCTACGATGCCGTAGAGAAAGGGGCTGCAATATCCATCGGCGGCAAGTGCGTCATCGGAGAACGCTACGTGGCCCCCACCGTACTCAAAGACGTAACGCTCCAAATGAAGGTGATGTCTGGCGAGATATTCGGCCCGGTTCTGCCCATCCTCGCCTACGATTCCCTGGAAAATGCCCTACACTACGTCCAAGACAACCCCAAACCGCTTGCCCTGTACGTTTTCGGAAAATCCCCGAAGGCAATCCGTTCCGTCATCGCGCAAACGACATCCGGTTCCACATGCGTCAACAACTGCATCATCCAAATAGAGAACCTTTCCGTTCCCTTTGGAGGGGTTGGCAACAGCGGAATCGGGAACTATCACGGATTTTACGGATTCAAGACATTTAGCCATGAAAGGAACGTCATGAAACAGTGCCCCGTCGACGTGGTCAAGTTTTTCCATGCGCCTTACGGCAAGTCGAAAGCCCAGGCAACCGTCCAGAAATTCCTCAGTATTTTCAAAAAAATGTAGCGATTTGCCCATTTTTGCACAAAAAAACGTAAAAACCCTCACACTCGGTTCAAAAAAAACGTTACAATCACAAAAAAAAGCACTTAAAGATTTATTTTCATAAGAACAGCATTCAAGATTTAACTTGACAAGTTGGTTCTTATATGAAAATGAATAAATCAATAGTGTTTGGATTTGCATGTATCATGGCTTGCGCTTGCAGCGATGATTCTTCCAGTGTTTCCGTACCCGAGAGCAGCGAAAACACACCATCAGCAAAAGAAGATCCATTTGACACTTCCAAAGTCAATCTACCAGCAGATACGGTGACTATCGGTTCATCCAACGCTGAAGCATTCCCTGCCAGTAGCGCTACAATCGGCACAAGTTCCAGCAGCAACGGCGATACAAATGCGAGCAGTTCTCCCAGCACAACTAGTTCTGCATCCCAGACCACGCCGGAAGTCCACCCCCAGCCTGGCGGAAACACCGACGACAACGAGGAAGACGACAACGTGAACCTCGACGGTTCCGAGACGACTCTCACGTTCAGCGGTACCGATGTCACCATCGCCAACGACAACGGATGCCTCGAGAAGGCGGCCGGAGTCGTCACCGTCAAGTGCTCCGGCAACTACTACCTCACGGGCACAGCCAGCGACTACCAGGTCATCGTGAACACCGCGGCGACCGACACCGGCAAGGTGGACCTCTTTTTGAACGGGGTCTCGCTCAAGAGTAGCGATGCACCCATCTACGTGCAGAACGCCGAAAAGGCCGAACTCCACCTGGTCAAAGGCACCACGAACTCCGTCGAAGACGGCGCGACGCGCTCCAAGACGTACACGGGTAACAACGGAACGGACACGACGAAGGCCGCCATCTACGCGAAGGACGACCTGAGCATCAAGGGCAGCGGAAATCTCACCGTCAAGGCGAACTACAACAACGGCATCCACACGAGCAACGACCTCAAGATCAAGAAAAGCACCGGCACCCTGAACGTCACGGCGGCAAACTGCGGCATCAAGGGCAAAGCCTCGCTCACCATCAACGGCGGCACCATCACCGTGAACGCGGCCAAGGGCGACGGCATCAAGAGCGACGAAGATGACGCCGCAGCGCTCGCGCAGGGCAAGGGCAACGTCAAGATTGCCGGCGGCTCCATTACCATCACGGCGGGCTACGACGGCATCAGCGCGAACAACACCGTGCTTATCACCAAGGGCGAGACCACTGAAGAGCCGACCATCAAAATTACGGCAGGCGGCGGCCAGACATGCCTCGGCAACAGCACCGGAGGCCAGGGCGGACGTCCAGGCGGCGGCTTCGGTTTCGGCATGGAAGGCAACTCCTGCGCTCCCGATTCCAGCATGAAGGGCTTCAAAGCAGACTCGAACATCGTCATCGAGGCAGGCAAAATTGAAATCAACAGCCGTGACGACGGCATCCACAGCGACGGCGACCTCACCATCACCGGCGGATTCGCGACAGTCAAGACAGACGACGACGGCATCCACGCCGAAAAAACATTGACAATCAAGGGCGGCACCGTGGAAGTCACCATGGCCTACGAGGGCATGGAAGCGGCCTATATGAACTTCGAGGACGGCGTCACGAGCGTGGTCACCACGGACGATGCCTGGAATGCGGCCGGAGCGAACGCATCGAGCAGCACCGGCGGGAACAACGGCGGACGCGGAGGCCCGGGTGGCGGTGGCGGCTTCGGTTTCGGCAGCGACGGTAGCAAGATCAAAGTTACCGGCGGCTTCCACTACCTCTATGTGGGCACGGGCGACACCGACGGCATGGACAGCAACGGCGATATCGACATGACCGGCGGAGTCGTCATCATCGAATGCCGCATGAACGGCGGCATGGGCGGCATGGTCGACAGCAACGGCGACACCCAGATTTCCGGCGGCAAGATGCTCGGCTTCGGCACGAACAACTCCGAGGAAGGCACGCAGTACAGCGTGAGCTTTACCGCCGACAAGTACTACGGCACCTCCGAAATCGCCTTCAAGCCGAGCTTCAGCGGAAACAAGATGGTCTCCAACGTGGGCCAGCCCGCCGCAGTGAACAGCGTCGACGGCATGCAGAAGCAGTGCTTCGGGAGCAGCACCACGAACTGCGTGTACTACAAGTAATACTTATTTCGCATAGCACAAAAAAGCCACGAGAAATCGTGGCTTTTTCCTCTTAAACCAACCCCTGTACGCCTATTTGTTCGCGCACCTGTCGTAGGAGCCGAACTTGTCGACGAGTACTTCTCCATCCGAGATGAACTGGAGCTGAACCGAAGTAACCTTTCCCAGGGCTTCTTCAATCGTTTCATCGGAATAGACATCGATATTCTTGAATTCATCCCAAGAGACCTTAGCCCACTCCATTTCGTCCTTAGAGCCAACATCGGCATACCAGTACTTATTTTCAGATGCATCGGTAACGATCGCTATCCTGATAACGTCGTAAGTGCTGTAATGTATGCAGAAGCCGCCCCATGCACTGATATCGGCCGGTTCCCCGTTCGAACTGACGGTATAGAAGCCAATATACGCAATACTGTCCAAATAAATGGATGTCTCCGCAGACCTGGTCTTCACATACATTATAAACTTATGATACTTGCTCACCAGGGACGGAACGGGATTGTGCTTGTCATCAGGCTTCACGTCATCGGGGAAATTGTAACGGAAGAGGTCAGGAGATTCAGGATTATTGATCCAGACTCCGCCAGTCTCCGCAGTTCCCGTGCCGAGATTTATGCGGGCTCCGTCAACAGCGCCATTCCACAAGAAGCCGTTTCCCGACTTGTTGTCGGACGAGTCCGCAGGATCTGTTTCCCTGGATTCGTCGAGATCCTTACCGGCAAGATCTTCCGGCAACAGGTAACTAAGCCGCCTGATGTTGAAGCCCGTACCGGATCTATTTTCACTTGCAAATTTCAGGCGAACAGTCGTCAGTTTCTTCAGGACTTGATAGGAATTCGGCACATTCGCGAATTCGTAACACTTATTTTCCATGAGGGATACACCATCGTCAAGATCCTCAACGGTCGTATCTACACCATAGACATTCTTCGCAAAGGGCAACCTGAGAATATCTTCTTCGCGGGCCCCCTCGGGAACCAATTCCATCACGATATCCATCTGCGACTTGTACTGTAGACATATTCCCATCCACCGTGCCGAGACATCTGCCGAATGTATAGTTTCTTCACCATCCTTGGTTGTTTTTCCGGCAACAAGGAATTGGAAGCCAACATCGGGATTCGAGGCGGATTCGTTGAAAACAACATCACCAACAAACCCTCCGTAATAGAATGTCCTGTAATTCGAATGGAAACTATAATCGTTATTCCAGGAAATGTAAGCCGTAGAAGAATCCTCGATAGTAGTCCACTTGCCCGACGTTTCCTCGTCACCTTTGTCAAAGCCGGTTTTTACGAAGAGAGACCCTTCCTTGCCATACCATATATCCCTGCGAACATAGGGTCCCAACCGCTGGATGTCAAATTCACCCGATGAACCCGGATTACCGATGAAGACAATCTGCACGTTACGGACATTCATGGCGATGGCCTTGCCATCCGAACCCGAACCATTCGACTTGAAATCTTCCCAGGTTACGCAATGGGAGACTTCCCCGTCACCCTTCATCGAGAAGCTCGCATAGGGCAAATCCTTATCTACGGAAGAACTGGCGTAATCACCGTCGTCCAGGCGGACTTCCACATCGAAGTCGGACTTGTAAACAATGCACAAGCCACCGCTGTTTTGGGACAGGTCAACCGGCGAGCCATCCGAGTTGGCCGCATCGTAGACAATGCCTGCACGTTTCAAGCCCTTTTTGCTGGATTTATCGAACGAGACTCGACCAGCCAAGGTATTCCTGGACGCATCCAGGCTGATTTCAGATCCATCTATGACATTCCATGCCTTAAGATTCGACGCTTCATCCCAAAAGGCATTCTTTTCTTCGGTCGTTCCGTAATTTTGTGCATTTTCGGAAGTCTCCGTGCACGCGATCAATGAAAGGGCACATAACAAGCCCATGCAAAGAATATTTGTTTTTATATAGTTAGACATGTCATCCCTCCTATTTATTTAGTGTATTCTTTGATAACGGAAACATCTGCAAGTTCAAACGATAAACTTGACATGGTTCCTTACTCATGTTGGCAATAGCCACAATCTTTCTGCGGCAGGAATCCAACTCCCGCACAATCTGTTCATAGGCATCACGATCAATCCCCATGGTCACACCGGAAACATCACGTTCCTGGATATCAAACGCGTCAATGGCCTTCTGCGCGAAGCCAGCCATTTCACGGTGCATGGAGCGGACCACCAAAGGCATCACATCGGAATTTCCGACCAGGCCCTTATCCGTCTGCACATAGACATTTTTGGATTTGCGCTTCAAAATCCCGACACTCACCATAAAGTCCAGGGATTTACGAACCTCATCTGCAGTAATTGGCTGCCAACACATTTCGGCAACGGCCTCGGGAGTGGCCCCCGGCATCATCGCCGCAAGTTCGCGCAAAACCGGATTTTTCCAAGATTCAAAATAAGTGAAAGCGTCTGCGTCAACCACCCGAATCTTGTTGGCTTTAGCGATGTCGTTCATACTGGCGAAAGCGTTCTTTTTCGTTTCGTCGTCCTTCGCCTGGTTATACCGCACCAAATAGCGGAAATAAGCACATTCGAAGCCTCCCAAGTTCATGGCCGACGCGACCCTTTCGATTCCAAGTTCGCTGAGGCTGCTTTTCCCTTCGCACACTAACTTTAAGTACGTTGGCGAAGTGAAGCCTGCTAGACGCGCAAATTCACGCCATGTAAACGACCCCGTCCTCTTACGTTCATCGTAAAAGTCCTGCATGCAGCAGCGATAATCATTATATTCCGTTATTGGTTTCATAAAGACTCCTAACACGAAACGGTTCATTCAGTGCTATTAATATAACCCATTTTGTATCATCAGTCAATACTTTCATGATACAAAATTAAAAAAAACAATAAAGTGACACAAAAATCACAGAATTAAGCATTTTTCTTGAATTTTCAAATAGGCCACTTTGACTTTTTATGTTATCTTTGACAAGAGGACGCTATGAATATTAAACTAATATATACTATAGTGGCAGCATTGTCCGTAGCGGCAATGGCCTTCCAGCTTTGGGATGGCGACACAGAAAAGGTCGAAACAGGACTTGATAACGAAACCAAAACAGGTGGTTATTGGTTCGAGTTCAACGACTCCATTCACAACGGCCAGTCCAAAATCATATGGCCGGTCGATAAGGGTATGGAAGGGAACGAGAACTCCTTTCAACCCGTGGTTGATTATTGTCAAGGCATTTGCGGCCATATCATACTATCTAGAGCAGACACGACCTACGACCCGTTCGTCGGAGTCGGCTTCAACGTCGTCGGCTACGCCAGCCCAACGGACAGCACCCCGGTACCCGGTGACGCAAGCGCTTGGGGAGGCATAAAGATCAGTTATACATGCACCTTCGCTCCCGTACTTGAATTGGATCTCGGAGAGGATGTCAACAAGGCACTAGGAAACGACAAACCGGTTTACAGACTCCCCAAGAGTATCGATGGCACCACAAAGGAAATTCCCTGGGAAGAATTCGCACAGGAAGATTGGGGCAATGGAGAGAAGATTACCGGTCCGGAGGCCGCCACCAAGCTTGTCGCAATCAGATTCAAGATCCAGTCCAGGGACAGTACGGAAGGAAGTTTCCACATATACCAAATCGGACCATTACCTAATAAGCCGCTTATAAGCGATGCACCCAAGGCTCTCCGTTCCGCTCCGGGCGTAAACACCTTCGTTGCCGGCCGCAGGGTTTCCTTCACCGGGATTACGTCCAGCGCCTCCGTCGAGATTATCAATCTCCGGGGAATGGTAGTCAAGAAAGGTTCCGTGACGGGGACTTCCACTCTTGACCTTTCCGCCCTGGACGCAGGCGTCTACGTAGTCCGCGCTTCCGGTAATTCAGTCGATTTCAGCGGCAAGATTGTCCTGAAGTAGTAATGAAAATCTTTTACCACCTTCCCGGACTGTTCGAATTCTACGACCTGTACAAGGCCATCTTGCCGCTTTGGCGCGAGCACCGGGAATATTTTTACGACTGGTGCGAAATCGGCTCTATTTACGGAGCGCCAAGCGATTGCCTCTGGGGTGGCGGACGCGTCGGTTTCGGCGATGCCGACCCGGATAAGGTTGCCGCACTCATAAAGGAATACGGGATTTCACCTCGGCTTACCTTCAGCAATTCATTGATTCGCAAGGAGCACCTTGACGATGCGCGATGCAATGAATTGTGCAAGATGTTCGAAAGTATCAACGCAGGCATCATCGTCCATTCGGACCTCCTGCTCGATTACATCAAGGCAAAATATCCCAAGTTCTACTTCGTCTCTTCAACCACGAAAGTGCTCACGGACTTTGAACAGTTCATGGCAGAGCTGGACCGCGACGATTTCAGCTATGTAGTGCCGGACTTCCGCCTGAACAAGCAATTTGACAAGCTAAACACGCTCACGGATGCACAAAAGCAGAAGGTCGAGTTCCTGTGCAACGAATGCTGCTGGTTCGGTTGCCACGATCGCAAGAACTGCTACGAGAACGTAAGCCGCAAAAGCCTCGGCGAAGACTGCGCAGACCATGAATGCGTCTCGCCCACCGCCCAAAGGGGCTACCGCTTTTCCGACGCCATGAAGAACCCCGGCTTTATCGGGATAGACGACATCCAGAACGTGTACGCGCCAGCTGGATTCCGCCATTTCAAAATCGAGGGCCGTAGTCTCGGCAGCGCCATCATCCTGGAATTTCTACTTTACTACATGACTAGGCCCGAGCACCAACTCAAGGTGCGCGAAGAAATCTACCTGGACAGCTCACTGGATTTGTTCTAGATGAAGAAAATGTTTATGATAGTCCTGATTGTTGTTGCCGCTCTCATCTTGATTCTAGCGGTGTGGTTCAATATTCCCTATTCGCCCGTCAAATCACAGTTCAAAACGGATGTCGAAGCAAGGACGCAAAAAATCGCAGCCGTCGCCAGCGATAAATATACAGCAGACGATTTCAAGGACTTGCCACCAACAATTCAAAAGTATCTGGAATTGAACGGCTACATCGGAGCAAAGCGGCAGAACGTCTTATCGATGGAATACAGGGATGTCAATTTCGGCTTGGGCGTAAACAAGCCTCGCCTCAAGATTGATTACACGCACACAGACTTTGCCGATTCCCCAGACAGGCTTGCATTTATCGATAGCAAGATGTTCGGCATTCCCTTCCAGGGATACGATTACTACATGGATGGCAAGGGCGGCATGAAGGGCGTCCTCGTGAAACTCTTTACTCTATTCGACCAGACTGGCCCCGAAATGGACAAGGCATGTCTCATCACCTACCTTGCCGAAGCATTCTTCTTGCCGGAAGCGCTTCTGAAAGATTTCATCACGTTCAAGCAAGTTGACGAGCATACCGTAGAAGCCACCATCACGAACAAGGGCGTGAGCACATCCGGAGTTTTCCACTTCAACGATTCCTACGAGATGATCTCGTTCACGACGAATGACCGCGGGCAAATCGCCCCCGACGGGAGCATCGTATACACTCCCTGGGAAGCGCAGTGCGTAAATTACAAGGAATACTCGGATGGAATCAGGCGCCCGACCGTCTTCCGCGCCGTATGGAAGAACAAGGACGGCGATTTTATCTATTTTGATGGAAAAATAAGCCGCGTAAACGGCACTGAGGTAAAATGAAATTCCTTAGGCAAAATATTCTCTCGATGATTGCGGTCGCGGTGTTCGCGATCAGTGCCGCCATTGTCGAAGGGTCTTTTGTTTACGATTACGGGAATTCCTCCGATGCGGTCCAGGTTTCAGACGGAGCAAGTCACGATCTCCTCGCCAACGACTTTGCTGGCGAACGGTTATTCCTCTCCCGCGAGACGACATCGGAAGCCGTTTTACTCACCCGTAGGCCTGGCCAGCAGACTCTTTCGCGGACATTACGGAGCGGCAACTTCCAAGGATTCGGCGGGCGCGATTCCGGATTTTCCAGACGAGCCACGGCACCTGCGGGCATCCACAGCACACCCCGCACTAACGCACACAACGGGTTCCCTACCCCGCTCGCATACCAAGCCCCTAAAGACTATTACGTATTCACGCTACAGCGCATTCTCTGTTAACAAGATTCTTTCTCCACATTGCCATTCTGGAGACCGCCGGTCAACAGAATCAACAGCGAAAAAAATCAAATAATTTAACAAGACGGTTTATTCCGTCGGAGAAAGAAAATGGAAAACATTTCCAAAATGGAGATGGCGAGCGCCCTCTTCAGCCAAATCTACATCAAGACCGAAAAAAAGTGCTTCGGCCTCATGACCAAAGTCACCTACACCCCGACAAACTCGCCCGTCGTGGGAGTCTGCCTGGATTACAGCCCCACCGAAGGCCAAAAAGTCAAGGCGATTCTCGAAGCTACACAAAGCGAACTCTTTGCCGTCCTCAAAAAAGAGGGCCGTCCGGAGACAAGCGCCAACGGGAATTTCCGCCTGAACCTGTGCTATTCACGGGATCACGAGTTCGCCGCACTGCACCTGCAGCAGTTCTCTGGGTTCGAGTACCACACCATAGGCGAAATTCGCTTCGCCGCAGGTGACGAGGCCAAAAAGCTGCTGAGCGCATTCGTCAAATAGGCAATAACGCCGATATCACCGGGCGCAAAAACGCCCAAAACACCCCGAGAAAAGCAATTTTCTCGGGAATTTTTTTATTTCCCGAACGATTACACTTGGTTCCTGCGGTATACACTTTCCACCCTATTTTTTGCAAAAAAAACGAAAAAACAGGTAAATTATGGTTACAGGTTGATTAAATGGAGTGGAAAATGATAAATAAAGCCCAATTAACGTTTTTTGCTATCGCAGCCGCATTCTGCATGAATGCGGTCGCTGCCGACATTACGCCGACCCGCGTCGGTCCCGTGAGCCAGTACGGCAAGCTCATCGCAGGCAAAAATAGCCAGAACAAAGGACAAATTTACGGCAGCTGCGAAGGCGTCAAGGACGGCGCCGAGGTGCAGGTGCGCGGCATGAGCCTCTACTGGAGCCTCATGGACGAGGCCCTCGACTTCTGGAGCGAAGACGGCATAACCACCATGGTGAAAGACATGAAAATCCAGATTGTGCGCGCGGCCATGGCAGCCGGCAACGAAGACTGGACAAAGGGCAAGTACATCGGTTATGCGGTCCAACCCGATTCGCAAACCCAATTTGTAAAGAGGGTCGTCGAGGCGGCCATCAAACAGGACATCTACGTCATCATCGACTGGCATTCGCATACAGCAAACACGCAGACTCAAAACGCGGTCAAGTTCTTCGGCGAGATGGCCCAGGCATACGGCCAGTACGACAACGTCATTTTCGAAGTGTTCAACGAGCCTCAGAAAATCGAGTGGAGCGTCATCAAGACTTACGCCGACGCCGTGGTGGCCGAAATCCGCAAATATTCCGACAACTTGATTCTCGTGGGCACACCGGAATGGGACCAATTCCCCAACCGCGTCATCGGCAGCGAAATCAACGACCCCAAGCAGAACACCGCCTATACGTTCCACTACTACGCCGGAACGCACTGCTTTGCCGGAAAGCACGAAGGCATGTTCGGGCAAAGCTGGCCCTGCGAAGGCGAAAACGCTGTAGAAGCGATGAATGCGGGCCTCTCCGTGTTCGTGAGCGAATGGGGTGTCACCACCTCCGACGGTAAAGGCAGTGTCGCCGGCGACAACGACGGCTGGCAAAACTGGATGAACGAGCACAAGCTCTCCTGGGCAAACTGGTCGGCATCGAGGATCAACGAAGGCTCCGCCGCGTTCGACTCCGCCACAGCCACCCCGACAAGCCTCACCTTTACCAAGTCCGGCGACACGCTCAAGAGATACCTGAGCACGAACGCGGAAACCTATACGCTCTGCCCGACAAAGGCTCCACCCGCATCGAGCAACTCCGAAACGCAAACCCCGACATCTGCCGAAAGCAAGGAATCCTCGTCTAGCGCCCAACCCCCGAAAAGCGATTCCGGCAAATCCAGCAGCAGCGCCGACGCAATCCGCGCCGTTGCATCGACCGCACCGGCAGCAATTACCCTCCAGGGGCGAACGCTGAACTTCAGCATTGCAAGGACGGGACACGTTGCGGTGAAGATTTTCGACGCCCTCGGACACGCCAAAATGGCTCATAGCGAAACGCTTTCCAGCGGCATGCACAGCATAGAACTGAACAGCCTCCCCGCCGGGAAATACATCGTCCAAATAACCCAGGGCCATTCCGTATCCCAGGCTAGTTTATTGATAAAGTAGTTTCTTTTAGAGAGAGAGGAATCCCGGCGGCTTCGGCCGTCGGGATTTTTTTTAGATGCTTATTTTTATTCTTTCAACGACTTGTATTGTCCGTAATAACCAACATTATTCAAGATACTCATATAATGCTTGGGCAGCGCATTAGGTTCCACACCTGCAATCGTGTTGCGCAGGATATCCTTGCGTTTATCCATCATATTGGACTCGGATTCCGTCAATGCTTCGGGTGCAGCAATACCATAAACGATAATTTCTGTTCCTTCTAGGTCTTCATTTAACTTGCCGTTAAGCATGATATCGCCATTGGTAAAGACATATTGCTTTTGTTTATCTTTAATCGAATAGCTAATGAGATCTGGGGCCATAGCCAAGGGGTCTGCATAGTTCGAATCCCACAGGATAAGGCTTTCGTTTTGAAAAATAATTGTGTAGTGATGCGCGGAATCGCCTTCGTCTTCTATGGTGATAACCCCTACGTCAAAACCACCTGCAGTCGATGTTGTTGCGCTAATCAATTTCCCACGGCACATTTCTCTTATGTAATTTTCTTTTATGGCGGGATAAATCGACTGACTCTTGAACAATTCTTCAATTTTGGAAAATTCCCAATTTTCCCCTTGCATTGACTGTATGGCGCCCCCCAGTTCCCGGCAGAACGTCAACGTCCCCTGCACAAATGCGAGGGAGTCTTCCTTAAACTTGGTCAGGTCATCAAAATACCACATGACTAGTCCGGCTTTCTGGTCGAAATCGGGATTGCTGAGCACGGACCTTGCCAAAAATTCCATTTTTGAGGCGGCCCCCGGCTCCGTGTCGTTGGGAACTTCAAGCGTTAGCGTTACTTGGTGATAAACCTGGTATTCGGTTGTTTCCTTATTTCCATTTTCGCTGCAGAGAATGGTGGGGTTCACAGAGACACCCGCATTCGTGGTGTAGGTGATAAGGTCCAAGGTGGGGACCGCTCGGCCGGCGCCATCGACATTCAGCACGGGTTTGCCCATTTTATGGGCGGTCAGGCAAGCCGCAATCGTAGATACAGGACCTATTTCGACGGGTATGATATAGTCAATTCCTTTGTCGTTCCCGAATTTATTGATAACTTCACATACGGCATCGGGGCATTTTATCTCATCTGCTTTCTGTGGAGCCCCCATATAGGCGACGACAATTCCGGTTTGCCCTACCTGGACATCCTTCAAATCAACTATTTGGAGTTTCCGATTTTTTGCATCCTCGCTAAGATTGTCACAATAATTCTTTATAAAAGTGAAGCTGGTTTTGAGCCCCCCGCCCCCGCCACTGCCAAGAAAGCAGGCCCCCAAAGCAATTTTCTTCAGTTCACTTTCAGTAACATCACATTCAACCATGATAGGCCTCCTTTTGTTTATGTAGCTTTTCCAGGTAAACACGTTCGTTGTGCGCCTCGGCTGTTTGAATCACGGTGTCGATAAAGGTTTCGAATTCGTTCCTGTTGCCGCTTTTGCGGTAGAACTCGCCGAGAATCAGGCCGTAAAGCGAATGCATCGCGGTCGGGGACGACTTGCTAGATTCAGTCAATATCCGGTAACCATCCTTTATGGCACTTTCAGCATTTACTTCGTTGTCACATTTTTCGTAAAGAGCAGCGCCGTAGAACATTTTTCCGACTCCGAGATAGCAGCAGAAATTGTACTTTTCAGCGGTTTGCATCAGTTCCATGGCCAGCCCATAGAGGGTATCCCAGTTTTCCTCGCCCCAGTTGTACCAGCAGAGCGCCTGCCCCGCCACGACCTGGTAGAAGGCATCCTTGTTTTTGGCCTTGTCTCCCTGTATCTGGAGGTAGCGCAATTCCGCCTCTTCCTTTTTCCCTTGCAACTGCTCCGCCAGCATCAGGAACATGTTGGCAAACAGGCTATCGAGAGTCGGAGCGCCGTCACCCGCACCGTCCATTGCAGCTTCGCTCAAAAACAACTCGCCGTATTCACAAGTCTTCTCGAGGTCCCCCAGCCAGAAATAGGTATTCGCCGCAGAGATAAGCGAGTTCAGGTGCAGCATGCGGTTCCCGTACTTGTCTGCAATCTCAAGGTTCTTTTGCACTTGTTGCAGGCACCGGTCAAGTTCAAGTTTCATGAGGTAAATTGTCCATTTGCCGAAAAGCACGATGACGATATCGATGTTTTCGAAGTCCTGTTTTTCTACACAAAGATTCCAGGCCTGGTCATAGAGCCATTCCACTTCCGGGTCGCCCCATCCTTTTATGTCTCTGTAGCAGATACAGAGCCGGACTGTGAAATACAGGGTTTCACGTCGCGTTTCGCTACTTTGGGGCATGTCCTTCAAGAAGCCCAGGGCTTTTTTTTATCAGCGTGGCGGCCTTGCTATAAGCGGAAAGGCGCATCATGCTGTCGACGGCTATCCTAATGTATTTTACTGCCTTATCGTACTCCTCGGACATCTCGTAATGACGCGCGATGTCTCCAGCGGCCTCTTCGATGTTGTCCTTGAAGTAGTCCTCAAGAATGCGCGCGATGTCACTATGGAGCATCATTCGCTGGGTTTGGCTCAGTTCCTGATAGAGATACTGCTGGAAGATGTAACTCGAGAAATTGAATTTCGAGACAATCCCCTGGCTGCAACGGATACAGTCGTCCTCGGTTACCAGATGGTGCTGTTTTTGCAGGGTTTTTGAAAGTGTCATGAGAATGCTGCGTTCAGGCATATCCATGGTCTTGGAAAGGACCTGCGCTATGAATGTGTAGCCCTGGACGCTTGCATACGAGAGAACCTCCACGAGAGAATCCTCCAGACGACCGATTCGTTCCTGGATGATACCTTCTATGCGGACAGGATAGGAATCCCAATCAAGGTTCGCGTTGTTCGACCATACCCCGTCATTTTTGGAAACGACCATCCCCTTTTCAATCAACAGGTTCATGAGTTCGTTTATGAAAAGAGGGTTGCCATTGGTACGCTCGAAAAGCTTGTCGCGGAAACGAGCGTCGAGAATGTTTCTATTCGAATCCAACATCCTATTCATCAGTTCGCGACGATCGGCTTCGGAGACCTTGTCTAGGTCGACAAAGACATTGCCCAGGCTGATTTTCACCTCCGTAATCAGCTTGTTCAACAAGTGTTTTTCCCCGCCCACGATAATGTCGATGTCCGTACTTCGGTAGCTGCCGATTATCATCACAGGGCTGTTCTTGAGGCCGATTACGAGCTGGTAGAGCAGATTCACGGAGGACGGGTCTATCCATTGAAGATTGTCCACTATCAATACCAAACGGTATTTCTCGGCAATGGAGCGTACGGCATCGACATATTGCACGAGAATTTTTGACTCGTCTATGGAGCGCGCAGGCTCTTTGTCCTTTTCCTGGAAAAGGTTCTGGCCTATCGCAGAAATGATGGACGCCCCGGGAATGAAGTTTCCCAGCAGGTCGGGAGCATGCTCGAATACCGTCCTAGCGCAGAAACGGAAGACCTCCTTGAATTTTTCCTTTTCGGAATCCTTGGAGTCCTCCTCGTCGACGTCTTTCAACAACTGCTTGAGCAGTTCCTTGAACGGCTGGTAGGGTATATTGTAATCGGACTGTACATTGCAGCTGCTTGAAACAATAAGCGTTTGGTCCGTGGTAGCTGAAATTTCATCGAGAAATTGGTTAATCAGGACTGTTTTCCCGGTTCCAGCCTCGCCTATGACGAATCTCAGTTGCTGTCGGCCGGACTGTCGCATGGCCTGATACGCATCCAACAGTTTCTTTTTTTCTTTTTCACGTTGTACAAATTGCATAGATTAACCTACACACGAATATACATTCAAATTTCAAAATTGCAAATAAAATAAGTTTACTCGTTTTTCCCTCTGCACGGCAGTTTTCGGACAATTGCCATACATTCGTACACTGTCACACATACGTTGTATGACACAATTCGTCATTCCTTATTTTGTATGATTTTTTTTACTTTGTGTTATAAAATAAAGGTCTTGATGCTCCGGAAGGGCGGCTCCGGCCGTCGGGATTTTTTTTTGCAATCAGTGCTGAGATGTGGAATCAGTCACAGACATATTCCAACTCTTCGTATTCTCGTTCGAGCTTTGACATTTCTTCCTGATGTCGACGCATCACATCTTCGTATTCGTCTTCTGGCATAAGGCCTGCTTCGCGCCATCCTTCTATCTTTTCTGTTATAAATAGACGATTTACTAGATACTCATACCTATTAAAGATTTTGCTATTAAAAACAAATTGTTCAATGTTCTCTTCATTAGATTGCTTCCATTTATCTTTACATAAAGTGTCTACAGGCTGATGAGCCATTTGGTAATAATCATTACAGGCATCCATCAGATATGAACGAAAATATGTTTTCGACCTACCCTCTTTTTTATATCCATATATTCTACGAAATAGACCGCCATAAGCTTCCGTTCGAGGTAATAAAGGCAATGCATTTTCAATACCCTCCACACGGATATCCATCGATTTAAAATCATAATTTCTACAACGTGCTTTATTTTGAAACGGACATATCGTTATAGAGTCGCCCTTGTCATAGAAAAAGAAACACATAATCGGTTCATCAAATTCAACACTCCGATCATACACAAAATAGTAGCCATCCTTTGACGAATCCAATTCCGAGGAATGCTTTGTTAAATATCTATCAAAAAAGTCATCAAGATCATCTTGCCAAGCTTTGTCAATAGGACGCAATTTATACACATAATCACCGCGAGATGAATGGCAAGCAACCAGGACAACAAGGCCTACAATCAAGACCATGAACAAAATATTTTTCTTCATGCCATAAATATATACAGAATTGCCCGAAAGCACCCTCTTTTATTTCAAGTTCAGTTCGTTCCATAAATTATATTTGGGAAAAAAGGCCACCCATGATTAACACCACTCTCTGCTATATCGAACAAGACGGCAAATACCTGCTGTTGCACCGCGTCAAGAAGAAGAACGACATCAACAAGGACAAGTGGATTGGTATCGGCGGAAAGTTTATGGAATGGGAATCCCCGGAAGACTGCATCCGCAGGGAATGCCTCGAAGAAACGGGCCTCACCCTGATCCGGCCCAAGTACCGCGGTATTGTCACCTTCATCAGCGACGGCATGGACCAGACGGAATTCATGCACCTCTTCACGGCCACGGAATTCTCGGGGGAACTCAAGGAATGCGACGAGGGGAACCTGGAATGGGTCGACAAGGCGAAGGTCCGCGAACTCCCCCACTGGGACGGCGACCTGATTTTCCTCGCCCTGCTCGAAAGGGGCGAACCGTTCTTCTCGCTCAAGCTGACATACGTGGGGAGCACCCTGACCGAAGCCCTCCTGAACGAGAAAAAAGTCACGCTTTCGGACTTTGTAGACGAATACAGGGTTTAATTTCGGACAAATTCCAGCTGAATTTCCGCAGTAACACGTAAACGCAAATTTACAAACTAGTGTTTTCAGTTGTAAATTCTTCAACAAAAATCAAAAAAAAGTAAACTTTTATACAAAAACGTGACAAAACATCGAAATTTATTTCCTATATTAAAATCATACTCCAAACCAACCCCATAGAAGCCGACCTAGAATTAGGTCGACTTCTTCATTTTTGGGGATTAGCCCAGATTTAGAACAGGAAACCGCCGAAACGCGCGATAACGCCGGCAAAAACCACGCTCACCATGGTCATGAGCTTGATGAGGATGTTCAGCGAGGGGCCCGCGGTATCCTTGAACGGATCGCCCACGGTATCGCCCACGACGGCGGACTTGTGCGTCTCTGAGCCCTTGCCACCGTAGTTGCCCTTTTCGACAAACTTTTTCGCGTTGTCCCAGGCTCCGCCAGCATTGTTGAGCATCGTCGCAAGTGCAAAGCCGCTGGCAAGGCCACCAACGAGCAAGCCGAACACGCCAGCAACGCCCATGAACAAGCCAACAACCACAGGGACAACCACGGCAATCAACGACGGGAGCACCATCTCGCGCTGCGCACCGACAGTCGAAATTTCAACACAACGGGCGTAATCGGGCTGGCCCGTGCCTTCCATGATGCCCGGAATTTCGCGGAACTGGCGGCGAACTTCCTCCACCATGGCGCTCGCGGCGCGGCCCACGGCCTTGATAGTCAGCGCGCAGAAGATGAATCCCATCATCGCACCGATAAAGAGACCGCCAAGCAGCATCGGGTTCATGAGGTTCAGGTTGTACACATGCATGAAGTCCGTGTAGTTGACGCGGCTCGCCACCATGCCTATCAGGTCGCCGTTGGCCGAAATGGCGCGGGTTCCTTCGTCCAAAATTTTCACACCGGGGACATTCCCAACAACCTTCATCAAGTCGTCAGCATGGTTCACGAACGCAACGCTCCCCACGCGCCATACGCCTTCGGCGGAAGACGCGAGGTGGCCAATCCAAATCTTGATTTCTTCCACGTAAGACGCAAGCAGAGCCATCGCGGTCAAGGCGGCAGAGCCGATAGCGAAGCCCTTGCCCGTCGCCGCCGTCGTATTCCCGAGCTGGTCGAGTTCGTCGGTACGCGCACGCACCTTCTCGTCGAGCCCGGCCATTTCGGCATTGCCGCCAGCATTGTCGGCAATCGGGCCGAACGCATCCGTGGCCAGCGTGATGCCCAGCGTACTGAGCATACCGACTGCGGCGAAACCGACGCCGTAAAGGCCCATGGCCATGTTCTGGAAGCCGCCCGCACAGCCGAACGCGGCAATGATGCCGATGACAATCGTCACCACGGGCAGCCCCGTCGAGAACATGCCCACGGAAATGCCATCGATAATCGTCGTCGCGGCTCCGAGCTTGGCCTGCCCCGCAATCCCGCGGGTGGGCTTGTAGGCGTCGGAAGTGTAGTATTCGGTGAACTGGCCAATCAGCACGCCCGCGGCAAGCCCCGAGAGCACGGAGCCAAAAATACCGAGCGAGATGAAATCCAGCTTTACGAGCACGAAGAGGGTAATCAGCACCAGGATGGACGAGCCGAGCGTCCCCGTCAAAAGCGAGCGCAGCAGCGACTTGGTGTCGGCATCTTCCTTGGTCCGCACCATGAAAATTCCGACAATCGAGAGAACGATGCCGATGGCAGCGACGAGCATCGGCGAAATCACGTAGGTCAGTCCGACGCCCGGGAGCGCTGCACCCAGCGCCGCCGTCGCGAGGATGGAACCGCAATAGGATTCGTAGAGGTCGGCGCCCATGCCGGCCACGTCGCCGACGTTGTCGCCCACATTGTCCGCAATCGTCGCCGGGTTGCGCGGGTCGTCTTCCGGAATACCGGCTTCCACCTTGCCGACAAGGTCGGCGCCGACATCCGCCGCCTTCGTGTAAATGCCGCCGCCCACACGCGCGAACAGCGCCTGGAGCGACGCACCCATGCCGAAAGTGAGCATTGTCGTCGTAATTTCGACCATCTTGCCGTGACGCCATGCATCGTTATTGATAAGCGCATCCGACCAGCCGCCTAGCGAAAGCTTGGCGGCGATATCCGCACCGAAACCGAACACGTTGTTATCGTAGATGTAGTTGAGCGCGAAGAACCAGGCCGAAATGTCGAGCAAGCCGAACCCCACCACGACAAGGCCCATCACGGCACCGCTACGGAACGCGATGACAAGGCCCCGATTCAAGCTGGAAATCGCCCCCTGCGCCGTACGGGCGCTCGCATAGGTGGCCGTTTTCATGCCCAGAAAACCGCAAAGCCCGCTAAAGAAGCCACCCGTAAGGAAGGCCACCGGCACGAACGGATTCTGGATTTTGAAGAAGGCAAGTGCCACGAAAATGAGGAAGAGCGCGACAAATACAATCGACACCGTCTTGTACTGCCGTCTCAGATAAGCGTAGGCACCCATACGAACATACCGAGCAATGGATCGCATCTTGTCGGTGCCGGACGGTTGCTTTATCATTTTCTTGAAGAAATTGTAAGCCATGCACAAGGCAAATACGGCGGCGACAGGAACGAAATACCAATAGCTTGGAATCGTGATCATGGAGACCTCATTTTAGGCAGATGAATTATGGGAAAAAAGCCTAGAATTAATCTATCACAAAAAATCCCAAAAGAAATATGTTTTTTAATTATTTGCAAAAAAATGTCAATACACAAAAAGGCATTATTCCAAGTTGTACGAAGAGTTTTTTTATCAAGGGATTTTGGGGCGGGGAATTTTTGACTTTACTTTTTTTCATTTGACTTTACATTTTTCGTTTTTAAGAAGATGCGGGAGGGGACCACGCTCAGAGTGGACGCCAAGGCGTCCGTGGCTACGTTCGGTCATATCGGCAAGCAAGCTTGCCGCTGCGACACTCACTTGCTCACTTTAGCGAAGGCCGCCCGGTCCCCTCCCTGCACCCTCCCCTTCCCCGGCCGACGCTCCTTTTCATTCAACGACAAATGAATTTCTCAATGACTTAACGAATTTCTCGCTATTTAGAGAAGAAATGCTAGGTTGTTTATGCTATTTATGCTAGGCTAGTTAAGCTAGGCTGTTTATGCTTTGTTGGTTTGGATCGGCTGTCTAAGCTAATTGTGCTATGTTAGTTAAGCTTGGCTTTTCATGCTTAACTGTTTTTGCCAAGCGGTCTAGCTAAGCTATTCAGGCTTTTTTTCTTTTTTGGGGAATATTTTCTACAACGGTTTGCCGCGGCGCATGGCGCGGATGTTCTTCGGAAGCACTTCCTTGTGCCACTTGATCCATTCATCGTAATAAATGTAGTGCCGTTCGCGCTGCCGGAATGTCCGGCCATGGACGACTCGGCGCCCCCCTCGCATCTCGACAGGGACAACAATATGCAGGCACTCGTGGTACACAACGCCAGCCACCGCGTAGAATGGGCAGTTCGCGGCATCGTAGCCCCTGCTGATGCTAATCAAGTGGAAATCCTCGCCCGTTAACGGGTCTTTGCGGACAGAGTGGAAACTAAGCCCGCCGACGCGGTTGCTCCACGTGATGCGGCACGAAAGCGCCCCTTCAAAATAAGTCTCGTTGATGGCGGCCAACACCTGGGATAAGTTGTGGTACTTGCCTTGCGGGCAAATCGGCGGAATGCGCCCCTTGCTCTCGACAGGCTTGTCACCCCGATCGACAAGGACCTGGTCCACCACAGCCCAGAAGCGCGTCACGAGGTCCTTCGTTGCGGCCCTGTTTTTCGCGGTCTTGCGGCGGACGGCATGTTCTGCCCATTCCGCAGCCAGTTCGCGTGCTGGAGCAAACTCCGGGGCCTTCATGTATTCGGGCAACACCACTTCTGGATGGCCAAAAAGGAACGCCCCCTTGCAACGAATGCTCTTCTTCAAAAGCGGACTGTAATGGAAGCGCACGAGCCCGTTAGCCGAACAGTTCGGCGAAATTCCCGATTCCAGCGCAACTTGGGTATCCGCCTTGGGCGTACCGAACAAATCCATCTGGAAATCAAGCAGACCCATCAGCGCATCACCCCCTCGAAGGCGTTCATCGCCAAAAGCCCACCAAAGAACGACTCCGGCAACATGAGCGGAGCATAGTGTTCAGAAATTCCGTAAATGGCGTCTTCGATATTGTCGGGCAGGTACACGATGTAGCTATCGTTCTTGTCGGTCTTGAGGAACTCGGGCGTGCAGTACTTGGGATCGGTCTCGCTGAAGTACATGCGACAAGAGACCGGCCTCACAGGATAGATGAGGCAGTCGCCCTTGTGGTCCGAGAAGGGGCACGGGATCCATTCGGAGAAGTATCCGTGGAGCGCCTGGTCCTCGGATTCATCATCGGAGGGGCAGGTCTCGCGGTACTTGTTGAAAATTTTCTCGAAAAGCGTCGAGCGCATCTGGCATGCTTCCATCACGGAGACCAGATTGTCGTGTCGGCGGAGTTCCCCATATATATAAATGAGTTCAAACGGCGAAACCGACATGGGGTAATGGTGGCAGCAGTTACCGCAGGCGGCCCGACACTGGATGGGGCGGGGCTGCTGGGGCAAGACGGCGGCGAGATAGCGCGCGAAAGTTTCGTGGAAAACCTTGGTAAAACGGATAATTTCGGGCAACTGTTCGGACAAGTTGTCGGAATCGATGGCGTTTTCGCGGCCCAACTTGGCGGCCAGTGCGTCAAGGCGGTCCCTTTCGGCAAGCAAAAGAGCCGAAAGCCGCATCTCGGCATGGCGGTATGCCTTTGTGGGGAAATAATCGCGATACATGTCCATCTCGGACCAAATATATTTTTATAGAAGGGCCAAAACTACCCTCATTCTGCATTTTACCAAAAAAAAGAAAGCACTTGTAACAAAAAACAAGTATTTTTGAATTAAAATGTTATTTTTAATGGAAAGAGGAGTGTCGTAACCCGCTATGAGACTCAGCAAGTACGTTCAATTTTTTTCACTCGCCGCGATGATTGCGACTAGTGTCGTCGGTTGCAACATTTTTAACCCCACGGGGAAAGAGCGCATTGACGACAGCGACACGGATGCCCTCATCTACGAAGGATACATCGACATCCAAAAAGCCGAATATACCCGTGCAGCCCTGAATTTTTCGAAAGCCATCCACAACGATTCCGCAAACTCCAGGGCCTGGTACGGGCTTGCCAAAGCAGTCTTGAACCAATACGGTCTGAATGTCTTCGAAATGCTCAAATACGCGAAGACGGAAAACAACACGAACGGCTTCATGAAGATGTCCGATTTCGAGGTGGAAAAATACCGCATAGGAATAGACACGGTGCTCAAGGTCGTAGACCAGTTTATCGACCGAGACACCACCGGCAAGACAGACAAGCAAATCCGCTTTGCCACTATCGCCAACAGCTACACCATTCTCCAGCTCACAAACGTCGCCATTCTCGTCCGGAAGGCATCGTCGGACGCAAACCGGATGTTCAATTTCGATGGCGCATCCAACCAGATTACCATTGAGTGGAGCAACCTCCAGAACATCACCTCGGCCGAAGCCGTTGAAACCGTGAACTCCCTTGCGGCAAGCGCACAGGCTCTCAAGGCCGATCCCGACAACACCTTTCCCATTTTCCGCAGCTTCATTTCTGGCGTAGACACCGTCTCCGACGAGGAATTCAAGAGCGGGACCATGGCCGTCTCCGACCAAATTATCGAAATGTCGGAAAACCTGAACAACAACCCGGAACGCGCCGATGTATTCATCAAGGTCGGGAACGGAATTGACGACGACGGTGACGGTTGCATCGATGAAGAAATCTGGGACGGAAAGGACAACGACGGCGACGGGGATATAGACGAAGACCAACGTCCAGGCTCGGTCCTGGTATTCAAGACCCATTGGGACCGGAGAGCCGTAGCCTCCCTGAAGATTCCCGAAGGGAGTATCTACGAGACGCTCGACATCGACAAGAACGGAACGCCGACGGAGCCGCAGGAGTGGAACTTTATCTACCCTGAACCGAACGACCGCGAAGCAAATAATGACCACCGCCTGCAATTCGCCCTGAACATCACATTCGTACCCGGACCTGGCGGGGACATGGTCAAAAATAAGGAATTGGCCCGAACGGATACCGACATCAACAACATCCGCTACGATCTTGCCTGGCGCAAGGCGAACATCGGCGGCTGCTGGGTGACCTACACCGACGTTGACTTCCTCAACTGGTTCCAAGGGAGGAACTAGGCAATGAAAAAAGCACTTGCACTGTTCTTCGCTTTGGCCCTCTCCACACAAGCCTTCGCCGCAAAGGCACCCACGCACCATTCCATCCGCGCCGAATCCATGGGTAACGCCCATGTCGCTGTAGTCGACGACAAAGAAGCAATCTATTTCAACTACGCAGGCCTTTCGCAAATCAATAGGCTGGGCAACTACGAGAAACGCCCCGAACAAGGATACTACCCGCGCAACTACTTCGACATGCGCCTCAACCTCGGCGGAGCCGGCCCGTTTGAATCGTATTTCGCCACTTACCAGGATGCGAAGGACCTCCAAAAACTTTATAACCGTGTAAACCAGGCTGCCGAAGAGACCGGACTTTCGCAAACGAACCTTTTGCTCGATACACTTGCAGCGCATCCAGAGCTTATTCACACGCTCAACAGCTACGACCACAAGGCTCTCTCCATGAAGGTCAAGATGGATGCGGAACTGGCCCTGCACAACTTGGGCGGAGCCATCTGGGTCGACGGAAACGTTGCACCTTATATTGACGCAGGCCTCGTGCTCCCCTACCTCACTATCGACACGTTCTACGTGGACGCCGTGATGCAGGGCGGTATCGCCTACGACTTCACCAACGAATTTTCCTTCGGTATCGGCATCAAGGGCGCAAAACGCCAGAAAGTCGAAATGATTGTCATGGACATCGCAAACTACGAGACCATCAACGACACGTTGCAAGACCGCTTTGAAGATGCAGAAAAGCACGTATTTGACACGAAGACCATTTCCATCGGTATGGATTTCGGTACACTGTGGCAGGCCACCCGCGAAGTGCGCCTGGGCCTTTCGCTCCGCGACGTGTACTTCAAAGACCTCGCCGGCGACAAAATTACGCCGAACCTCACGATGGGCGTGAACTACAGCCCCAGGTTTTTCAACGTGAACACGGCCTACGCCCGTAAGTTCAACATCGCCTGCGACTATGCCGACGCTTTTGACAGCGACCGCAACTACAAGATTATGCACCACTTCAACCTCGGTCTCGAAATTGAGCAAGTGCTCCTCGCCTGGCCCGGACTCAACAACCAGTTGAGGGTCCTTTCCGGCCGCTTAGCAGCGGGCTTCAAGGGCGGGTATCCGACCTTCGGTGCGGGCGTTGAGGTACTCCATGTGCTCACGCTCGAATTCGCCACATGGGCCGAAGAACGCGGCTACTACACCGGACAGGACGAAGAACGCATCTATATGGGCCAAATCAGCCTCGGATTCTAGTCAAGGCAAGAAAACCAGCCCTTCTTGATATTGCAAAAGTGGCGCAAAATTTCTAAATTGCGCCCAAATTGAACGTTTTCTTTCAAGAAGAGCAATATGGATCAGACAAAAATCAGAAACGTAGCCATCATCGCCCACGTCGACCACGGTAAAACGACCCTGGTTGACCAACTTCTCAAGCAGTGCGGAACTTTCCACGAAGGTGAAGAAGTCAACGAGCGCGTGATGGACTCCGACAACCTTGAACGCGAACGCGGCATCACCATTCTCTCCAAAAACACGAGCGTCATGTACAAGGGCTATCGCGTGAACATCGTCGATACCCCGGGGCACGCCGACTTCGGTGGCCAGGTGGAACGCGTGCTCGGCACGGTTGACGGTGTGCTTCTAGTTGTCGACGCGTTCGAAGGCCCCATGGCCCAGACGCGCTTTGTGACCCAGAAGGCTCTTGAACTCGGACTTATCCCCATCGTAGTGGTGAACAAGATCGACCGCGACGGCTGCAACCCCCACGGCGCTCTTGACAAAGTATTCGACCTGTTCTGCGAACTGGACGCCAACGAGGAACAGCTGGACTTCGACAAGGTGTTCGGATCCGGCCGTAAGGGAATCTGCAAGGCCGAAATGGAAGACCCGGACGGCGACTTCAGCATCCTCATGGACAAGATTATCGAGCGCATCCCGGCCCCGAAGGGCGACCCGGCTGCGGAACCGCTCCTGCAGATTGCATCGCTCGAATACTCGACCTTCCTTGGCCGCTTGGCCGTGGGCCGCGTGCAGCAGGGCGTGTTCAAGCCGAACCAGACTTACGCTCAGGCATTCCCCGACGGAACCGTCAAGAACATCCGTCCGCAGAAGATTCTCCGCTACGAAGGCCTTACCCCGAAGCCGGTTGACGAAGCCGGTCCGGGCGAAATCATCCTCATCGCAGGCCTTGACTACTTCGATATTGGCGACACCATCAGCGCAACGAGCAATCCAGTTCACTTGCCGCGTATCCACATTGACCCGCCGACAATCTCCATGATCTTCACCGTAAACACGTCCCCCTTGGCAGGCAAGTACGGTGGAAAGTTCATGACGGGTAACCAGCTCCAGGAACGCTTGGAACGCGCCCACATGGCTGACCCCGCCCTCCTCGTCGAAAAGGTCGATGGAGCATCGACGTTCAAGGTCTCTGGCCGTGGCATTTTGCATCTCACGATTCTCGTCGAAAACATGCGCCGTGAACTTTACGAATTCACCATCGGAAGTCCGCAGGTCATTTTCCAAAAAGACGAAAACGGCAAGCTCTTGGAACCGGTCGAAGACTTCAAGGTCGAAGTCCCGAACGAATTCAGCGGTGCTTGCATCCAGGAAATCCAGTTGCGCAAGGGCGAAATGGTCAACATGACGACCGATGAAAACGACCGCGTGTCTCTCGAATTCATCGTTCCCTCCCGTGGCCTCATCGGTATCCGTCCGAAGCTCCTCTCGCTTTCCAAGGGTTACGCCGTGACGCAGTCCTTCTTCAAGGAATACCAGCCGTACAAGGGCGAAATCCCGGCACGAATCAACGGTGTGCTCATCGCTAAGGAACCGGGCGAAGCCGCAAGCTATGCACTTTCTAACCTGGAAGACCGTGGCTACCTCATCATTGGTCCGGGTGCCGAAGTTTATCCGGGCATGATTGTGGGCGAACACAACCGCGACGTTGATATCACTGTGAACGTCACGAAGGGCAAGCACCTCACCAACATGCGTTCCAAGTCCGCCGACGACATGATTCAGCTGACACCCTACCGCCGCATGACTCTGGAAGAATGCGTCACCTTCATCAACGAAGATGAATGCATCGAAGTCACGCCGGAAGTGCTGCGCCTGCGCAAGACAGAGCTTGACCCCATCAGGAGAAAGCAGCTGTCGAAGCGCCCCGCTGAAGAAGAGTAGTGAGTGGCAAGAGACTAGGATCTAGAGGTTAGAATCTAGAGGCTAGGAGGTTCTCGGAATTGTCATTCGCAGGCGCATGACTCGTCGGCTCAGCCATGCCGAAACGCAAGCG
>CAMJHM010000009.1 GCA_946405515.1 uncultured Fibrobacter sp. | reverse complement strand
CCGATGATGATGTATTCGGCACCGATTTCCTTGACCATGTCCACAGAAACCTTACCAGTGTATGCGCCCTGGTCCTTCCAGTGGATGTCCTGGATGGCGAGCTTCACGTTGGTACCCTTGACGACGTCGGCAACCTTGGCAGCGGCGAGGTAGGTCGGGGCGATGACGACTTCGGTCTTCTTCACGTCCTTGGCGGCTTCCACGATATCCTTAGCGAGCTGAACGGATTCGCTCACAGTCTTGTTCATCTTCCAGTTACCAGCAATGATGTACTGACGCATAATTGACTCCTTGAGAGGTTATAAAATTTAACGCGCGTAAATATAGAAAAAAAGGGCTCACAATAAAAGGAAAAAGAGCCCAGATGGGCTCTTTTTCTGAAATTCACTCTTTCATGGGGCCTAAAAGGGCCTATCTGAGATTAGTTGTAGTTGCTAGAACGGCTGGATGTCGGAGCCGGAGAACCACCGTAGCGGTCGCCTTCAATCTTGTTAAGAATCCATTCGTTTTCGTAACCCTTCAGACGAGCCTGTTCGGGATGCTTCCAGATGAGGCGGGTGATGAGCTGGCCTTCGCGGGTGTAGTATTCCCAAACGCAGCTAGTGTCGGTTTCCGTTTCGTGATCAGGAGGTCCCCAGAGCAGGTTCACCATGTCGTTGGTCATGCCTTCTTCGATATAGCCCTGTTTGAACACGTCCTTGAGGCGCTTGTCGATGCCCATGCTTTCCTTAATGGCAAAGTATTCGCGTTCGTATTCGTTCTGGCCTACGCCGCGTTCAATAAGAATGGGGGATGAAGATCGGTTAGAGCATCCCCAGAGCAGCATGACGCCGAGGACGAGTAGGCAAAGATGAGACAATTTCATATATGCTCCTTAGGTATTAGATGCACACAAAATAAGAATTTATAAGGCAAGTGGCTTAATATTTCGTAGATTTTACAAATTTTTTTATAATTTTACACTGAAATGTCTAAAGCGCTGTCATCAACTCGAATTTTTTTCCTTAGTCTACTTTGTCTTGTGGGCTTTTCTTTGGGAGACGGTTTTGATCAGAGTGCGTTCTTCGGCTTCCGGTACGGCCCCAATTTATCGTGGCACTTGATGGGCAATACGCCATTTGTGTGGGGGCAATGGCTCCCTCAACTCAATGGGAACATCAACTATACATGGCTTGAACCTGTCGGCAACTTGAACTATGGCGAGAGGATGGGTCAAATGCCGACATACCTCAAAATGGTTGCCTCTTTGGAAGTTTCCCCGTTTTACGGGGGCTACAAGGCGGGGCTCGGTTTGCGCCCTTTCAAGACCAATCCTCAATTGGAAGTTGATTTTGTCTACGAAAGTTACCTGTATTTCAAGTCGAACCTCGAAATGGTCAATGCCGATGTCGAGGGCGGCGGACGCATCGCGGATACTTGGAATGCAGATTACGTCGTCGATAACGTATGGACAGACGATGCCGCTGCCTACGATTACGCGCAGTTGTTCGACATCAGCGCCGATTTAGCGTATTTCTTCCCGCATGGCTCTGTTCTCGGGGCCAATGTCCACTACATTTTATCGGATGTGGGTACAGATTTTGAAGGAAAAAGCTACGACTACAAGCGCAATATTCCGGTTTTTTCAAGAGATTTCATTATCGAGCTGGCGACTTACGGTTGCCTGCCGTTGAACGAGAACTGGGCTGTTGTTTTCGAAACCACGTATTACAAAACGGGTTACCTGCGCAGCGAATATACCGTGAAGAAGGAATCCCTGTCGTACGGCCAGGTGATGCTGGGCCCCAACCTTTCGTGGTACGAAGGGTTGCGTAGCATTACGCTGGAAGTCGGTATGTGGAAACGCCCCAAAAACCGTTTTTATAACGGATCACTCTCTCAGCAGTTCTTGATTCAGCTTGAGTATCAGGGGTATTTCTCTTTTCCGTTTAACCGGAATCTTTAGGAATAGTTCCGGAATCGGGCGCACCTTTTTGGCGTTCTTTTGTAGCGGGTCCGACTCCAGTGCCTGGATGGGGTAGGCCGAGCGTATCCAAATGCTTCCTTGGTAGTTTGGTCCAGAGAGTTCGACCAGTGTGGGGAGGAGTTCTCCCGAAAAGACCTTCCATTGCCCAATCGTGAAAATACGGGTTTCGCGGTTTGCTCCGCGCATGACGACTTTTTGCGGAGTCGGCAGTGTATCCGAAATGATGCTCCACCATGCCATGGAAAATGCCGTCCCGAGATTATTCAATGTCGTGTCAGGGGGCTCCTTGCATACAAATTGGCCGTTGGCAAGTAATTCCATATCGTCCAGCTTGAGCGGCGTTTCGCCGATGTTTTCTTTCAAGTGGTGCGTGCCTAGCTGCCTTTTTATCTTGTTCTTTCCCAGCTCGATATGCCGTGAATTGCCTGTCGTAATGAACTTAAATTGTTCTCGGTCCGGTAAGTTGACAAAGAATGTGTCGATGGATTCTGGATGATGGCGCCATTCTACGTCCATGCTCACGCGGGAATGTTTGACGTTGATGAACCGTCCTTCGATGTTGACGACCATCGGCGAAGAGACTAAGTAACGCGGGCACAGGGACTGGGCGCTGGCTACAGCGGCAAAAAAGGCGAAAAAAAGGAGCGCAAGGCGAAATGGGCGAAGCATGGGTACAAGATAATTAATCTTATCGTCAAGAAGTGTGGCATCTTCTTGGAAGTTATACAAAATCAGTGGATGCGTTGATACAGAAAACCCCCGGCTGGGTCCCAATGGCTACAAAGGACTCTGCCGGAGGTCGCTCTTTTTAAGGAAGATTCGTTATGCTTCTTCGATGGCGGGAACTTCGCTGTCTTCGTCGGCGGAGACTGCATCCTGTTCGTTCAGCTTGAACAACTCGACGTCCTTCATGCTTTCGCGGATTCTCTGCTCGATTTCGTTGCAGAGTTCCGGATTGTCCTTGAGGAACAGGCGCGTGTTTTCGCGACCCTGGCCGATGCGTTCGTTGTTGTAGCTGAACCAGGAACCGCTCTTTTGGATGATGTCCAGTTCGCTGGCGAGGTCGAGGATGGAGGCTTCGCGGGAGATGCCGCAGCCATAGAGAATGTCGAATTCGCACTGGGTGAACGGAGCGGCCACCTTGTTCTTCACGACTTTCACGCGGGTGCGGTTGCCAATGACTTCTTCGCCGTCCTTGATGGCTGCGATGCGGCGGATGTCGATACGCTGGGTGGCGTAGAACTTGAGCGCGTTACCGCCGGTAGTGGTTTCGGGGTTGCCGAACATCACGCCAATCTTCATGCGCAGCTGGTTAATGAACAGCATGCAGGTGTTGGACTTGGAGAGAATACCGGTGAGCTTGCGGAGAGCCTGGCTCATGAGGCGGGCCTGCAGGCCAACATGGTTGTCGCCCATTTCGCCGTTGATTTCGGCTTGCGGCACGAGTGCGGCCACGGAGTCGATGACGATGATGTCGATAGCGCCGGAGCGGACGAGCGTCTCGGCAATGTCGAGGGCTTGCTCGCCGGTGTCGGGCTGCGAGACGAGGAGCGACTCGATATCAACGCCCAGCTTGCGGGCGTACACGGCGTCGAAGGCGTGTTCGGCATCGATGAAGGCGGCAACGCCGCCCAGCTTCTGGGCTTCGGCAATAGCGTGCAGGGTAAGCGTCGTCTTGCCGGAGGATTCGGGGCCGTAAATCTCGATGATACGACCGCGGGGGAAACCTCCCACGCCGAGTGCCATGTCGAGCTGGATGCACCCGGTCGGGATGACGGGAATGTCTTGGACAGGCTGGCTCCCAAGAGCCATGATAGAACCTTTACCGTAGTTCTTTTCAATTTGGGCGATTGCGGCCTCGACGGCCTTGGCTTTATCGGCGGAAAGGTTGCTGGTAGTGTTTGTTTTTTTTGCCATGATAGTTGTCCTGTTTGTTTTTGGTTCCTGTTTAAATATAACAATTAGTGTTCTTTTGTGCAAGTGCTTTTTTGGTTATTTAACTCAAAAAGTAACTTGCCCAACACTGTATAGACGCTTTTTTCGCGGATTTTGTCCCGATTTCCCGAAAAAATTTCGCAAAAAGCGATTTTTTTACATTGGTTCGCGACGCACATCCATACTGTACCGACCGGTTTTTCGGGGGTACCCCCTCCGGGACCTGCGATTCCAGAGGTGGAAACGGCCCACTGGCAATCGAATTGGCGGAGAGCGCCCTCGGCCATGGCTTCGACCGTCTCTGCGCTGACGGCTCCGTGTTCCAGAAGGATGGATTCGGGGACGCCCAGGAGTTTGGTCTTGACCTCGTTCTGGTAGGCGACAATGCCACCCTTCAGAATGGCGGAGGAGCCGGCCTCGTTGACGATGCTGCTTGCCACGAGCCCTCCGGTACAAGACTCCGCCGTGGCCATCATCTCGCCCCGCTCGATGAGGGCTGCCTTGATGGCGACGGCCAGGTTGTGAATCTCTGCCTGGAGGCTTTCGTGCGAATTTGTTGCGTCATTCATCTTCATGTCCTTAATTTAAAAAACAAACGCTGTCAAAAAATGACAAACGATAGGAACCTGTCAAAAAATATAGCAAGACCGGGCCTGGGCCTATCGTTTATGCCGAGTTTTTTTATATTTGAACGCAATGAAGCTTCGATTGATGCTCATATTCCTCTTTTTTGCAGCCTTCGCGTGCGTTCCCGCGCTTGCGGGCGATGTCTATGTGCAAAAGGGGAAGACGGGTATTCCAGAAATTGACACGCTCCCAGTGAACGAGTGGGACGTGCCGACGGAGCACAACTCACTCCTCTATACGATGCTGTTCAGTATTTTCCCAGGAGGCGGCCAATACTACACGGAACATTATATCCGTGGTGGTTTTATCACCGGGATAGAGGCCCTTCTTGTGTACGAGGTTGTTTTCAACAAGTCCTGGCAGCGTGACCGCATCTACGAGCAAGTAAGGCCGTTGCAAGATTCCGTGGCGTACTTCTCGCGATTGGTTGCGACGGCATCGAGCCGCGACAGCATCAAGTATTATCAAGAACAGCGTATGGATTATGTGAACCGAGTCCGCACTCTAAGCGACAAAAAGATGGAGCAGGAGGACTTGCGTAAGGCTGAAACCGCATGGCTGTACGGCCTTCATTTGTATGGAATGTTTGATGCTTTTGGCATCTGGTACAACAACCACTATAGGAGTGTCGAGCAGCGGAGCATGAAGAAGGCCTTGCTGCTTGCAATTATCCCAGGATTTGGGCAGATGTACAACGGGGAGTTTGGTAAGGCGGGCCTCCTCTATATGAGTATTATCGGGGCTTCCACGAGTATCTGGACTTCGCAGAATATGGTGGAATATTATTTGGGGCGAAAGCATATTCTCGAACGGGAAGATGTTGAACCGGAAGATTTTGACAAGATTGCGGAACGCGTCACTTATTACCGCAAAAACCGCAACCAGTATATCTGGGCGATGGCTTTGCTTTACCTGTATTCCATGGGTGATGCCGTTGTCGATGCGTTGCTGAGCGATTTCGACAATCCCGTGCATTTGGCCCTGCTGCCCAATTTGGGGACCGGCGGCGCCCAAGCCGTGTTTACGTTTGATTTTTAGGCACGGAGCGACCTCATAGCTCCTAACCACCAATCACTAACGGCGGCATCTGTATTCCGTCGTGAATCTTGGTGTAGCTCCCTTTGTAGTGGCCTTCGCTGTCCCGCGTGAACTCGAACCGGGTCACCATGGTGTACGAGAACTCTCCTTCAACAAACCGGTTGTCGGGGAGTCCGCACCGCGAGTGCATGATGGCCGCGATGACCCCGGCGTGGGTTACCCACAGGAATTCTCCATTGTCGGGGAGCGAATCAAGGAATTTTCCTGCCCGCAGGTCCACGTCGTAAAAAGATTCTCCGCCCGGGAAGCGGAACCCTCGGAGGTCTTTTTGCCAGGCGTACATCTCGCTCCTTGGTACTTCCGTTAGTTTTTGCCCTTCCCAATTGCCGAAGTTGATTTCTTGGATGGCGTCAATTTTTTCGATGGGGAGGTTTGTCGCCGCCGAAACCTTGTCGGCGAGGCGCATGCAGCGCAGGAGCGGGCTCGAATACAGTTTTGACGGCTTTGCTCCGGTTGCCAAAAACGCCTGGATGGCTCCATCGGATTCTTCCGGGAAGGTGGGGGATACGTCAAAGTCGAGCCTGCCGTAGCAGACGTCCTTGGGGTTGTATGGCTTGCTGTGTCGGATGGTCCAGAGGAGCATAGAGAATCGGGGCTAGAATCTAGAGGCTGGTGGTTGAATAAAAAAAGCAACCCGTGGGTTGCAAAAAAATCCTAGGCTACCTGAGCACATAAAAATTCGCAAGTCCGTTGCTGCTTTCGCCCTGGCGATTTGCCCGCAAATAGTCATTGCTCAGGGCCTAGGAACACCAAATATAGTTAGTTTTCCGCAAAAAATCAAATTTCTTGCGTTTTTTTGATGATAAAAATTACAATTTTATGATTATATATTGATGTGTAAAGAAATATAAACTATATTTGTCTTAAGTTTATGGGAAAAAGGGGCTGACTCTTTTCGTTTTGAAATCTATCAGTGGAAGGGCGGCTTCCGGGAGTTCTACATGGTTGGGCAAAAATATAGACCAGCATTTTTGAGTAAGGCATTGTTCATTCTGTTTGCCTTTTTTGCAGCAAGTTTAGCCTTTGCTTCGGAAATTAGTCCGTTCTACTTTGCCAAAGTCGGTTCTGATGATGCCGCGCAGGAAGCTGAGTGGCTGAGACTTATCAAGTACAAGCTCTGGGGTACCGGAGTGGGCGGAGAAGGCGTTGTCTTTAGCAATAGTGAAGTGTTTATCACGGATTCCGTTGGTTATTCGGGTAGTGCGACAGGTGGCCTTAGCTTTACAAACGATCTTCATTCTCTTGGCGGCCCGCTAGCCTTTGGTGGCGGATTTAGTATTAATAACGGTCGTGATACCATCTTGACTGGGCCGAGCATTTTTGGTGGAAGATTTTCTGCAGGGCAAAATGCACAAAATCAAAAAAACTATGTTTGGAATGGCATTGTCTGTAGCAATGATTATGGTGATTTAGACTCGTCCATTGTTCCGGCTAGCAGAAGAACATGTAGCGATACTTCCCTTCCGAAAATAGACGCTTCACTTGATGTTCCCGTGGTGGATTGGAGCTATACCGGCTTCGACACCACTATTACCGGAAACTGGGTGTTTAAAGCTAATACAAATGTAGTTCCGGGTACGGAAGTTGCGTATGTCAATATTCCAGCAGGGACGGATGATTTCTACGATATCCATGTCACGGGAAGTCTTGAATTAAGAGATGGTTGCGATACTCTCTTCTTCAACAACCCGTACAATCGTTATGTACGCATTTTTATTGAAGATTCAATGGTGATTGATGGAACTGAACACAACATATTGATGCTTGATCAGAGTGGTATTGTCACTAATGCCAACTATGCGGGGAACCTGTTAATCTATAGTCAGGGCAATATTAACTTCCCTTCTCAGGAATGTATATATCAAGGTACCTATATTTCTGGTGGAAACATCGGGTTTAAGGACCACTACCGTTTTGCCGGTCAGCTTTTGGCCAAGAGGGTTCAAATCCACAACGATTTCCGCGCTGGCGACTTCCGTTATGTGCCGTTTAAACCGTCTGTAATCGACATAGATGCCAGGGCCTACGAAGACAACGAGGTTCGTGGCGATACCGTCAAGCTGGTTCTCTCCAAGGATCCTCCGACCCGCGTCACGTTCGACTACTGCTTCTCTCTCAAGGATGCTTCTTCTTGCGATGGCTACAAGGACGATGAATTCTGCGAAGATGCCAACGTGAACGATGTGGAGACGACTTCTTTTGCTAGCTTCCCGCTTTGCGGAAGGGATACGGCCCATGGCGAATTCGAGAAGGGCTCGAGGACAATGAAGAATCCCATCATTTTCCATGCCAAGGACGACCCGTTCGAGGAAGATAATGAACGCGTTATCGTAAAAGTCTTTAATTTGACGGCTGCCATTACCCCGAACGGGGACCGCAATCCCGATGCTAGCTATTCGATGAAGTTCCTCATCGTGGATAACGACAAGAAGCCGGTTTCCATGGATACGACGGTATCCTCCAAGGTGAATGAGGTCTTGACGATTACCAGTTTCCCTGCATACGGCCCAGATAGTGTTACTCCGATGAAGACTTATAACGTTGTCATCAAGAGTATCCCTTCTGCCGGGACTTTGACCTATAATGGAAAGGCTGTGGCTGTGGGCGATGTCATCAAGGCGACTCCGGGTTCCTCCACCCCGACTATTGGCCAGATTACCGGGCTCACGTTTACTCCGGTCAAGGATGCCTACGGTACACCGTATGCGACGATTGAATTTGATTTGTGCAAGGTTGACGCTCCGAATATCTGCGACAAGGGCAAGAAGATGTTTATCAATGTCGTGAATGTGGAGTTCACCATCAGGGAAAATGCGCCGATTGACACTCTTGTCGGGTTGTTGGACGACATAAGAATTACGGGCCCATTGACCTGTACGATCATTTCTGGTGATGCCGGGACGACGTTCAAGTTCGATTCGACCGCCCTCATCTTGAATTCTGCGCTTGATTACGAAACCAAGCCGTCTTATGGATTCTTTGCGAAGTGCTCCAACGGAACGGAGTATGACTCGACGGTCATCTCGGTTATCGTTATTGACGAAAACGAGGCCCCGGAAGTTCGCGATACGATTTTCCATGTCCTAGAAAACCAGCCGATTGGCACGGTTGTCGACACGTTGCCCGTGTTGGACGAAGACCGGAACCAGGATTTCCTCCATAACACGCTCAAGATTATTGCTGGTGATTCGGACAAGTACGCTATCAACGACAGCACCGGAGTCATCACGACCAAGGTTGTTTTGGATTACGAAGCCGACAAGTTCGATACGTTGTTTGTGCAGGTCAAGGATTCTGACGGCAATGTGGATACCGCAAGGGTCATCATCGTTGTCGACAACGAGGTGGAAACGTCCACGATTATCGTGACTAAGGCTGAAACGCAGGATACGACTTGGGAATTCCCGAAGGATACGCTCTACATCAACAGGACCGAGATTAACCTCTCCTGGACGGCCGACGGCATTCCGCAACCCGACACGCTCGTGACTGACTTGCACGAAGGATTCAATACGGTGACTCTCACGTATTACGACAAGACAAAGGACCATGGGACTATTGCGACCATCGTTATCTTCGTCTGCACGCGTACACCGGACGTGAAGGTTGCTGTTGATGTCAAACCGCCTGTAGCGGACAACATCTATACAATTGTGGAACAGGTCCCCGCTTCGGATACCTCTTACTATGTGAATAAGACGGAAAACGTGATTCTGGTGGAGGTCCGGGAACCCATTCTTGATGCGACTTACACGGATTCAACGTGCAACTACACTGAACAGAAAATGGCTATTTCTGTCAAGTTGGACACGCTCGCTATTGGTGCTGACGTCTACAAGAAGATGAATGAAATTGTTAAGGCGAATATCCTGTTGGATATTACCCCCTCGGAGCCGGCAACGAAATCTAATGCCAATGACAGCCTTGTCCTTGTGGAATACTTCACGAAGGCTGGTGGTGAAAAGGTGAAGGTTTCCTATTATACAGATGCCAAGGGCGACATTGTCAAGAATGCGGCCGGTGTCGAAGTGATGACGGTTTCTTACGAGACGATTGATAGCAAGGGTACCAAGATTACGATGTCTTACCAGGCCGATGCAATAACCGGCCAGCTGATTGAACAGTGGAATGGTGGCTCCTACATTGTTACTTATCCCTATACGGACAAGAACGGGAAGACTGTTGACATCTCGTACTTTGTAAGCACCAAGGGCAAGGTCATGAAGAACGAAGAAGGCAATCCTGGCTTTGAGGTTGCCTACGAGTACACCAACAAGCAGTTCGGCAATACGAGCCGCCGCTCGGCGTTTGTTGTGTTGGATATGATTAAGCCTGTGGTTAATATTGAAAGCCCTGCGGATGGTTCCAAGGTCCATACGAACTTTGTGAACGTTGTTTGGACTGTGAACGATGTGAAGCAGGATACCCTGAATATGCAGGGCCTGGTGAAGGGGACCAATCCTATTGTGCGAATCTATCGTGACAAGGCCGGCAACGAGGCTTCTGCTTCGATTGTTGTTGTGTTGAAGAATCCGAAGGATTTGGATATCCATGTTGAAAAGCCGGTAACGGTAGTGACTTCGGATAGGTTGGAAGAATATTATGCGGATTCAAAGGGACCAAAGAAAAACCAGACCTTTGCTGTAAGTGTGTATAACAACGAGAAATCTGCCGAAGAAGAAATCCTTATTGGTGGAAACATGAAAACTCGTGAAGGTTCCGGTGAAGAGCCTTATCCTGGCAAGGAAGACCACTTGGGCCCGACTCTTACAATTGATGTGAAGATGCCCGTGGCGAGTGCTATTGGTGGCTTGGCGACCTTTGACGACATTGTCGCATCGGATGGACTGGTGTCCGTAGACGGTGTGGATGCTCAGGGTGGCAAGAAAATGGCTCCGTCTCAGTATGTCGCCGAGTATTGTACAGAGGAATTCCAGGAATCCTTTAGCGGGGATTTGAGCCGGCTGAACCTTTACAATACTAAGTTGTCGGTGCATGTTTGGATTTACACAAATCTGGGCAATTTTGTTGACGATTATTCCTTTGGCGTGGATTTGAATGATCCGGATTACGTCAATAAGGGCGGCATGCTTTCGTTGGCGTTTGAATTGAAACCGGACCTTGATGGCTATGTCCATACGAAGACGGGCAAGCTAGTGGGTACGGGTGCATATTTGTACAAGACCGAAGTGACCATGCGGACGACTCTCCGCTGTACTTTGCCTCCCATTGCAGAGGGGATGCCCAAGGCCAACCTGAAGGGTGCGAAGCGCAAGGTGAGCGAAGACATGTTGCGTCCGTTCGGCTACAAGCGTCCGCCAATGAAAAAGTGATTCTGAACTGATTTTTGCTCCAAAATAGAACAGGACCCATTTTCTGGGTCCTGTTCATTTTTGTTGCATATAGCCCTTTTTATGAATGAAATGATGAAAATTTTTTTTAACTATCAAGATTGTAAAAAAAATTAGGCCGGAAAATCGTGATTTTTGTTTATAAAATTAAACGAAATGTAGATTTTTGTTCCGTTTAAGGGAAAAATTTTTTATTTTTGCTATGGGACGTCTGGAAAATGTAAATTTTATGTATTCCAATTTGGAATACGGAGTTAACCGAAACACAAATCCCTTGGAAGGTTATTATGGGTAAGTGGAATAAAAAAATAGCGCTTTTGTTCGGCATCCTGATGTCGTGCTTGCTTGGCGAAGCGTTCGCTGCCTCTCCAGCGTATAATTTCTATCCGTTTTATTTTGTTAGGGATAGTCTCAAGCAGAGTGACTCTGCTGGACAGAAGGTCGAATGGGATTACTTGATGAAGTACAAGATTTTCGGCCAGAAAGGAATTGAATTTTTGGGTGGGAATATAAACATTTCTGACAAGACCGGTTGGTTTGGTACTTCACAGGGAAGCTGGACGATGGCGAATACGGGCCATCGTGTCGGTGGCCCAATCCTAATCGGTGGAAGTGTCCAGTTTCACGATGGTTCTGATACGGTGATTACCGGCCCAATGCGCGTTACAGGTAGTGTCGATGCTGGGCAAAATTTTAGCGGTTCAAATGGATCCAATGTGATTAATGGCCATGTTTGTGTTGCTAAAAATGTTAATGCAGAATTCGCTAAATTGGTCAAGACGAATTTTCAACATTTTGGCAGCAATTATTCCTCTTGCCCAGGTACAGGTGGTGACTCGGTTCCTCCAGTAAAGACGGATCTTACTATTCCGCTAGTAAAAGATAATGAGTTGCCTGCTTATGGGACGGCAATAAGTTATAACTGTCAAAATGCCAATAACCTGCCTAAGGGGAGTTTTTGCATAGATGATACCACGGGTTATATCGATGTCCCTGCCAGTAAAAAAGCGACAGAAGCAGAGCGTGAAGCCGATACGTATGATATTCATTTCTCGACCTTTACTATGAAAAATGTGAGCCGGATTATTGTGCGAATGCCTTCTACTGGGCGTTTGACTCGTATATTCATTGACAGTACGATTACGATACAAGCGCATCCGCATATTCAGATTGTATATATGGATGAATCCGCTGTGTATGATACGGCAAAACATTCATGGGCGGATAGTGCCGCCTATAGGCCTATCCAGAATAACAAGTATACTGGAAACTTGTTGTTCTATGCGAAAAAAGATATTGTATGGCCCGCAATTATTCATACTGATTCTATTCAGGGAACATTTATTTCTCAGGGAACTATTCATGTGCAGCAGCAGATGACCCTTGCCGGTCAGTTGCTTGCGAAGAATATAAAGATGGATGCTAATTTTGATGGCTCCGGCTTTATTTTCGTTCCGTTCTATCCGCCAACGATTGACCCGGCTGCGCTTGCCAGTGGAAAGTACGTGGAAAACGATAAGTTAGTACCTATTGATATCAAGTTGGACAAGATTCCGACAACGGATGTACGCTTCAATTATTGCTTCAAGACTCCTGGTGATGATGGGACTACCAATTTCGCAGAACCCGAAGACATCAAGGATGGTAATCCCTCTGATATGCCGCGTTGTGGCGCATCGACTGGTTCGAAAACGGACAGTGTGTTAATCCATGCGGGTTCTGTTTCTCCGACGGATAGTATCTACAAGGCTTGGGTGCGAGTTGCCAAGGACAGTACTGTCGAGGGAGATGAGTGGTTCTACATTTGTATTTCGAATTTGAGTGGTGCCATAATCAAGGGCAATTATCCGACAGATATCAATGATGGCGTGTGTTTGCCATTGTTGATTCAAGATGCCGACAACCATTCTCCAGTCTTGGTAGATAACAATAATCTGATTGTTACCGAAAATGTGCTCGGTGATACTGCCGGGCAGATTTCTGCCTTGGACGAAGATGGAGATCCTCTTACTCTGCGTGTTGTAGGCGGTACAGGCAAGAATATTTTTGAAATCGATGGTGATGGCAACCTTTATCTCAAACCGGATGCATCTGTTGACTACGAAACGAATACTTCCTTTACGGTGCAGATTTCTGTCACGGATGGTAAGATTCCGACTCCGGTGAAAAAGACGTACACGGTTAATGTTGCAGATGTGAACGAAGCGCCCGATGCCAAGGATAAAGTGATTTCTGTGAAGGAAAATACTCCGGGAGGTACGTGGATTGACGATGTCGTCTGGGATGATCCGGACAAGGATTCTGAATACCGTAAGTACGACATGGCCGAAGCTGTGGAAGAAGCCGGATCTGCAACAGACCTTTTTGAGGTGGATTCCGCCGGCTCCATTTATGTCAAGAGCGGTGCTGTCCTTGACTATGAAGTTGAGAAAAAGCACACTCTCAAGGTGAAGGTCTATGATTCAAAGCAGCCTGAACTCTTTGATTATGCGACGATTACAATTAATGTTACCGACGAAGACGATGGCCCCAAGATTGTCATTCCGCCTGACCCGGGTAACGACACGACAAAGCGCATTCTTGTACTCAAAAATGGCAAGCAGCCGGGTGTCAAGGAAAATAACGCTAAGGACGAACTGGCCGGGAAGGTCACCGCGACCTGCAGTGCAATTGATTGCATGAAGTATCTGACGTTCTCGATGCCCGAAGACACGAGCGGACTGTTCTCCATTTCGGCGACTACTGGCGAAATTACCGTGAATGACTCCATGGTCCTCGATTACGAGAAAGTGAACGTGTATGCCGTCAAGGTCGTGGTTTGCGACAACAACCCCGCCGGAGCACAATATTATCAGTACGACACGGCCAAGGTCATCATCAATGTCATAGACGTGGATGAAATGCCCTCGATTGAGCCGGGTACATTCTATGTCGACGAGAACCTTCCGACAAAATCCTCCTTTGGCAAGCTGGATTCGCTCACGAGCGACCTCGATACGGCGGCTCGGTTTATCCAGCACAAGTTTGTCGCCATCGCTGGGGATACGGCTGAGTTCATTGTCAAGGAAGACGGAACTATCCAGACCCGTGTTGTCCTCAAGTACAACCAGGATTCCATCTATTCCATCACCGTGATGGTTATCGACAAGGCCGATACCTCGCTCAAGGATACGGCGACGATGACTATTCGCGTGAACGACGTAAACGACAATCCGTACTTTACATCGGAAGACTCTTATGAGTTCCCGGAGAACCCCAAGAAGGGCTACGTCATTGGCCAGCTGACTGCCGCCGACGAAGACCAGAACGATTCCGTGTTCACTTATAAGCTCAAGTCCAAGGTGGATTATGTCACTGTTTCTGAGGATGGTGTGATGAAGGTAAAAGACAGTACTGCCTTCGATTACGAAAAGACTCATTCGCTCACGTTCGAGGTGACTGTGTTCGATGAACATGGTGGTTCGAGCGATACGCTGATAACGGTGAGAATTACCGATGTGAATGAACCTGTGACGCTCCCGCCGCAGACGTTCACGGTCTCGGAAGACGAAAAGATTGGCACAACTATCGGAATCATCATTGCTGACGACTTGGATACGGCCAAGCAGTTTACGCGACACACATTCAAGCTGATAAGCAAGAGTGTTGGGTTCGAAGTGCTGACAGATGGTACTATCAAGCTCATTGATTCTCTGGATTACGAACAGGATTCCATCTATGTTCTCAAGGTCTCGGTAACCGATGGCGAATTTAGCGATACGAACGACATCACGATTAAGGTGAAGGATGTCGAGGAATGGTCGAAGGTTGTTATCACCCGTGGTGAAACGCCTGATTCCGTGTGGCTGATGCCGGACACCATCTATACGAACCGCTACTCCATCGATCTTGAATGGACCGAAGACGGTACTCCTCGCTACGGTACTGAAGAACTGAAAGATGGGAAGAACATCATCATCAAGAAGTTCAAGGACCCGAAGAAAAACCACAGCGGAGCCGATACGGTTATCGTTTACGTAAGTTCCGATTCGCCGATAGTGACTGTGTCGACGAAGGATAAAGACGTCAAGGCCTCCAACATATTCACGGTTGTCGAGGAAAAGGAAGAAGGAGATACCGCCTACTACGTGAACGAGAAAAAGAACAAGGTGTTTGTTTCTGTCAAGGATCCGGGCTCGTCTAAACTGGATACCTTTACAGTGAACCTGGAACTGGATTCCCTGTACATATCCTCGAGTACGTTTACAAAGACGATGGACAAGATTGTCGATGCTAAGATTACCTTGGACCGCAATGCCACCGAAGACAAGAAGGTGCTCCAGTTGAACGGCGAGGTCTTGGAGGTGTCTTACACGGAACTCGTAAACGGCAACAAGGTCACGGTCACGTACCATACGAACTTCAAGGGTGAACTTGTCAAGGGCGAAAGTGGTAAGAAGGAAATCACGGTGTCTTATAAGATGACTGTCGATGGTAAGGATGTGGTTATTTCTTACCAGGCCGATGCATCGACGGGCAAAGTGATTGAAGGCCGTAATGGTTCGACCTATACAGTTTCGTACGACTACGTGGATTCTAACGACAATTCCATCAATGTGTCGTATGGTGTTGATTCGAAGGGTAAGTTTGCTAGGGACGATG
Source organism: uncultured Fibrobacter sp. (assembly GCA_946405515.1). Taxonomy (GTDB): domain Bacteria; phylum Fibrobacterota; class Fibrobacteria; order Fibrobacterales; family Fibrobacteraceae; genus Fibrobacter. Next base: position 39,215 of record CAMJHM010000009.1, on the reverse strand, counting down.
AAGGTAATGCCGGATTTGACATTAGCTACAGCTACACGAACAAGTACGGAAATACTTCGACCAAGTCTCTGTACATGGTGCTTGACAAGACTCGCCCGAAGGTCGAAATTGTTTCCCCTGCAGACGGAACCGTTTTGCACTCCAATTTTGTTGATGTGAAGTGGACTGTAGATGGCGTTGTTCAGGATACTCTTGTAACCCAGGGCCTCCAGAAGGGGACGAACCCCATCATCCGCTACTATCGTGACAAAGCGGGCAATACCGATTCTGCTGTCATCTTCGTTGTGGTCAAGGGTATCAAGGATGTGGCTATTTCCGTTGAAAAACCTGTGACCGTAATTGACGATGAACAAGTTGCCAAGTATTATGGTTCAAAGGCTCCGAAGAACGGCGAGACGTTTGCTGTGAGCCTTTACAATGTTCGCGAGGGTGCCGAAAGCGTTGTGCTCGCCGGTGGAAAGAAAACCAAGTCCGGTTCCGGCGATGAACCTTATCCTGGGCTCAAGGGGCATCTTGGACCGACTCTCGTAATTGATGCCAAACTCCCGGTCGTGAATGCTGTGCAAGGCCTTGCTACGCTGGACGACTTGGTTAAAGATGGTGTTGTTGCTGTGGATGGTGTCGATGCCAAGGACAGCAAAAAGATGTCGGTGCAGGCTTATGCTGAAAAGTATTGTTCGACGGAGTTTGTCCAATCTCTCCCGAGTGATATCAGCAAGGCTAGCCTTTATTTGACGACTATGGTTGTCGATGTCTGGATTTACACAAACCTTGGCCAGTTTGTCGACAAGTACACTTTCTCGCTGGAACTGGACGATCCAGATTATGTTGACGATGCCGGTATGCTTTCCATGTTCATGGAACTTAAACCCGACATGAATGGTGATTTGAGGTCTAAGAGCGGCAAACTCCTCGCTACAGGGGCTTACGTGTACAAGACGGATGTCACTATGTACAGTACGCTCCGTTGCACGTTGCCTCCGGTCAATGGTGAAGACAAGGCTGGCAAGATTGGGGCCAAGCGCCGTGTGAGCGAAGAAATGCTCAAACCGTTTGGTTATAAGCGCCCGATTACGAAAAAGAAATAATATTCGGGAATGCTCCCGAGAGAATCGGGATTAATTTGCCGGGGTGCGCAAGAATCGAACTGCGCTCCCCGGTTTTATTTGTACTGTCACATCGTCTTCGTGGAATCCTTTAGATTCAAAATAGTCCACGATGTTGTCTGCTTGCACTTGATTGCTACAGACGACAGTGAGTTTGAAATTGAAACGCCGCATCAGGTAGATGACATCGTTCAGTGCGGTGAAACTTGAATTCATGAGTCGCGTGCCACCGTCCGAAATGAATTGGACTCTCTTCGAGATGGCCTCGAGGCTATACTTATTGTTAACTGGGCACCCGGAGCCGTCGACCTTGATGCCTGGGAATGTGCCGGGGCACTTGTCCAAGTAATCGGGAATGTGGTCCTGGTCTGTGTCTCGGTTACAACCCGTAGAGTCGACCGGTATATTGGGTTGGGTGTTCGGGCACTTGTCCAGGTAGTCCGGTACGCCGTCGCGGTCGCGATCGGACGGGCAACCATTGATGCCCACAAGCATCCCGCTGGGGGTTTCTGGGCACTGGTCCTTGGAGTCCGGTACGCCATCATGGTCCGTGTCCATGGGGCAACCGTTCTCGTCAATAATTTCACCTTCGACACTGTTAGGGCAGTTGTCTTCGCTGTCGGGGATTCCGTCCCTGTCGAAGTCCAGCGGGCAACCGGTACGGTCGACAACCAGTCCCTTCGGTGTTCCTGGACAATTGTCTTCCACGTTGAGCACGCCATCGTGGTCTTCGTCCAGCGGACAGCCGTCTCCGTCAACTCTTTCGCCAGGAATGGATTTGGGGCACTTGTCTGCGTTGTCGTTGACTCCATCGCCATCGGAATCGAGCGTACATCCCTTTTTGTTTACGGCGGTGCCTTCGGGGGTGTTGTCGCACATGTCCAGGTAGTCGGGCACTCCGTCTTGGTCGCTGTCGATAGGGCAGCCCCTGTAGTCCACGTAGACACCGCTCGGAGTGTTGGGGCAGTCGTCGACGATGTTTAATACGCCGTCCCTGTCCTCGTCGACGGGGCAACCACGCTGATTCACTGCGACACCCAGTGCAGATCCCGGGCAGAGGTCCATGCGGTCGATAATGCCGTCGTGGTCTGAATCTTTCCAGCTAAAATCAAAGGTCTTGTTTAAGCTGACGGTCACGCCGATTTTGGGTTGCCCGGCTATGCGGTATTGTATTGTCTGTTCGTCGGTTTCCCGTGTGACGGGTAAACCGCGCCTTTCTTGGATTTTCTTCATGAATCCGAGCCCAATGTCGACACCCACAGAGAGGTCCGTCTGGCGGGGGAGGTGCAGGCGGATGCCTGGCGTGAATCGCAGCGGGTCGTAAAGCGGAGCCAGGGAAATCTCCTTGCTGGAAAGCCTTGTCTCTCCAGAAAGTTCAAGGGAGGGGCTCAGGATTTTATTCGGGAAAAAGTATAGGCCCGTACCCCAGAGCATCGTGATATTCTTGTTGCTCATGCTCTTGAGAAAGCCGATGTAGTTGTTCCAGTGGATGAGGCTGAAATTGTACAGCGTCGCATAAAAAGTCACAGCCATCGACCAGGAACTGGCCGTATAGGCGTAAGATTCTTTATCGCCTTGAATGTACCAGACATGCCTTGGCCTAAACCCCGTGGATTCGCTGCCGCTGGGGGCGTATAGCTCGAGAGACCCCCCAAGTTGTACAGGAATGGCCGTCGGGAGGCTTCCTTTTACATAAAACTGGATGTCGCCGAGGGCGGTCCCTTCGAGTTCGGTTTCGCCGACATCGCCATCGTAGTGGACGGGGACGAACATCCCGAGTTCCAGATAATCTAGCGCTCCATAGGAGACAAATGCCGAAAAAGACGACGAGGCGGCACTGTTGTCGATGCTGACCTTTTTCCCGGATTTGTCGGTGTAGTACCCGCCAAGGGCTAGCGGTTCGCCATCGCTGACGGTCTCAAATCCGATAGAGGTGTATAGAATGCCCTGACCCAAGGTGAATGCCGAAGGTACCCTTACCCCCTCCGCACTCTTAGATATTCCAGTCTGTGCAAACAGGGAAATTGCAGAAGAAAATAGGGCCAGGAGCGTTTTTTTCATAAATCACCATAGAAATTAAAAATATTTTTGCCAAACCACTTGTTTTTTTCAGATTATGTGTATATTTCCATTTCGTGGTAAGAGAACGATATTCCAATACCGGTCGTCCGGCTTGGCACAGGAAGTCACAAAAGGCCTACAAAATCAACAATTGGTTGATTCTATTGCAGGTCGTGGCTGCTTTTGCGTTGTGCGGGGTTATTTGGTTTGGTATTGAACGAGTTTTGCATTAACACAAAGGAAGGGAAAACTACATGAGTTTTGCTTACTATTGCGGTCGACGTCCGAAGGGTGATGGCTTTGATGCCACCGTCCCGTTCCCGAATGAAGAAGAAACCGAGGAAGAGGAAGAAGAAGAAGAAGAACTCGACGAAGAGGTCGACTTTGACCAGCCTTCTTTCAAGAGGGACCAGATCTGGTCTGACTATGCCGAGGATCTGGACTACGACCAGTGATTTCCTGGTCTCGCTTTCTTGACTTGGTAGTCGTAGCCGTTCTGGCTACGCTAGTTGTCGCTTGCTCTCCCCGCCAAGCCGCATCCTCCATGGGTGAGGTGAATGGCTCGGAGACGGATCCAAAGTCTTTTGCCGAGCTTGCCTTGAGGGAGATGGTCTCGGATTCGCTTGCGATTCGTCCATCGTGGCAGTATTACCAGTATGGCTTGCAAGCCATGGAAAATCAGGAATGGAGCCTTGCCCGGCATTATTTCGAGCAGTCGCTGAACCAGCTGGTTGCCGAAAAGCTAGATACCCAATACATGAACGTTTCCGAGGTAGAGGACTCCCTTTACCGGTCCAAGATGCCCGAGCGGATTTTGAGAGCCATGGACGAGGTGTACCCCAACCTTGGTGAGACGGACAAGAAGGAAGATACGTATCTCAAGAACGAGGTCGCCATCGAAGGTGTTGACGATTTGGACGAAAATGCCGCCGACAGCGCTTCGTTGCAGGTCATCGAAAATTTCCTTGATACTTTGGACGTTCGGCAGTTTACGCTCCCCATTGAATTTAACGAACGTGTTCAGCAAGAAATATTCTACATGACAACGAGCGCCCGTGCGTTCACGGAGGGCTCGCTGAACCGCAAGACCGCCTACGATTCTTTGATTAGTGCCGCCTTGACCGAGAATGGCTTGCCCAAGGACTTGGTTTACCTGGCTCTCGTGGAATCTGGCTTCAAGGTGAAGGCATACAGCCGTGCAAAGGCTTCGGGCATGTGGCAGTTTATCCCGGAAACAGGTAAACGTTATGGCCTGGATGTCAACTTTTGGGTGGACATGCGCCGTAACCCCGTGCTTGCGACCGATGCTGCTGCAAAATACTTATCCCGGTTGTACGACGAGTTCGGGGACTGGTTGCTGGCGATGGCTGCCTATAACTGTGGTGAAGGCCGTGTGCGGCGCCTGATTGCCGAGATGAAGGCCGATACGACCCGTGATACCAGCCAGGCAATTACCTACTGGGATTTGGCGCTCCCCAAGGAGACCATGCGCTATGTGCCGCGCATTTTGGCCGCTATGGTGATTGGGCATTTCCCGGAACATTACGAGATGACCATTACGCAGCAGCACCTGCCGGAATACGATACCGTGACGGTTTTTGATTCCTTCTCGCTGGAGCAGGTGGCCAAGGCTATCAAGGTTCCCGAGGATACGCTGCGCGACTTGAACATGGAATTGGTGATGTGGTGTACGCCGCCGGACAAAAGTTCGTACGTGCTGCGCTTGCCTGTGGGCAAACGCCCCGCCTTTGTCGATAACTACGACAAGATGGAAAAGAACAACTTCTCCAGCTGGGCCCACCACAAGGTGCGCCGAGGCGAGAACTTGGGGATGATTGCCCGGAAGTACGGGATTTCGGTTTCCGAGATCAAGCAGGCGAACAACATGAAGAACTCGAGAATCCGCGTGGGGCGGAATCTCTTGATTCCTGTCAAGGTCAAACCGAGGAAGTCTTCGGGCAAGAAACCGGTCAAGGTGAAAATCTATGTGGCAAAACTTGGGGACAATCTCGCCTCTGTGGCCCGTATGTATGGGGTCTCGCAAGAGTCTTTGCGTACTTGGAATTCGATGAGTGCAAGCGCGATGATCAAGTCGGGCGATACGTTATTCGTTTCGAAACCGGATATGAAACCCTCTGTTGTCATCCCGACCAAGGTCCCGCTCAAAAACAAGTATGTGGTTGAATCCGGTGATACTTATGCATCCATTGCCAAGTTGTTCAGGATTCCTGTGGTATCGCTGCTCTATGCGAATGACGGTTTCTCGAAGCGCCTGCGCGTTGGCGATACTTTGGCGGTCCCGAGCCTTTCACAGATAAAGAAGAAGGCTAGCAAGGCCGAAAAGAAGCAGAAGGTCTCGGTTGCCCAGACCTCAGCGGTCCAGGCCTCCAGTACGGACGGAATGTACACGGTGCAGGCCGGCGACAACTTGTACAGCATTTCTAGACGGTTCTCCACGACGACCGACATGATTCGTCGCCTGAATAATATGGGTTCCTCCAACGCCATCCATCCGGGACAGGTTATCCGGGTTCAGGGGGAAATCGACGAAGAAGGGGACTCCGCTCCGTTGAATTCGGGGGAGGTTATCCATACGGTGAAGAAGGGCGAGGGCCTTTGGGACATTGCCCGCCAGTACAAGGTAACGATAGAGGAAATCGTGCGTTGGAACGGTTTGAACGATACAAAGGTCAAGCCAGGGGAACGTCTGAAAATCGTCAAGAAACGGTAAATTTTTGTAAACAAAGTGGTTCGCGGGCGATTCCGGTATAGTCGGGAAAAAGGAATTTGGTGTAAATTGTTTTTTTTCTGTACGATTTCGCTAAAAAAAAGTGTAGTTTTAGCATTAGATTTATAACAACCATTCTTCTGGAGCTGAAATGATGAAGAAAAAAATATTTGGCATGTGCGCTTTGAGCTTGTTGCTCGCGATGACCGCTTGCGATGATAAAATGGACCCGAATAATCCGCAATCTGTACGTAAGGAACTGACCAAGAGGAAAATTCCTTTTACGCCGAACCAGTTCGTGTCTTATGCTGCAAATGGCGATACTGCCAAAATGACGTTGTTCCTCCAGGCCTCGTTTGAAATCGATGCCGCTGCCGATAATGGCAACAATGCCGTGGCTATCGCAGCCAACAAGGGCAACATCATGTCGCTCAACTACCTCTTCGCTCATGGTGCAAAGGCCGATGTCCGCAACAGCAATGGCGAATCGGTTGTCGATAACGCTGTGATGATGGGCAACAAGGAAGTGGTCACGATTCTTCTTGAACAGCTGAAGAAGGAAGGTGCTGATCCGGCTGGCCTGAGTAGTGCTGTGCTGATTGCCGCTAAGCGTGGCAATGTCGATGTGCTCGAAATGCTCGCCGATGCCGGTGCTCCGCTCGATGTCCGTGGCCCGGACGGTTATCTGCCCATCCACTGGACTGTCAAGAGTGGCAACTTCGATGCGATGGTGTTCCTGATTAACAAGGGTGCCGACGTGAACGCCAAGTGCGGCCAGGGCTATTCTGTGCTCGACTGGGCGACCAACGAAGGTTATCCGCGCCTGATCAAGGAACTCAAGAAGCATGGTGCCAAGAATACTCCGAAGTATTTCAAGGATTCCAAGTAATCTTTTGCTTTATTTGCAAAGATAACGTTGCATTTTTTTGACCTCGGCTTTTTTGGCCGAGGTTCTTTTTGTATTTTTCGCACTATGAAATTTCATACCGTCCAAAAACTGTTTCTCTGCTTGTGCCTAAGCAGCATTTTTGCTTTTGCGCAGGAAACCGTAGAACTTGTCCGCCGGCAGATAAAAGCTGTCGAGCTGGAAACATCCCGCGAAAAATCTTTGCATGATGCCGAAAAGAAGCGTCATACAGAATTCATCGAGGTTGGCCGCAAGAAGGTTCAGGCGCTCTCCGCCCAGAACAAGGCTTTGCTTGCCGAAATCGATTCGCTCAAGGCCGAAATCAAGAACCTGGATGATGCCCGCCAAAAGACGACCGGGACTATCCACTGGTACGAAAGCCGCAAGCAGAAATATCAGGAATCTCTGGCCAAGGTCATTGACTCGCTCGCTCCCGCGTTCGAAGCCGACTTCCCGTACAAGAACGAAGAAGTGGTCAAGAGCCTCCACGAGATTGCCGAACAGCTTGCCAAGGGTTTCGTGAATGCCGACGACGCTATCAACCGCACTCTTGAAATCTACTATGACCGTATCCGCCTGGGTTACACGACCGAGGTTTACAAAGGGTTCCTCCAGGTGAACGCCCGCAACGTGCCGGGGACGTTCCTGCGCTATGGCGCTGTCGCTTCGGTGTTCGTGAGCAACGATGGCAACGATGTACTGTGGTTACAGAGGACTGCGGACGGCGGTTTTGTCTGGAACAATGTATCGGAAGACTTCGCTATGAGAACAGCCCTCAAGGACGTGATGAAGGTGGCCGAAGGCAAGACTGCTCCGCGCCTTGTCACCATCCCGGTCTCCATTCCTAAGGAGGGATTATAATGTCTCTCGTCTCTCGTCTCTCGTCTCTCGTCTTAATCTCCCTTCTTTGCCTTGCTCCGCTTTCTTTTGCGCAACAGAAAAACGATATTGACGCGGTCAAGAAGCGTGCCGAACTGAACAGCGTGAAGGCCGACCTCGAAGAAGCCCGCAAGAAGCGCGACATGGCTGTTGCTGCCCGCTGGAAGGATAGGGAAGCTGCCAACCAGGAACGCGAACTGTTTAATGAACGCTATCAGGAAAGCAAGGAAAAGGTAGACGCCCTGATGTCGGAACGCGCCCGCCTGTTCGAAGACGTGCGCGTTGCCCGCGAAGACTTGGCGCAAATCAAGCAGCAGGCCGAAACGGCCCGCTCGGAATTCCTCTCCCTGGCGGTGGGTCCCGAACGATTGGAAACGCTAGCCAAGTTCCAGGAACAGGGCGTGCCCTTCAAGCTGCCGGAACGCACCGAAGCGATGAACAAGGTCAAGAAGGAAATGGGCCTGTACCGCGATGATCCGCTCCGCATTGCCCGCTCCGTGTTTGCCGTGGCTCAGTCCGAACTCAATTTTACACGTGAAGTCCGCTACGAAAAGGCCGAACTCCTGTTCGGTACTGCCGTTGCCGAAGGCGACCGCATGCGCATTGGTGGCCTTTATGCCATGCAGATGGCAAGCGTTATGGATATTAACGGGTATCATCCCTCGGCATTGATGCTCCCTGTTGCAGGAGAAAAGAACCGCACTTACAGTTGGCAGGAAAATCTCGGTACGGATGTCAAGGGCCAAGTGGCCAAGGCGTTTGCGGCTACCGCGGATTCTGCCTACGTGATGGCTCCTGTGGACGTGCTCCTGAGTACTGAACTTTCTTCTGAGATTGCTAGCCACCAGGAAAAGAGCTGGAAAGAAGACCTGGTCCAGTTCTTCAAGGATGGCGGTATCTTGATGTACCCGATTGTCGCGATTCTCGTGTTGGGTGTGTTGATTGTGCTGTGGCGCCTCATTGTGCTTTTGATTTTGAGCTTTGGCGGATTGTCTGCACGTCGTGCCCTCAAGGCGCTTGCGGCCGGTGATGTGGACGAAGCTCGCAAGCAGGCGAAGACGGCGAGAGGTGCCGTGGGCAAGGTGCTTCGTACGGCATTGCTTAAGAATTATCCGAGCCGAGCCAGTGCCGAAAAGGGCCTCGAGGAACTCTTTGCGGGCGAAGTCCCGAAAATCGAGAAAGCACTCTCCTGGATTTCTGTGTTTGCGGCGACCGCTCCGTTGCTCGGTCTTTTGGGTACCGTAATGGGTATGATCGAACTCTTCGACGTGATTACGATGCACGGCACGAGCGACCCGAAACTTTTGGCTGGCGGTATCTCCATCGCCTTGGTGACGACGGAAGCAGGCCTTATCGTGGCTATTCCGCTGCAATTGCTGCACACGTTCTTGGTGAACCGTGCTGATGCACTGCGCGGCCGTATGGAAAAGGCCGGCCTTGCCGTGTTGAACGCCATTTGGATTAAGGAACGCTGATGACCGAATATTCTGTCATCGAGACAGCCTTGGGAACAGTCACCCGTGGTGGCTGGGTCCTCGCCCCGATATTCCTGTTGGGGTGGTTTGGCTGGTTTATGATGATTGAACGCTACGGCTTTTACTTTATGCTGAAGGGTAGGTCTTCGTCGGCTTTTTGGAAGGATCTCGAAAAGGTGGGCGAGGACGAGGCTGTCAAGCGTTTGAGCAAGCGCCGTTTCGGCTACTTCCTTGCCCTTGTCGAGGATATCCGCAAACACCGCAGCGAAGGGCCTGTCGCCGTGCGCAATGCCATGGATGCGACCCGCCACGATATTTCGCTACGGTTGTCCCGTTCACTCAAGACGATTTCTACATGTGCCGCTATCGCACCGATGCTTGGGCTTTTGGGAACGGTTTCGGGCATGGTGCATACTTTCGAGACTATCCAGCTTTTCGGATTTGGAAACCCGGTGCTTTTGGCCGATGGCATTTCCGAGGCTTTGCTGACGACCCAGGCGGGACTGCTTGTTGCGTTCCCGCTGATGCTCGCATACAATTTTTTGATGAACAAGGTGGAAAAGGTCGAGGACCATGCGTGGAGCGAAGCGCTTCGCTTTGAATCCAGGTCTTTCGAACCTGCCGAGGTGCCCGAAAGCGGCACTAGGGAGGACCAATGAGTTTTATTCGTAAAAGGAACAGGGATGCTGGCGGGATTGACGTGTCCCCGATGCTGGACATGGTGTTCATCCTGCTCATCTTCTTCGTCGTCACTTCGACGTTTACCCGCGAGACCGGCGTGGACGTGACCAAGCCGAAGGCGAGTTCCGCGAAGGATCTCGCCAAGGAGAGTATCCTGATTGGGATTACCCGTCAGGGAACCATCCATATCAACGAGACGCAGGTGAACCTTTCCACGCTGCAGACGGTCCTTCGCCAGATGACGGCGGAAGCGCCTGACCGCCCCGTGATTATCGTGTCGGACCGTGACGCCCCCTCGGGCCGCGTGGTGGATGTCCTGGACGAATGCAATTTGGCCAAAGTCCGCAAGGTCTCCATCTCGGCAAACAAGGAAGAATGATGTTAACCTCTCTCGTCTCTCGTCTCTCGTCTCTCGTCTAACACATGCTTGATTTTCTCGCTAAATATTTCCGGTTCCCGGCGGCATTCCTGCTCTCCTTCGTGGTTAGCGGGGTGTTCTTCTTGGCCATTCCCGTTATTAACGCATTGTTCTTCGACAAGGGCGTCAAGACGGAAAAGCCGCTTGAGGTGTTGACCGAGGTCGAGGTCTTGGTGAACGAGAAGAAGCCCGAAGTCAAGCAGAAGATTATACGTACGGTTGTGAACCCGAACCCGTTCCGCATTTCGAGCCATCCGGGACTGAGCCGCAGCCAGAATTTCCAGATGGACCTTTCTTTGGCGCGTGGCAATGCAGGCGATGGCGCCGTTGTGGACGCAGGCTCCATGGAAAACGTGGTGTACGAGGCGGGCGAGGTGGACGAACAGGCCCAAGTGCTCCGCGAAATCCAGCCCAAGTTCCCCGAAAAGGCAAAGAAGATGGGCGTGTCCGGCTACGTGAAAGTGCTCTTAGTTATCGATGTGTATGGCGATGTCGTGCAGACCCAGGTGATGACGTTGGATCCGCCGGGTTATGGTTTCGAAATCGAAGCGTTGAAGGCGGTTCGCCAGTGGAAGTTCAGTCCCGCTCAGCTTGGCGGATATCCCGTGGCACAGAAGGCCACAAAGGAGTTCCGCTTTGTCAAATAGATTAGACGAAAGAACGGCACTGCGTGCCTACAGACGAAAGACGAAAGAGTTTTCTCTCGACTCTCGTCTCCTCATAGGGGATAACTCTACTAAGGTGTTGAAGCACCAAGTATCGTTTATCTCGTCACTCATCATACTCGTCCTTGCCGTTTTCTCGCATGCTGCTGACGATTACTTCTTCCGGGCGAACGAGCTTTACGACCAGGGAAAGTATAAGGAGAGCGTCCCCCTTTACAGGGCGGCGATTGACGAGGGCCGCTACGAACCCTTCGCGTGGTTCAACTTGGGCAACGCCTTGGTACAATTGGGCCGCAAGGAAGTGGCGCTGGTCGCATACAAGCGTACCGTCGAATTGTTGCCGAAGTTCGTGAAGGCTTGGCTTTTGATGGGCGATATCTACTACCTGGCTGGTGACCCAGGCGAGGCGATTGCCGCTTACAAGCGCGCACTGGAACTGGGCGAAGAAAACGACCATGTCCACTTTGCCTTGGCCGAGTGCTACATGAAGGGGCGCGACTGGACATTGGCGCAAAAGCATTTTGAACGGGCGTTGAACTTGAATCCGGACCGTATGGACGCATGGTATGGCCTGGCCGAAGTCTACGAGAAACTGGGTGACTACGAATACGCGATAAAGACGTTGCGTAACGCCTTGCAGATGACGGCCACTGCCGGGGCCGATGTCCACTTTACGATGGCGTACTATTACCGCAGCATGGATTCCACGCGGCAGTCCCTCAACGAGATGGAAAACGGTATTTTGATGGAACCGGAAAATGTTTCCGCCCGCAGGTACTTGGCCCAGATGTACTTGAAAGAAGGCTCCCCTTGGATGGCTATTTTCACCTTAGAGGAAGGCCTGCGCCACAAGAAGGGGCTTGGCGATTTGAATGTCGACCTCGGACAGATCTATTTCACGCAAAAACGCTATGACGAGGCTTTGGACTGCTACATGAAGGCCTGGCTTGCCGGAAATTCCCAGGGACGCATTGGTGCCGAAAACGTCGGCCACGTGTATTCCAATGCTGGAGACGAGGAAAAGGCGGAAGCCATATACAAGCGTATCCGCGAAAAGCGCTAGGCCCTAGCTTTGTAACCAAAAAAGTTGGTAAATACCCCCGAAAATTTTTCTTAACGTGGCCTTTTTATGGCTTTTATTATGGATTATGGGGCAAACTTAATATATATTGATAAAACGAATCACAAATACAACATCGGTGTTATTATTGGGTGGTAAGTATGACTCTTAAAAAATGGTTTTTGTTGGCGACTATGGCCTTTGCCTTGGCCGCTTGCGGTGACGATAGTTCTACGGGGGCCAAACCCAGTAGCGGAGACAATCCAGATAATCCGGGCTCTAGTGGAAGCCAGGATCCGAACAATCCGTCTTCTTCGGATATTGAATGGGTCCTTCCTAATGACCCGTCTAGTTTGTGGAAAGGTGCTGGTACAGCGGAAAGTCCGTATGAGTTGGGTTCCGAGGCGGACCTCTTGACCTTGATGGACGAGGTCAACAATAAGGCCGTAAACTTCAATGAAATTGTTTTCAAACTGACAGGAGATGTAACCCTTTCCAAAAAATGGACTCCTATCGGATGCGTCAAGGGGCAGAGCAACCGTACGTTCGGTGGCACGTTTGATGGTGGAGACCATACTATCAAGGGTCTCTCCATTGATGATACTGCATCCTTCTCTGGCTTGTTCGGTTACCTCAAGGATGCGGTTGTCAAGAATGTCAAGTTGGAAGGTGTTTCCATCAAAGCCGGGGCTTATGTGGGAATGCTGTTCGGCAAGGCCGAAAATACTGTGATCAAGGATGTCGCTGTTTCGGGTAGCCTGACGGGTGGCGACTTTGTTGGCGGTCTTGGTGGTAGCATCAGTGGCGGTAGCACCATCGAGAATGCAACTGTGGCTGGCACGGTCAATGGAAACGGTACGGTTGGCGGAGTTGTCGCAACAGTTATTTCTTCGACGGTCAAGGGTGGTACCAATTCGGCTGCGGTCGCTGGGAAGACGACTGTGGCGGGTATTGTGTCTACCTTGTCAATGAACGGCGTTGTTGAATTGTGCGTGAACAAGGGCACTGTTGCTGGCTCCATGGATGTGGCTGGCGTGGTGGCCAAGGCTGCGAAGGTCGAGGTGAAACAGTCCGGTAACGAGGGTGCTGTGACGGGTGAAGATAACAGCACGAGCTCTGTTGGTGGCGTTGTCGCAGTTGCTTCGAATTCCGCTGTACTGAATCAGGTCTACAACGTGGGTGCTGTTACAGCCAAGTCCGCCCTCGCTGTGGGTGGCATTGCTGGAAAGTTTGTGACCGAAGCATCTTTGTCGGGCGCATTTAACCAGGGGCAGATTACCGCGGAAGGAACTACCAGTGTTGGCGGCCTTTTAGGTAAGGCTGAAACTTGCAAGGTGACCGGTGCATATAATGCAGGTGTCGTTTCGCCTGTTGCTAATGCGGGTTCTGTTGCTGGTGCCCACATGTCTACTTCGGAAATGGTCTCGGTTTACTACGATGCTGCAACCAAAGTTGCTCCTACGGAAGTTGGCGAAGCCTCCGAAACCATGAAGACGGCTGAATTCCTCGCTGCGCTCAATGCGGTCGAGAACGTGTGGGCCATGGATGGTGGCAAGTACGCCGGCTTCCCGTTCTTTGCCTGGATGAAGTAGTCTTTACCGATAGATTCTAGAAATTGAGAGTTCGCGTCCCTGTCTTGGGGGCGCGAATTTTCTAGATTGGGATTATGGCTAAAAAGAAAAAAGTTTGGAAATCCCCTGCCAATGATGGCGCCTTCCGTGGGAAGGAAGATAAAATCCGCCAGATGCTTTGCGACATCGTGAATGGCCGTAGCCGCCTGCTTGGGCGCCCTGCGGATTTATTTGACTCGATTGCCGCCGCGATTGACGATATTGAACGCTTCGGCGAAAACCCGAAACTCCAGCTGGAACTCCTGGCGTGGACGCTTCGCTGCGATTTTATCTGCTCGCGTATCGACGACGATGAGCCTGAACTTTGGGATGGCCTCTTTTACGATGCGGGCACGTTCTTTGTCGAACTGGCCAAACAGTACGAAGACAAGAAATATGTGTCCGACCTTGTACACGACTTGGCAATTCGCCACGTGGGCGAGGAAGGGCGCTCTTATGTGTTCCTCTCGGTATCGGAAATTCTTCCGCCCGAATCCATCAAGGCGTTGCTGGACGAACTGATGAATACCGTCGAGACCAACGACCTGCCCAACCGTGACGACGTGCTGGATGCGATTTCCGACATGGCGGACGATATCGGTGATGCCGCCGAGTTTGCCAAGGCCGCCCTGATGCGCGACCCCCAGAAGAGCAATGCCACGATAATCGACATTGCAAACTCCTATTTTGTCGCGGGCGATATCGAAATGGCCAAGCAATGGTTGCGTGATGTGGAAAATCCAGGAGCCGAAGACGAAGAAGCCTGTTTGGATTTGCAGGCCGGCATTGCAGACCGTGAAGGCCGGAAGTCCGATTGTGCAAAGATTGCCGAGAGTCTGTACGAGAAATACCCGAAGGTCATCAACTTGGCCAGGCTTTGCCAGGTCGTGGATGGTACCCGTGCAAGGAAGTTGCTGGAAGACCATATCCGCTATCGTAATGGCGGCACGGCGAACATCGAGTTCATGCAGCTGCTGCAGAGCATGAAGGCTTACGATTTGCTGGAAGGCTACGTGACAACGTTTGAGAAGGAATTGCCTGGCATGGATGCCGATACCCTAAGGGGAATGTCCGACGAGTTGGAAAAGGACGGCCAGGCAGATTTGGCCGAACATATTCGCAAGTGGATTGTGGATGAGCCCGAAGAAGCTCAGGCTTTTGACGATGCCGATTGATTAGGAAACAAGGCGATGAAGTTCCTGTACATACTGGTCAGTGAAGAAAAGGATATCTATTACGAGCAAACGCTTGTCTCGGTGCTTTCCCTGCGCCATTATAACCCCGATGCTTTTGTATCGCTATTGGTAGATGACAAGACGGATAGGAACCTAGTTGGGAACTTCAGGGCGCAAATCAAGGATTTGGTGAACGAGTATAAGGTTGTATCGTTTGATGAAAAAATTTCGGGTCTTGCGCGTTCCCGTTTGCTCAAGACGAATATGCGGAATCTGCTCGAAGGGGATTTCTTGTACATCGATGGCGATACGGCAATAGCGGATAAGTTGGACTTGGTTGTTGACGAAAACTGCGATGTGGGGGCCATTGCCGATTTGCATGCCCGCGAAAATGACAAGTACCATGTCAAACACAAGAAGAACAATAGGAATAAGCAGATTCTCGGCTTTACCTTATCGCTTGGGGACTTGTTCTTTAACGGGGGAATCATTTTTGCTCGAGATACGGCCAAGGCCAAGGAATTTTTTGACAAGTGGCACGAGCTTTACCAGTCTTGCAATACCAAGGGTATCTTTACCGACCAGATTTCGTTCAACGAGACTAACCGTTTGCTCGGCTTTCCTATGAAGGAACTTCCTGGAGAGTGGAATTGCCAGGTTCGTGAGGCCTACAACCATTTGTATCGAGTCAAGTTGATTTATCCCATGCTCTGTTCTGCAAAGATTATCCATTTCTTCGGTTCTGGGATTGACGGGAAAAAAGAACCGCATCCGCTGATGAGGAAGGATTTCTTTGAGCAGATTAAGAAAGACCAGATGGTTGGCGAAGATAAACTTCAGATTATTTATAATGCGAAAACGGCATTTGTCGGATCCCCGAAATCGCTAGACGTTTCTGTGAAATTCCCGTTGTTCTTTATCTATCGTCAATTTCCGCGTTTGTGCAAGTGCTTGCTTGCTTTGAAAAAATGGATGGGTTGCCCGTAAATTGCCAATGGACTTAAGCGTTGTTTACAATCCAAAATTCAAGGCATCGGAGTTTGTCATAGACGGGCTCCAAGTTCCCGGTGTGACAAAAGTGCCTTTGAAAATGAAAAAGGATCAACTGAGCTATGTCTTGTACGGGGTGTTCCTTGCACTGCACTTATATAGGATTGCTTTTTTCTTCCGCTATGATAAAGATACGCGAAAAGCCCTAAAATCTATGGTCGGGGATGTTCTTTTTTGGGATAGCTGCTATTTCGAGGAATATCGCGTTATCGAAACCGTCATGAAAAAAGGCCAGAAAAAAAATGTCTTTTTTTGGAATCCGCTGACACGGTGGAGCAATGACGAAGTCTATTTAAAAAAGAACCTAAAAAATTTTAGGAAACGCAATTACCATTTCTATTCGTTTGACCCGCAGGATTGTTCGACCTATAATCTCGTGTTGCTGAAAAACGTGAACCGCAAATTTCCTGTAGAAAAGATTGAAGTGAAACACGATTTTTATTTTGTTGGCTCGTCAAAGGGACGTAAAGAAATCTTGAGCCGTTTGGAACAGACTTTACAGCAAAAAGGGTTCAGTACGCTGTTCCTAATTATTGATAACAAGGCCGACTACATTTCTTTGTCCGAAAATATTGTTCATTCTGCTGAATCGGCATGCCTTGTCGAAATTGTATCCCCGAACCAAACAGGCCTTACGCTCCGCGCAACGGACGCTCTGTTCTTGGGGAAAAAGCTGATTACGAACTGCAAATCTATTGAGAAAATGGATTTCTATAATCCGAAGAACATCTATGTCATCAACGATGAAGAATTGCCGGGAATTGAAAATTTTATTCGCGAGCCGTATGAAAAGATTGATGACGAAATTGTAAGTCAGTATGAGATAAATCATTGGATTAAAGACAATTTTTTAGTGGATTGAACTTAAAGATGAATTCGATTCAGACTGATCAGAAGTTTTTGATAAAGAGTACGCTGTTTACGTTTTTGGGAACGGCTCTTAAAGTCATCGCACCCGTTCTGACTATCGTTATTGCTCGTACTTTCGGTAAAGAAATTTTTGGCGTTTATGTTTCTACGCAGCTTTTTATTTTTACGTTGAGCCGTATCGCGGTTTTGGGGCTTGATAAAGGTCTACATCGTCATTTGCCGCAAAATAAAGTGTGTGGCCGCCCAGATCATGAAGGTGTCGTTGAATCGATGTGGGTGTCTGTTGCCATTTCTCTTGTGATGACTCTTTTTATTTGTGGCGGTTCGATTTTTGATTTGCAGCGGATTTCTTCGGGCCTTGCGATGCTTTCTTCTACAGAAATATCGCTTTACGCATTGTCGATAGTTCCTTATACGATGCTTCTTGTTTTTGCGGGAGCTTCTGAAGGGAGTCGCCATCCGCAGTATAGAATCTTTATCAATGATTTCGCCGTGATGACTTTTGCGCCTGTGCTAGCTTTGGGCCTGTTCTTTTGCGGATTCGAAAAGAAACTTGCTTTGCCGGTAGGCTTTTTTGTCGCTAATATTTTGGGTGTTCTGGTGTACATCTTCTTGACGAAAAAGATGTTCCCGCAAATGGCCTGGTTCGTGCGGAAAAAGATTCCGCGTGAACTGCTTAATTTCTCTTTGCCGTTGGGTTTTTCGGAGGCCGTGTCCTCTTTCTTGTTGCGAGTCGATTTGTGGATGGTGCTCGCCTTGTTGGGCCCCGAGGCGGCTGGTGTTTATGCCGTGATGATTACGATTTCGAATGGACTCAAGACGATTCGTCAGAGCTACAATCCGATATTGCAGCCGGTTGTTGCGGGGATGTCCAAGGAGCGGTTGGATACAGATTTGAAACCGGTGTTCAGCTATTGCGTTTCTATGGTGACTTTGGTGCAACTTGCCATCGGCTTTTTTATAGTCCTTTTCCCGGAACAGACGATGATGATTGCAGGAAAGTCTTTTGTAACAAAGGAAAATCCGGTTGCAACTCTCGGTATTTTGATTATTGGAAATTTGATAAACGGATTCTTCGGCTTGTCTGGTTCTATTATAAACGGCTTGGGAAAAAGCAAGTTCATGTTGCTCATGAACATTGTGTCGTTGTTGATGGCTTTGCTGATGAACCGAATTTGTATCCCCATTTTTGGAATTGCCGGTGCAGCAATATCTTCAATGTCGTATCAGATTATGCAATGTATTTGGATGAACCTTTATCTTAAAAAGATGGGATACTGGCCGTATCAGAAATACTTGTGGATTCAGGTGATTTGGATTGCGCTTTTGGCGGGTATTTATTTTGCAATCAATACGTCGTGTAATCCGAGTCTTTTGATGAGGGGCTTGGGTTATGGTGTCGTAATTTTGCTTATCCTTGCTACGTTCTGGGTACAGGGATTGTCAGGAAAGAAGTTCTCCAAGAAAAAGAAGAACTGATATTTGTCGGCCCGATTCTGTTGTTAATCCGTAGATACCGCAATCTCGGTTGACCCGCCTGTTTTTAATGTGTATATTTTGGTATATATGACCAAATACCTTTTTGTTCTGACGAGTTCTCCGAAGGATTTCTTTTGCGAGCAGACGCTTGTGGCTATTGCCTCTTTGCGCGTGCATAATCCGGGTGCCTTTGTGACGCTCCTGACCGACGACAAGACCGCAGAAACACTCACCGGAAACCGTGCCGTGCTCAAGGATGCTGTAGACGAACTCAAGGTGCTGACGCTTGATGAAAAGTTAACGCCGATGCTTCGCTCCCGTTACCTCAAGACGGTTATGCGCAACGTGATTGATGGTGACATTCTCTATATGGATTCCGACATCGCGATTGTGGGCGATCTCTCGATTCCCGAAGAATGGAAGGGCGGCATCTATGCGGTGCTCGATTTCCACACGAATCTTTCGAAGGCCATCAACCGCAAGAAGGTCCTGAACAACGCGAAGATGATGGGCTTTTCTCCCATCCTGAACGACGAGATTTTCAATGGGGGAGTGATGTATGCCGCTGACACTCCCGAGGCCCGCAAGTTCTTTGAGACTTGGCACGAACTTTGGCTCTATTGCGTCTCCAAGAATTTCCCCTACGACATGGCGAGCCTTGCCGAGACGAACTTCAAGTTCGGCTACATTACCAAGAAAATGCCCGGCGGATGGAACTGCCAGCTTGCCTACGGCAACCGCTTCCTGCCGACGGCGAAGGTGCTGCACTTCTTCGGTTCGCGCATTGTCGATACCCGTGGTTGCAAGGTTCCTGAAAGCATGAACCTCTTCTTGCCGAAAATTCTGCGCAAGGATTTCTACACGAACTTGAAAAATATTCCGGTGACGGTGAACGCCGACAAGTCCATTCACATCAACGAGTACTACGATGACGTGATTGCACATGCGAAGGAAGCGTTCGAGTTCCAGACACGTAAAGTGGGTGCCGCCGGTGCCTATATCATTCGCAGCTACGCCTTTGCGAAATCACTCGCTTGGCTGTACAAGAAGATGCCTTTCCTCGTAAAGATTTTGCATGTTCTGGGTGCGATTATCGGGAGATAGACATGAAGTTGCTTTTCAACCTCACTGCGGTCCAGCCCATCCATAGCGCCAAATTCCATGGTGGCGGTTCTTACGGCGAGGTGATTTTCTGGGCGCTCGTGAAGCGGCTTGAAGGTTCGGCGGATGCGTCAAGCCCATTCCGGCTGAGCTGCGCCTACGATGGCAAAAAATACTTGGATCCATCGATTGTCGAAACTTGCAAGCAGAAGAATATCCCGCTGTTCGATATTAACGAAAAAACACCGCAGCGGATTATTGACGAAAACGGAATCGATACTTTCTACACGCCTCTTTATTCGCTTGAAAAAAAGTGGGACATCCAGGTCAAGGATTTCGTGTTCACCTGGCATGGCGTCCGCGCTCTCGAAATGCAGTACAGCTGGGCGGGTGTCGGTTTTGCCAAGAAACTGGGGCAGAAGTTGGAAGCCCTGGTGCGCTACCGTGAAATCTGGAAGAAGCGTTTCTACAAGCCCAAGTACCAGGCTCTCGCTGCCCGCATGGCCGAAGGCAAGGCCCGCACCATCACGGTGAGCGAACATAGCCGCGCTTCCATCAAGTCGTTTTTCCCGGAACTTCTGGATTTGGAAATCCCCGTGTTTTACAGTCCGATGACGGAATATGAACCGCAGGGATTCCTGCCGCCGGGTGCGACTGCAAAAAAATATTTCTTGCTCACGAGTGGAGCCCGCTGGGAAAAGAACAACTTGCGTGCCGTCCGCGCGTTCGATGAACTTATCGGCATGTACGAATCGCAGAACAAGCCGTTTGACATGAAAATGGTCATTACCGGCGTGACGAATGCCCGCGCCTATTTGCGCCACCTCAAGCATAGGGACCGGTTCGTGTTGCTGGGATACGTGGAGAACAAGGAACTGGAATTTTTGCACCAGAATGCGTATGCGTTTGTTTTCCCGTCCCTAAATGAAGGTTTCGGCTATCCTCCGGTACAGTCCATGCGCTATGGCGTGCCCGTGGCAGCGAGCGGAACAACATCCATTCCCGAAGTCTGCGGTGATGCGGTGCTGTATTTTGACCCGTATTCCGTCAGCGAAATCAAGAACCGCCTAGTGCAATTGCTCGATACGCGCATCTACGCCGAGTATGCCGCCCGTGCGCCCAAGCGTTATGCCGAAGTGCATGCCCGCCAAGTCGAGGATTTGGAACATGCGGTTGATTTCATTTTGAAGGTGTGATTTTTAAGGAGGAAGGTCATGGCGAAAAAAATTTGGGGGGTAATGCTTGTTGCGGTCATTCTGGCGGCGTGCGGTAGCGATTCCTCAAGCTCCGTGGGAGATAAATTGACAGAGCCGGTAGGGACTGATCCGGTAGGGGACAATCCTGTAGAGGCTGATCCTGCAGTGGCTAGTTCTGCAGAGACCGATTCCGTTTGCGACGATTGCGTAGCGCATGACGATGCCTCGAGTAGTTCCGTTTCTTTGGCGGACAGTGGCTTGAGCAGTTCGGATGTCGCAGCTGATACCTTGACATCTTCGTCTAGTGAAGAAGCCGTTCCTGAAGATTCAATGGAGGTGTCTTCTTCCTCGAAATCGGATTCCCCTGATGCAGCGACATCTATAGGCTGGAAATGGAACCTGTCGAAGGATGACTTGATGAATTCAACGGTTTCCTACGGGACGATGAGCGATACTCGTGATCAACAAACGTATAAGACGGTCACTATCGATAGCCAAACCTGGATGGCGGAGAATTTGAATTACGACCCGGGAACTTCCGAATTGCATTCTGTTTGTTACGCCAATAAGAGCGAAAATTGCATGTTGGCGGGCCGGCTTTATACTTGGTCGGCAGCTATTGATTCTCTTTCGCTTGCTGTGGATTCCTCATTGACCTGCGGCAACATGGTCCAGTGTGAAATGCCTGAGACGATTAAGGGAATTTGCCCCGAGGGGTGGCATTTGCCTACGCAAAAGGAGTGGCAACAGCTTTTAGATTATGTGGATGTTTCTGGAAATGCGGCGAAAATTCTCAAGGCTAAGGCCGGTTGGAATTATAACGGAAATGGAATCGATTCTTATGGTTTTTCTGTGCTGCCTGCGGGTTCTGCTATGGAGGATTTTTTTGGGACGGGCTCGGATATGTTTGATGCCGAAGTCGGCAGTATCGCCTATTTTTGGACCGCGTCGCCTTATACCGTTGATAACAGTCAGGCAATCAGGGTCAAGTTTACCAGTGACTCCGATAAAGCGATGGTTTCGATGTCTAATAAAATTGAAAGATTCTCTGTTCGCTGCATAAAGAACTAACTGATGCGTTGGGAATGGAATGCGTACTTTTTTAAAACTCATTAAGAATCCTTACCTCTGCACGGTGCTCATCGCCCTTGCCATCCAGACGGTGATGCTAGTGCTGTTCTACAGCCTCCCGGATCCGCTAGGACTCTCGCTGACGGAGATGTTCGAAGGGAAAATCATCTGGCAGGTATTCATGGCCTTCGGCGCCATCCTCGTGATGGGGGCACTGTTCACTTTTGCCCGTGCGCCCCGCGCATTGGCCGTTTTTTACGCATTCTACTTTTTTGTCGCCGTCGTGGATTACGACTTGTTCCGTTTTTCTCACCAGCGGCTTTCGTATTCGTTCCTCCGCACCTATTTCCACATTTCGAACATCACCGATGCAACGACTGTCACCACGTTAGGCGGGGACTTGTTGGGAACGGTGCTGTGGATTGCTCTTGTCCTTGCCGGCTTTGCGGGTGCGGCTATTTTCGTGACGCTCTATACGCTTCGTCTCCGTAAGGGGCGTGCTTCGCTTTCGTCTGCCAAGCCTTCGAAAAAGCTCCCGGTGACGATGCTCGTTGTCGGCCTCGCTCTTTCTGTGACTCCCTTGGTGCTGTTCTTGACGGGGGCGAGGGGCTGGATTGAAGTTCCGTTGGTCCATTTCAAGATCGAGAAACGCTTTACTCTCGGGAAGCATACGCTTACGGCCCCGATTCTCCATATTGCTGCGGTGGAGACGTTCGAGTTCATTCACGACAACACGAAAATTACGGACGACCTGGTTGACGACCTGGATTCCTTCCTTCCTCCCGATTTTGTGGCGAGCCGTCCCGACCTGGCCGCGTTCCCGACTTACCGCGGAGCGCCCACGCACGAGTATAAGGCGAAAAAGCGCTACAATATCGTGTTCATTATGGGAGAGTCGTTCAAGGGACGTTTCTTCAACCAAATGCTTGAAGGCGATACGGCGCTGGCTCCGAACATCTGGAAACTGGCTAGCGGCGGCTACTTTGCCAAGGATTCTTCCGGCAATGCCCTAGGTGGCGGGCTCTGGTTCAAACATGCGTTCAGTGGTGGCTACCCGACCGTGCGCGGGACCATGGCGACCTATATGGGTTTCCCCTCGCATCCGAACCGTGACGTGCCCAGCTTCTATGCGGCCAACAAGTTCAAGGGTTTCCCTGAATTCTTGACGGACTATCACAGGTCCTACATGACCGTCTCCAATCCGATTTTCGACCATACGCTTCCCTTCGTGGAAAAGTTTTTCGGCAAGAACTGGTATTTGCCCGAAGAGGAACAAATTGCGGGTTCGGCAGACAGTCTCGGCGTGAATGCGGCCATCAAGGCGCTTTCGGAAAAGCCGGTAGATAGTCCGTGGCTACTTGCGTTCAATACGATAGCCTCGCATATCCCGTTCTATAATTATCCCGACCAATTCGCGGAAAAGCCTGCTGACGATGCCTTGGCGCGCTATCGCAATGCCCTGCGTTATACCGATGCGCAGCTGGGAAGGTTTTTTGATTCGCTTGCTGCCCGTCCCGATTTCGAGAATACGGTCGTGTTTGTCCTCGGCGACCACGATACTCCCGTGGATTCCATTGACTACAAGGTGCCGCAGCCGCTCGGCGTGGCCACGACGCAAATCTTTATCGGCCTGTTCTCGCCGGATACGGCGCTGTTCAACGGGCTGGATGTTCGCGAGGATGTCGCCTCCCAACTGGACTTGGGACCGACCATCTTTGACTTGGCCGGCGTCCGCGAGCCCAACCACTTTTGGGGTTACGATTTGTTGACCCAGGAACGGCCTGCAAATCAGCCGTCGGTATTCTTCTCGCAGAACTCCTATTACCTCGGCTTCCGCGACCACGTGCTGGTGGGTGGCCTCGAGAACGAAGAAGTGTATAGCGGTGTAGACGGCGTGTTTACGCAGGTGCAGGACAGTGTGTCGCTTGGCTGGAAAAAGAAGGCCGTAGGAACCGCAAAAGCCCTGCGTTCTGTTCTCCGCAACGACATCATGATGCCTTAATTCCTCTCGTCATCGATAATTGACCGAATATCGAGAACTTGCCAGTGACGCCGTGCAAGTGGTTCTGCTTTTTTTTATATTACTGGCATGGCGAATAAGAAATCTCTGATTGAACGGTTCTCGAATTGGTATATCCCTTTAATTTGTAAGCACCAGTATAAGGCTCTCGCTTTTTATTTGATTCTGGCGGTGCTCTTTGCCGTTCCTATTCTATTTAAGCCAGGGCTTAAACTGGATGCAGACCTTTCTCACTTGCTGCCCGAAGGGACTCCGAGCGTGAAGGCTTTGGAGGAATCTTACCAGCGCTTTGGCTCTACGGACAAGTTTATGATTGCCATCCAGAGCGAAGACTTGAATCTGGTTGTGGCTTTGCAGGATTCTATCGCCGACTATATACAAAGAAACTGGCAGGGCGATTTCGTCTCGACGCAGGTGGATAACGAAAACCAGTTCTTCAAAGATAATGCGCTCCTTTATTTGCCGGTAAAGCATCTCGAAAATATCCGCGATAACCTCGAAGACTTGCAACTCGAAATCGGTCGCAAGAATGGTCCGCTGGTTGTCGACTTGCTGGGAGATGGCTCTGCGGATTCAACGGGTTCGGCCTCTTCGGAAAAACAGGAAAAGAAGGAACGTGTATGGTTTGATTCGAATTTGCCGCAGGAACTCGGCCTCCCCGACGAGGCAGTGAGTGCCTTTGACGCCTTTTTCAAGAAGAGCAATTCTGATTCAGCCCTTGTGACGCAGGATAATGCGAAGAAATTGGGCGACCAAGAGGAATGGAATCCGAAATCGACAATTCCGTCGGCTCTCAAGAATCGCCTGGTCGGCTCTCCGCGCCCTGACAGCACCGGAAAGGTCCTCTACAACGGCGTGGTGAACGCGAAACTCATCAAGCCTTCGACGGACTATGAATTTGTAACTCATATTTTGGCCCGCACGGATTCCCTGCTCGCTTATTTCAGCGGCAAAAAATATCCGGTTCCCACCCGCTTTACGGTTGAAGGCACCTACGAGGGCCTCAAGGAAGTGGATGAGGTGGCAAATGATTCTGTGTTCTCGTTCGCCATCAGCCTTGTGCTTATTATCTTCCTCACAATATTCTTCTTCAGGAGCGTGAAGGGCCCGATTCTCGTGGTTTCCTCGGTGCTTTACGCCTGCCTCCCGACGCTTGCATTTACGGCGCTTTTCTACGGCAAGCTGAACCCGTTCACGGTGTTTGTCGCCTCCATCATCTTGGGTATCGGTATCGACTACTCGATTCACATTTTGGGCACGTCGCAGAAGCTGATGCACAAGTACGCGACGCTCGAAGAAGTTTTGGAAGCTGCCCAGCGTAAAATGCTCAAGCCGTTCATCCTCGCAAGTTTTACGACGATTGCCGCTTTCCTCACGTTGCTCGCTGCGCATTTCCGCGGTTTCTACGAGTTCGGCGTGGTCGCCTCGATGGGCGTGCTGTTCAGTATGCTTACTTCGGTGCTTTTCCTCCCAGTCCTCGTGAAGTGCATGGGCGGCATCCCGAAGGCTCCGGACAACACGCTGTTGCCCAAGTCCTGGGACGAATCGAAAATTCTCAGGTTCTTCAAGTATGTGGCCTTTGCGGGCTTTGCGCTGGGCGCTGTCTCGCTGTGGTTCGCACAAGACGTGGACTTCGAGCATAATCTGCGCAACCTGCGCCGCGTCTCGACGAACGTGACGACATCGAAGAACAAGATTTCGACCAAGGTGACCCGCGCGACGGGCAAGGCCGTGACATCGACACCGGCTGCCGTTATGGGCTCCAAGCCTGAACAGCTCGACAAGCTTTACGATACGCTCATGGTGCGCCTGCACGTGGAGCACGATTCCACCCTCGGGAGCTTCCTCACGCTTAAGAGTTTCGTACCTCCGGAGGATTCCCAGAAGCAGCGTCTCGAGGTCATCGAGGAAATTCGCGAACTGGCCGAAGCGCGCGTCTTTGACCGTGCCGAAGGCGAAGATTCCGTGAACGTGGCGAACCTTCGCAAACTCTCCGCCGTCGAGGAAACCTTCTCCGCCGAAGACGTTCCCAGCTGGACGCTGGACCTGTTGCGCGAAAAGGACGGCAGCTACGGAAAGATTGGCTTTATCTACGGTGACTTCCCGAGTTGGGATGCTCATGCGTTGCACCGCTTCCAGGAACGCTATGGTCACTGGAATTTCGACGGCGAGGAACTGCGTACGTTCTCGTCTCAGTTTATCCTTTCCGACGTGATCGATTCCGTGAAAAAGGATAGCTTCAGGCTTGCGCTTGTCATCATCCTCGTGATTTTCGGAACGCTCGTGATATCGTTCCGCAAGCCCAAACTCTTCTTGGCGGGCTGTATCTCGTTCGGCATGGGCACGCTCTTGACACTCGGGCTTCTCGGCTTCCTTACCGACATGTTCGAGTTCGGGAAAATCAGTATTTATAACGTGATTGTGATTCCGATGGCTCTCGGTATTGGGATTGATGCGACCATCCACATGATTACCTCTTGGATGAGCGACAAGAACCTGACCTTGCGTCAGCTAATGGATACAACCGGCCGCAACGTGATGGCCAGTTCCACGACGACCATCGCCGGCTTTGTCGGATTCCTCTTCACGACGCACCGCGGCCTCAAGGGCATCGGCGACCTCGCATGCATCAGCATCGCGATGTTCCTGATTACGAGCATCGTGTTTACAATGTATCTGTGCGGTACTTGGTTGAAAAAAGGTAAATAGTAGATTTCTGTTAGGCGAGGTGGTTGCTCCCAACCACCAACTAACCTCTGTTTACTGCTTACTGCTACTCTTCTTCCTATAAACAATCACGAGCAGCCAAATCACTCCGGCCAGGATCATCAGGCTGCAGAGCGTCTGCCCGCGGCTCATGCCGAACAGGTCAACACGGCCGAGGTGCGCATCGGGCCTGCGGAAAAATTCGATGAAGAAGCGGAACAGCCCATAGCCCATCAGGTACAGGCACGGCATCTTGTCGCGTAGGAAAGGTATCTTGCGGAGGTTCCACAGCAGTACGAACAAGATAATGCCTTCGAAGCACATTTCGTAAAGCTGGCTCGGGTGGTGCAGAATCGGGTTCGTGATGGGGCTGTCGTGGGCGAGCGGGAACCACATGCCGATGGGGCTCGTCGTCACTTCGCCAAAGAGCTCGCCGTTGATGAAGTTGCCGAAACGTCCCCAGGTGTAGGCGAGCGGTGCCGCCAGGAAACTCAGGTTGAGCGTTTTCCACACGTCCATCTTGTTGCGCTTCATCCCGATGACGGCAAAGATTGTGCCGAGAATCATGCCTCCGTGGTAGCTCATGCCCGAAATGCCGGTGAAGTGGTAGCCGAGCGCGTCATGCGAGAGTGGCAGGATAATCTCGGTCGGGTTCGCGAAATAATAGCCGGGCTTGTAGAAGAAAACGTAGCCGAGGCGCGCACCGATGAGGATGCCGGCGATGGCCCAGGTGAACAGGCTGTCGAACTGTTCCTTGGTATAACCCAGGTTCTCTTTTTTGTTGATTTGCGTCATGACGAGGTAGGCCGTGACAAACGCGAAAATGTACATCACGCCGTACCAGTGGACGGGGAAGTTGCCGATGGTGATGGCAATCCCGTCAAAGTAGCTCGGGATGAGGTTCCACCAGGAGGGGTTGGTTATGTTTTGAGTCATGTTGTCCTCACTTCTCTAAATTCTGGTGTGCCCAGTGGTTGATGACGACTGCGGCCACTTGGGTTGCCGGCTGCGAACGGATTTCTTTGTGGACCTGCATCACGACGACCACGATAGCCTTGCTCGGGTCGTCCTTGGCCTGGGCGAATCCCATGAACCAGTCGTAACGTCCGGCGGGGTCTTTGCCGTCGAGCGAGCCGGTCTTTCCACCGAGATAGAGCGCTTCGAAATTCTTGCGGGCGATGTTCTTGCGCGACATGTGCTTGCGGGCGGTGCCTTTTTCAACGGCGCGGATCATGGCCTGGCGGAGCCCGTAGTAGGTGTTGTCGCTGAATTTGCCCACGTCGAGCGCGATGCGGCTAGAAGGGGCATACGGGGCGAGGTTGTCGGCCCACGGGATTTCAAGGGGCTGCTTCATGAGGATGGCGCGGACCTGGGCTGCGGCGAGGAGCGGCGGAAGCGTGATGTCTTCGGTGAAGCCGCAACTTGTTTCGGCGAGCCCGTAGCCGGTGTCGGGCGGGTTGTAGGTGGCGCGCCCGGGGATGCCTCCCGGGAAGTTCATGTTGTAGCCCAGGTTTTTCGCGCTGCTGCGGAGCTTGTTTGCACCGACATTCATGCCGATGATGCCGAGCGGGGCGTTGCTCGACTTGGCGTAGGCGTCTTGCAGTTCGATGGTCGTGCCGGTGTAGTCTTCGGGCACGCGGAGCTGGCTCTTGTAGAGCGTGTGGCTTGCCCCGCGCATCGGGATGGGCGTGTCGAGCGAGTAGCGTCCGGATTCCATGGCTGCCGCGATGGTGACCGTCTTCGCGAGCGAAGCGGCGGGGAAGGAATTCTTGACGAAGTAGTCCGGCTGGTTCTGCACCTTGTCGTCGCGGCGTTCGCCCCAGGCGATGATTTCGTTTGTCTTGGCGTTCACGACGAGGACCACACCGTAATCGGGCTTGTAGCGGCGCAGCATTTGGTCAATTTTTTCGGCGAGGAACACGTTCCTCTGCGACTTGATGTGTGCGCTGTCGACAATTTCGGGTTCGGGCGCGTTTTCGGGGACGATTTCGGCAACGAGCGTGGCCTGTGTGTTGCTCAGGTCTTCCTGGTGTTCCTGCTCCCTTTCGATAGAATCGGCTTTCTTGAGTTCGGCAATTTTCTGCTGGATTTCTTGCGATTCCTGTGTCGCCACTTCTTTTTTGGGGGTGTCCTGGGGTCTAGTATCTTCGTGAAGGATGGCTGCACCGACTCCGAAGGCGATGAGGACAAGAATGGCTATGGCTATAAAGCGGTTTCGGAGTCTCTTATGGTAGGGGAGGCGGTTTGTCGTGCTATAATAATGTTTCATTGGCTACTTGAAAATGGTTTTGCGGTAGTAGGCGAGTTCAGCGATGCTTTCGCGGATGTCGTTCAGGGCTTCGTGGCGCTTTTCCTTCTGGAATTCCTCCAGTTTCGGGTACCAGCGGTAGGTGAGTTCCTTGATGGAACTCACGTCGATGTTCCTGTAGCACAGCCACTCAGAAATTTCGGGCATGTATTTGTAGAGGAATCGCCTGTCCTGGGTGATGGAATTGCCGCAGAGCACGTTTTTCCCCTTTTCGGTGAACGGCTTGATGAACCGGAGCGTTTCCTGTTCGGCATCGGCGAGGGAATATTGTGAATGGCGGCAGCGTTCTACGAGCCCGCTTTGGTTGTGGTGGCGGGTGTTCCACTCGTCCATGCCTTCGAACACGTTTTCCGGCTGGTGAATCGCGATGACGGGGCCTTCGGCCAGGATTTCCAGCTCGGCGTTGGTGACGATGGTCGCAATTTCCAGGACAACGTCCTTTTCGGGTTCGAGGCCAGACATTTCCAGGTCCATCCAGACGAGATTGTGGGAACTTTTCTTTTTCGTCATGATAAGAGCAAATTTAATATTTTGCCGGTTGAAAATTGCCTTTTTGCGGGGTTCCGTCTGTAAAAAATTGGAGGGGGCGCCTTTATCCTGTGTAAGCATTTTGGAGTTTTTTTTTATAATCGGTTCTTGTGATGGCGCAAGGTGGATTTTTGCCCGTACGGAGCCTGATTTTGGACTTTATTGTTATTTTTTTCCGTTTAATGGCGATTTTGGGCTGTTTTATCGCTTTTTTCTTTTTTAGACCCTTTTTAGGACTTGGAGACGGTAATCTTTTTCTATATTGGCACCATTAATTTGTTAAAGAAGGACTAATATGGAAGAAGTAGTTATTACCGGTATGGGTTGCGTGTCGACCCTCGGCAACTCCCCTGATTTACTCTGGGACAACCTCTTGCAAGGAAAGTCGGGAATCGATATCATCGACAGGTTCGACGTATCCGCTTTCCCCATCAAAATTGCCGCTGCAGTCAAGGAATTTGATGCGTCGGAGTATTTCAGCAACCGCGACCAGTCCAGGTATTCCAAGTGCATCCAGTATGCGGTATTCTCTGCCTTCCAGGCTTTGAAAAATGCTGGAATCAATCCCGAGAACGAGGACCCTGCCCGTTCCGGTGTGATTATCGGTGCCGGTATCGGTGGCATGAACCCCTACATGGAAAACGCCGTCACGCTCGCCAACCGTGGCCCGAGCCGCGTCTCCCCGTTCTTCATCCCGATGTCCATCACCAACATGCCGGCTGGCGAAGTCTCCAACCGCACCAAGTGGATGGGCCCCTGCTATGCGGTCGTTTCCGCATGTGCCACTTCTAACCATTCTATTGCCGCCGCCTACGACCAGATTCGTTTCGGTCGTGCCGACATCATGCTGGCTGGCGGTGCCGACGAGACGGTCAACCCGCTCGCCCTTGCAGGCTTTACCTCCATGCATGCCTTGAGCAAACGCAACGACGATCCTGCCACTGCGTCCCGTCCGTTCGACAAGGGTCGTGATGGTTTCGTCATCGGCGAAGGTTCCGGCATCCTCGTGCTCGAAAGCCGCACGCACGCCGAAAAGCGCGGTGCCAACATCCTCGCTCGCATTGCGGGTGTCGGTGTCAGTGCCGATGCTCACCACATGTCCGCTCCCCGCGAAGACGGCGAAGGCGTCCGCCTCGCTATCGAGATGGCGCTCCGCGAAGCCGGCATCTCCCCGAAGGACGTCGGATACGTCAATACGCACGGTACTTCCACTCCGCTGGGCGACGTTGCCGAATGCTCCGCCCTCGAGAAGGTCTTCGCCGGCTCCCTGGACAGCCTCAAGGTGAACTCCTCCAAGTGCATGATCGGCCACGCCCTCGGTGCTGCCGGTGCTCTTGAAGCCATCATCACCGTGAAGTCCCTCGTGAACCAGACCATCCATGCGACAAGGAACGTCTTCGAACAGGACGAACGCATCCACCTGGATGTCTGCGCGAACGGCAACGTGAACCATTCGTTCAAGTACGCTCTTTCCGACAGTTTCGGCTTCGGCGGACAGAACAGCGTGCTCCTGCTTGCCCGCGACTAACGGTCGGTATTTCCTGTCTTTTAAAAAGTGCCCTGTCTCGAACGGCAGGGCCTTTTTATTCCTCATCATAAGTTATCTTTTCCCCGTGCGCGTGATTCGTTCCCATTTCATTTCTTTCGTTTTGATAGCTTTGTTGGCAGGCTATGCCTCTGCCGCTCCTGGCGATCCGCTTACGTGGCGTGATTCCACGTGGGATTACCGCAGCGAAGATTCGACTGACATTGCCGCGGAAGTCTCTGTCCCGAAGGTTTTGGGCGTGGCTTCCCTGACGGCGATTGCCTACGGTGCTGCCTACGGGCTGGTCTTTGCGAAGGGCTGGTGGGATGACGAACGGAGCCATTTCCATTTCGAGAACGACTTTGACTATGCGATGAACCTCGACAAGTTCGGCCATTTCTTTGGCGGTGTCGTTTTGGGGGAATCGTTCTACGAAGGCTACCGCTGGGCTGGAACGAGCGAGTTCAACGCTTACCTGTTTGCGGGCCTCTCGGCGATGATGACCCATGTCGCGATTGACGTGAAGGATGGTTATTCCCCGGAATGGGGCTTTAGCATTTTCGATGTGCTTTCGGGAACGCTCGGTGGTTTCTATCCGATGGCAGAACGCTACATTCCCGCATTCAGGTACATTGATTTCAAGTGGAGTTATTGGATCAATACCAAGGCTTACTACAGGCAGAGCAAAACAGGCATCTTTACCGACGACTACGTGAATCAGACTTTTTGGCTTTCGGTCAAGCCGTATCGCTTGTTGCCGTCTGGTGCGAGGGCGTATTACCCGAGCTGGCTTGCTTTCGCGGCCGGTTTGAGTATCGACGAGAAGGTGTTTACCAAGGAACCGCACCCGCGTCGTGAAGTTTATCTGGCGTTCGACTACGATTTGGAGGCGTTCCGCCCGCAAAGCCGCATGGCCCGTACCATTATCAAGTATTTGAACTATTTCAAGTTGCCGGCACCGACAATTCAAGTTTATCCTGAATTCCACTGGTACTTGCTGTATCCGATAAAGTTCTAGTTTTTTATTCGTTTTTTCGTTTAGGGGATTTTATGAAGAATGTCTTTGGAAAAATGATGGTCCTCGTGGCTCTTGTCCCGCTTGTGTGTACCGCCGCTCCGCAGACAGGGAATTTCCGCGATACCCGCGATGGCAAAACCTACAGGACGGTTGTTGTTGGGAGCCGCACCTGGATGGCGGAGAACCTTGCTTACAACGTGAAGGGAAGCGCCTGTTACGATAACAAGCCCGAGAACTGCACAAAGTATGGCCGCCTCTACAATTACGAGATGGCGACAAAGGCTTGCCCTTCGGGATGGCACCTGCCCGATAACGACGAGTGGAAACGTTTCCGTACTTTTATCGAAGATAGCGATGGCAAGGAAGCCGCATGGGTGAGCCTAAAGTCCCGTGATAAGTGGGACGGCAGCGACCGCTACGGGTTCGATGTCGTGCCGGCAGGCAAGGCGACCGACGAGTTCGTAGAACTGGGCGTGTCGGCGCATTTCTGGAGTGCCACAAGCGAAGACGGCGATGCCTACGGTTGGCATCTCGCGCCTCCGGGCGATTTCGGTGTGGATTTCGACATTAGCAGCAACATGTATTCCGTGCGCTGCCTCAAGAATTACTAAACAGAAGATTTCTTGTCGCGCCAGCCGAAGTAGTTGGCAAGAACCGTTCCGCTAATAGAATGGTAGGCGCAACTGAGTGCGCAGGGCACAACGCAGAGCACTGCTTCAGGGTGTGCCGCCACGTTTTCGGGATTGGCGAAGAACCCTGCGGCAAGGACTGTGGCCATGCCGGCATTCTGCACGCCGACTTCAATCGCGATGGTGCGCTTTTTGGCGGTGTTGAACTTGAATAGCCTGCCTACGCTGTAGCCCAGAATGTACCCGAGCGCGTTATGGCAAAATACAACGGCAAGTACGAGGAAGATAAGGCCGAGTCCGTTTGTCAAAAGTTGCGGACGCACAGTCACGACAACTCCGCCCACAATCAGCATGAGCCCGATAACGCTGACGGCCGGCATGTTTGCCTGGATTTCTTTGAATATAGGGCGCTTTCCTAAGAAATAATTGAGCAGGAAGCCGATAGTTACTGGGAGGATGGTGACATAGAGAATGTTCAGGAACATCCCGATGGCGTTCACGTTGATGCTTGTGTCGGCAAGCCAAAGTACCAAAAGCGGAGTCATGATGGGGGCGAGCAAGGTTGATACGGTTGTCATGCCCACAGAGTAAGCGACATCGCCCTTGGCGAGGAAACTCATGATGTTGCTCGAAACTCCGCCCGGGCAGCACCCGACCAAAATGATGCCTACAGCAAGGTAAGGGTCAAGGCCGAATACCTTAGTAAGCGTAAAGGCGACGAGCGGCATGATGGTGTATTGCGCGGCGGCCCCAAGCAATATGTCGAGCGGGCGCCTAAAGAGAATGCGGAAATCCTCGACCGAAAGCGTGAGCCCCATGCTCAGCATGATGATGCCGAGAATGACGGATGAAACGTTTCCGTGGACCCAGCCGAAGGCGATGGGGAAGAAGAATGCGACGATGGCGCTTGCGATGACGAATGGGGAAGCGTAAGAAGAGAGAACGTGGCAGAATGCCCTAACTATCTTAAACATGCCTTAAATATAGATAATCCGCTTTATCTTTGCTTTACCCAGTAGTCGGTGGGGTGCTTCACACCGCATTCCTCGGCGATGTAAACCGGTTCGACGCCTTTCTTCTTTTGCTCGGTGTAGTTCTTGAGCGCCTTGAAGGCAATGGGCGAAAGAATCAGGATGACGGGGATGTTCACGAGGACCATGAGCCCTTGGCAAAGGTCGGCGCTGTCCCAGGCAAACGAGGCGCTGGAAATCGCTCCCGCAAAGACGATGACCGTGGCGATCGCCTTGAAGATATTGCGAGTGACATTGTTCGGGCGCTTGTTCAAGATGAATCGCAAGCAACCTTCGGTGTAATAATAGTTGCCGATGAGCGTGGTATAGCCGAAAAGGCACATGGAGAACGTGATGAATAGGGCTCCGTGAGTGCCCAAGACGGATGTCAGCGATTTCTGGACGTAAAGAATGCCGGAAATTTCCTTGGTCGGTTCCACGTCGCACGAAAGGCACATCAATGCGGTAGCCGAACAGATAAGCAATGTGTCGATGAATACGGAGAGCGACTGCACGAGACCTTGCTTGACCGGGTGCGACACGCTTGCGCTTGCACTCGCGTTCGGGGCAGAGCCCATGCCCGCTTCGTTGGAGTAGAGCCCGCGCTTGATGCCGTACATGATGCAGCTTCCGGCGAATCCGCCGAAACCGGCGTTGAACGAAAAGGCGCTCTTGAAAATTGTCGCAAACATTGCCGGGACGTTTGAAATGTTGTATATGATAATGCCTAGGGCTACAAGAACGTATATAGTGCCCATGAGCGGGACGAGATAACTCGTGATCGTGGTGATTTTCTTTGCTCCGCCCCAGATGCACACGGCGAAAAGTACAGCAAGGATGATACCGGTGATGACAGGCGTGGAACTCTTGTCGTAGAATTCGTAGCTAGAAAGGGAATCCTGGATGTTGTAAGAGGCGAGCAGGTTATAGCCGATGATATAGGTGATGAGCACGAAGACGGAGAAGAGTATGCCCAACCAGCGCATGCCAAGTGCTGTCTGGATATAATACGAAGGACCGCCATAGGAATGCCCCGTGATATTGTCGTGGCGCTTGTAAATCTGTGCGAGCGTAGATTCGACGAAAGCGGATGCCGCTCCGATGACTGTAATGAACCACATCCAGAAAATGGCGCCTGCGCCGCCGAGGCAGATGGCGGTTGACACGCCGACGATGTTTCCTGTCCCCACGCGCGATGCGGTTGAAACCATCAATGCACCGAACGATGAAATGCCGTGTTCGTGCAGCGGTTTTTCGCGGGTGACGCGGAGCATTTCGAAGAGGTGTCGAATTTGCGGAAAGCCCAAGCGGACCGAAAGGAAAATGCCTGCCACTATCAGGAATAGCGGGATGATGTAGAAATCGTATAGTACGGTATTTAATGTCGAAACGACGGGATGCAGTATCTCAAACATGTATTTACTCCGTTTTTTTAAAGTTAATAAATGCTTGAAAAAAATTTTGTCCTGCTAAAGTCAATAACTTGTGATTTTAAACATCAAAAAGAAGTATTTCTACTAAATGAATTCTGGGCGGCTTATTTTAGCTTATATTAAAAGTAACGAAAAAGTCCATTTTGTGCTCCTTGTAAAAACGGTCCTGTCCTTTTGGACAGGGCTGTTTCTTTTTATATCAAGATTTCCAGAGATATATTGCGCCCGTTTTATTTTTGTGCTGTATTATATTATACTATACGATGTGTATAATATACGTTTGAGATGTGACGTTCATTACAATTTTTATGCCAATATTTGCATAAAAAGGCGATTTTTGTATAATATGTTATTGACGAGCGTGCGAAATGAATATACATTTATGTATATGAAATCGGTACTTGAATACAAAGACTATCACCTCTTTATGCAGGATTATTACGACGAACGCAAACGTCTCGGTGCGTTCTCGTGGCGCGAATTCTGCAAGAGTGCCGGCTTTACGTCTCCGAATCATTTGAAACTGGTGTGCATGGGGCAGAGCAAGCTCTCCAAAGTCAAGGCGCGTGCCGTGGCGCAGGCCATGAAACTCGTCGGTTATGAGGAAGATTACTTTTGCGAGCTCGTTACATTCTGCAATGCCGAGAAGGATTCCGTCAAGAAGGCTTCTCTCCTTGAAATGCAGAAAATCGCTTTGGAACACGAAGTGCGCGTCGTCGACGGCGAAGCCTTCCAGTATTATGAATCTTGGAAGTATCCGGTATTGAGGGAACTCGTCCCGATGATGCCGGGGGCAACAGCCTGCGATATCGCCGAAGAATGCAAGGAGCACGTGTCGGCAGAAGAAGTTCACGACATCCTGAGTTTCTTGGTCAAGGCCGGATTCCTGAAAAAGGACGGCGAGAAGGTCTATTCGCAGACGGAACAGACTGTCATCGGCTCGAAGGAAGCGTTGCCCATCGCGATCCGTTCTATGCACAGGGAAATGGCGAACATGGCGGTACGTGCTGTAGACCGCTATTCTCCGAACGAACGCTTTTTTACCGGGGTCACGCTCAGCGTAAACCAAGAAGCGAGCAACAGAATTGTCGAAGAAATCAACGCTTGCTGCAAAAAAGTGCTATCTATTGCAAATGAATACAAGGACCTGGACCAGGTCTGCCGAATCAATTTTCAGTTTTTCCCGGTAACGGAAAAGATCAAGGAGGTACGCCATGCTTAATAGAATGGTTTTCTCCATTAGCGCCCTTTCTTTTATTTTCATAATGGCCTGCTCCAGTGATAACGTGGCAGGTGGAACTATCGATCCCAACTCTATTGCGGAAATCAGCAGTTCCTCCGAAGGGGATGGCGGAGCAAATGCGGTTTCCTCCGATGTAGGGGATATCTCCAGCTCGTCCAAAAAGAATGATAGGGTTGAATCCAGTTCGTCTAATTTGCCGAACAAGGGTTTGATTAGCTCGTCTGAAAAGGTGGAGAAGGTCGAATCGAGTTCGTCGTATGTTCCTGATCCTGTTTCGTCCAGCTCGCGTTCTCGGCCAAATAATGGTGGCTCGCAGGACGGAGGGCAAAATGGCTTAGTGCCGCAACCAAATTCGTCTGATGGTTCCGAACGTGATGTTCTCGTGTCTTCGTCGGGGGGCAGCGGCCTTGTTGTCCATGCGGAAAATTTCAGTTTGCAGTGCAAAGAAGAAGCTGTCTATGGCGACGGGAATGCTCCTGATGATGCTCCACCTTCACCTTCGGCATCCTTCTATGTATATAATGAAGCCGAGGTGATTACGTTTGAAAATGTCTATTTCGATGTCCCTTGCAACAAGGAAAAACGAACCAAGTTCTTGAATGACCTTTATGAAAATGGCACAGACGTAAGCCTTGACGGTGATACGGTGTTTGTCAATTTGCCGCAGACCGAAAGCATTAATTGCGGTTGTGTGGCAGAAGGCGGCTTTAGGCTTGACAAATATTATCCTGATATAAACTATGCGGTCTTTGACCAACAAAATGCAATTCAGTTATATGAAATGCACTATACGTTGGTCGAAGACGTAGAAGGCCATAACTAAAGGAGGAAATCATGAAAAAGATACTTGCTTGCTGTGCGGCTCTGTCGCTTATGCTTATGGCTTGCGGGGATGAATCGTCTTCGACGGCTCCGATTGCCCTTGGGGAAGAATTGTCTGGTACGGAAGTCAGTTCTTCGGGGACTGAGAAACCCGCGTCTTCGGGTGTGCCGAACTCTAGTGCAACGGCTCCGGAATCCAGTGCGGGCAAATCTGAATCTTCTAGTGCGGTTGTGCCCGAATCGGGTGCGGCAGGGAAGTCTTTGTCTTCTGTTGCGGTGCCTAGCTCCGCTACGCCGGAAACGGCGCCAATCCACCTGATGCTCACGGATGTCTACGGGATGTGCGATACCAAGAAAACGCAGAACCGTCCTGCCATTTCGTTGGATGCCGGATTGTATGCCGAAGACTTGGTTCCAGTCGCGGACACCCAGCCTGTAGCCTACAGGCATGACGAAGCAGATTCTATAGAATATACGGTATATATTACCTTGACGTGTGGCGTTGTCTTGGATAGCTTGGATTTACTTGTAGAAGGGGATACAATCTATGCGAAAACCTTCTTTGATCGTAGCGGTGCAATGAGATGCCTTTGCTCATCGGTCATTGAGTTCAAGGTAAAGAAAGAAGATTCGTTCCTGAATGCGCATGTACTTGTCTTGGATGACGAGAATATAATACCCATTCTTGAACGTGGCGGAGAATCCGGCACGAGCGAACCTCGGCCTCGCCAGTCAACATTGAGCGTTAAGGCCCAATGCAACCATAATACGAATAATGCTATGAATGTCGTTTCGAATGCGGTAGAGTCTGAAGATACATCCACCTTTGTTATCGATGTGATTGAACGCGCCGATCCAGCGGCCCGAAAGTATGTTGACGAAGACAGCATGACGGTTGTCCTTGACAATGTGACGATGAGTTGTGGGTCGATTGTCGAGAGCGTTGATGTTACGGCTGCTGGCGATACGCTTGTTGTCAAGATAAATTTGGACCCGAATGCGCCCTTGGCAAATTGCATTTGCCCGACGCAAGTATCCTTTACAATAAAGAATGAAGCCGAGTTTACCAAGGCGACCTATGTCAATGGAGCTTTCTTCGATCCGATTCCCTTGCTGAGTGGAACATCCGGGGAATAACGATAACCAGACTTTGAAAATGGAGGATGAGAATATGAAAAAGATTTTTGCTTTTTGTACAGCATTATCGTTAATGTTGATTGCTTGCGGGGACGATTCGTCTTCGACGGCGCCTGTTCCCGTTGGTGCGGAATCTTCTCCTGCAATGGGGGTATCCTCAAGTTCTGGGGAGCCTGCGTCTTCTAGCTTGGAGGAATCTTCTTCGTCTGCAACGCCTGCCGTGTCGAGTGGAACCATGCCGGAATCGAGTGCAATAAATCCTGAATCGAGTACTGTGGGGGCATCATCGAGTTCTAACCCTGTTTCGAGTGCAACGGAATCTTCTTCGTCTGTCTTGAACAATTCCGTTCAGGTGGTCGCAATGGAGGGGGGTACGTGCATAGAGAATAAAACATCGGGCGATCCCATGAATGACGGTGGCGCTGTTGGAGGGGACCAAGCGCTCCCGCCGATGGCCTATATAGAAGTTGCCGAGGATTCTGAATATGCAGTTGTTGTCGTTGAAAGAGTGAAGGTTGCTTGCAACCAGATAGGTGGCTTTGCAGGCATGATTGAACAGCCTGCTCTTGACAGCCTCGAAATTTCTGTTGCGGGCGATACACTCTACGTAAAGCCTTTGATTGGTGATTCTGCGGGTACGGGATGTACTTGCCTGACAAAATTCTTCTTCAGGGTGAGCGCAGAAAGCCCCTTTATGAACACAAGCCTCCTTGTTGTGAATGATCAACTGAATTTGGGCAACAGAATGCAAATCCACAATAAAACCGCTGAAAAAAAGGAAGAGCAAGAAAGAGCGGCTTTCCTGGAGAGAGGTTTTAAAGCGGGCCGTTGCATTGCCGGCTTAGACGATATTCCTGTTGCAAACAAGCCTGCGCTTTTTAAAAACGCGGTATATGCTTTGGCCGATGATGACCTCCCCGAAGCCACTTTGTCAATCCACGATAATGGAGACCATGTCTTGATTCTCCAGAACGTAATGGACTATTGCGGTGTTAATGCGAAAATGTCCCAAGAGATGGTCGGTGACACGCTGAATCTGCAATATACAGATGTTGTGGATGTCACCGATTGCATATGTACTTTTGATGAGTTCCGTTTCGCCATACCAGATGAAAACGTGAATGTCCGATATGCAAAGTTCAATGGCAAATTATATAAGATTGTCCGTTCAATAGCTTAATAAGAGGGTTGAATCATTGACTCAATAATAAAACCCCTTATTTTGCTATATTTTATTGCACTATGAGTCTAAAATTTGAAACCCCCATTACCGAAGTTCCGCTGTTCCACCAGGGTAAAGTACG